>NZ_JBFUGC010000014.1:0-170122 GCF_056403115.1 Mesorhizobium sp. P3_A2
GACGACGATGCCGGCCAGCTCATGGCCCGGCACATGCGGCAGCGTGATGCCCTCATCATGGCCCATCCAGCCATGCCAGTCGCTGCGGCAAAGGCCCGTCGCCTCGACCTTGATGACGACACCTTCGGGCGTCGGCTTCGGATCGGCGACGGTCTGGATCGTCGGCGCCTGGCCGAACTGTTCGAAGACGACAGCTTTCATATCAAGGTCCTTCTGGGGCTTTCCGGGGGGCGCGGGGCGGGCAGGGGCGCGCCCTGGTCCGGCGATAGTTAATTCGTTTCCGGTCCTCGGGCGTTTCGTGGTGCCGGACATTCGACCTTCCGGCACCGCGTTCGGCGCGGGATGATATATCGTGTGTTGCATGAGGCAAAATTGGTGTCAATCAGCCACATGCCGAGTCCCATCCTGATTTTGACGACCCGAGGTTGCTCAATCTGGCCACGGCTCGAACACGGAGTTCATAACGAATTTGCGCCAAAGGAGGGG
This sequence comes from Mesorhizobium sp. P3_A2, assembly GCF_056403115.1. NCBI lineage: Bacteria > Pseudomonadati > Pseudomonadota > Alphaproteobacteria > Hyphomicrobiales > Phyllobacteriaceae > Mesorhizobium > Mesorhizobium sp. P3_A2. Next base: position 487 of record NZ_JBFUGC010000014.1, read on the forward strand.
CGGACGAACGTTTTTCTGTTGCAACAAATTTGAATGTGAGGAAAGATATACGATCTTCCAAATGCACATAATGAGACAGCATGGCTCCGGATTTGTTGCGTCTTAAAGAAGGGAACTTGGGCGCTGTGGCTGCCATCGAGAACGTCGATTTTTCCATCCGTTTCCTGGCGTCGAGATCGCGCAAGCGGCTCGCCTCCGCAACTGGAGGGCGAAAGACGAAATGATGCTCCGGGTCCAAACAGAACCCCCGTCCTCGCCGGCGGCCGGATCGCCTGCGCTTCTCAGGCTGCGCGGCATCTCGAAAAACTACGGCGCGGTCGCTGCCGTCGAGCCGCTCGATCTGGATATATACCCGCGCGATTTCGTCGCCATCCTCGGGCCGTCGGGATGCGGCAAGACGACCTTGCTGCGTATTATTGGCGGTTTCGTCTCGCCGACGACCGGCACTGTCGAGATCGACGGCCGCGACGTGACCCGTATCGGCCCGGAGCAGCGGCCGACCAACACCGTCTTCCAAGGTTATGGGCTGTTTCCGCACATGACCGTGCGCCAGAATGTCGGCTATGGTCTGCGCCTGCAAAAAAAGCCGAAAGGCGAGATTGACGACCGTGTCTCGGAAGCGCTGAGTCATTCCAGGCTTACCGATTTCGCCGACCGTTCCGTGACGGCCCTGTCTGGCGGGCAGCAGCAGCGCGTGGCGTTGGCGCGTGCGCTGATCCTTCGGCCGAAGGTGCTGCTCCTCGACGAACCGCTCGCTGCGCTCGACCTCAAACTGCGTCACGCTATGCAGGACGAACTGCGTCGCCTGCACCAGGAGTTCGGCGGCACTTTCGTCTTCGTCACACATGATCAGGGCGAGGCACTGTCGCTCGCCAACCGCATTGCCGTGATGAATGCCGGCCGCATCGATCAGGAAGGCAACGCCGAAAGCATCTATGCCGCTCCGGCGACCCGTTTTGTCGCGACGTTCATCGGCGAGGCGAATCTGCTCGCCGGCGAACGCAAGAGTGGGGTGGTAACGCTCGCGGCCGGACCGACCTTCACCGATGCCGGGCCGGATGGGTCCGTTACCGTCGTGGTACGGCCAAAAGCAGTGAGGCTGCTCGGGCCTGACGAAACACTGGAGGTCGAGATCACAGGTACCGTCAGCGACGTCCTCTATCTCGGCGACCATATCAAATGCTCGGTCGGGATGCCCGACGGGCAGAACGTGATCGTTCACCTCGACGCGGCGGTCATGCCGCGGCCGGCAGCGGGTGAACGTGTGAGGCTCGGCTGGCCGCTGCAGCAGCAACGCGTCGTCAGAGCCTAGGCCGAGCCGGGACGAGGGAATACCACACAACAACAAGGCAGGATAAGCAAAATGGGAAGCGATTATTCAAATCTGTCGGCCTCCAGGCTGACGCGACGCGACTTCAACCGTGTCCTCGCCGCGACCGCGGCGGCCGGTGCAGTCGGACTGCCGGCCACGCGCGCTCGCGCCGAGTCGACCGTCACCTTCCTCGGTTGGCAGGGATACGACGACCCGCTGGCCTTTGACGACTTTCTCAAATCGAAGGGCATCACGCTCAACACGACCTATATCGGAAACAATGACGAAATCGTCGCCAAGCTCAAGGGCGGCGGCATTGGCCAGATCGACATCGTCACGCCCTACATGGGCTACATTCCGCTTTTGGCGAAGCTCGACCTTATCCAGGAGATTGACGTCTCGCGCTTACCGAACCTCGAAAAGGTGATGCCGATCTTTCTTAAGGATCCCAACCTCAACGTGAACGGCAAGCTTTATGGCGTGCCGTTCACCTGGGGCGGCGCTCCGATGGTCTATGACCCGGCGGCCATCCCGACGCCACCGGCCTCGTGGAAGGATCTGCTGAAACCGGAGTTCGCCGGCAAGGTCGGCATGTTGGACGACCCGCTCGGCAATATGATGATCGGCTCCCTTGTCACGACCGGCTCCCAGACGCCGGCCAAGATCAACGCGGCGCAACTCGAGCGATCCATCGACTTTCTGATCGAGGTGAAGAAGCAGTCGCGCGTCGTCGCGGCGAGCTATGGCGACCTGTCCGACGCAATCGCACGCGGCGACGTCACCATCACATTTAATGGTTGGGAGACGATGGTGAAGTTCTGCGGCGACAAGGGCAAGGTGGTGAAATACAATTATCCGGTCGAGCGCACCAACGCCTGGCTCGACAATTACTGCATCGCCAAGGACGCGCCTAACCTCGACGCCGCCTATGAGCTGTGCAATCGGGCCATCAGCGTTGAGGGCCAGACGCGCCTCGCCAACGTCGCTTTCCAGGCGATCGTCAACGTCGATGCCGCCGCGGCGCTGCCGGCGAACATCCGCTCTCTGTACCCATATGACGACGTAGCCAACTACGGCAAGAAGGCGGGCTTCTTCGGCATGCCGCCGCTCGAGCGGGAAGGCGATTTCGCTACCTTCAGCGAGTGGATGAAGGCCTACGAGCGCTTCAAGACCGCGTAACGTTGCCGGGGAGTCCCGGCCTTGGCCAGGGCTCCCATACCTCTTGATATGCGGGCAGATGAAAAACATATCCACTTATTGGCTGATCGCGCCCTCGGCGCTGGTGTTCTGCGTGCTGTTTATCGCGCCGATGGCGTACTTCGTCAGTCTCAGCTTCTGGCAGGTTGAATATTTCGCGCTGAGCGCCAAGCCAACGATTGCGAACTACCGCGATGTCTTCGCCAATTACTGGGATGTGATGACATTCACTGTCGTGATCGCCTTGGCAACGGCGCTGCTCACCACAATACTGGCTTTCGCCTTCTCCTTCCTCGCCCGCTTCCGCGCCGGCGAATGGGCGCAGGCACTGCTCTTCATAGTGTTGATCACGTTGTTCGGCGGCTATCTGATGAAGATCTATGCCTGGAAGACGATCCTCGGCAACGAGGGCGTGCTCAACAGCGCGCTGATGGCGATGGGGGTCATCTCCTCGCCGATAACCTCGCTGCTCTACAGTCCGCAGGCCGTGGTCCTCGCGCTGATGCATTTCACCTTGCCCTTCGCGGTGCTGCCCATCTACGCGTCGATGCGCGGCATTTCCGACAGCGAGGTGGAGGCTGCGCGTGACCTCGGCGCCGGCCGCTGGCCGATCCTCTCGACGGTCATCGTACCGCGCTGCCAGAGCGGCATCGTCGCGGGCTTCAGCTTCGTCTTCCTGATGGTCGCCGGTGACTATGTCACGCCGCTTCTGGTCGGCGGCAAACTGACGATGATCGGCAATCTGATCGTGCCGCAGTTCGGCGCTCAGTTCAACTGGCCGCTGGGCGCGGCAATGTCGATCGTGATGCTGCTTGCGGCTGTAGCGGTGGTCTACCTCTTCCGCCTGCTCATAGCGCTGTGGAGCCGCCAATGAACGTGCGTTCGAACATCGTGTGGGGCATTGTGGCGGTCGCGTTCATCGTCTTCCTGCTTTCGCCGATCGTGCTCCTCGTCTTCTTCTCCTTCACGTCGCGCTCGCTGACCAACTTCCCGATCGAGGGGCTTTCGGTCCACTGGTGGCAGGAGATGGTGGTGACCCGGCAGTTCTGGCCGTCCTTCGCCAACAGCCTGATCGTCGGCTCCTGCGTCGCGGTCATCTCGGCGATCGTCGGCACGCTGGCGGCCATGGGGCTGGCGGCGATGCCAGCCCGCCGTGCCTCGATCATTATGGCCCTGCTGACGCTGCCCGTCATGCTGCCGCCACTGGTGCTCGGCGTCGCATTGTTGTCCTTCTATGTCAGCATCGACCTTAAGCTCGGCCTGCCGACCGTCATCTTGAGCCACGTGCTCTTCGCGCAGCCTTTCGTCACCCTGATCGTACATGCGCGCCTGGTCAATTTCGACCCACGCGTGGTGGAAAGCGCGCGCGACCTCGGCGCCAGCCCGCTACGGGCCTTCTTCACGGTGACGCTGCCGATCATCCGTCCGGTGGTGATCGGTGCCGCGCTCATCGCCATGGCGCTGTCGATCGACGATTTCATCATCACCTTCTTCACCATCGGTACCGGCAACACTCTGCCGACCTTGGTGTGGGGTATGGTTCGCACGGGCCTGACGCCAACGGTCAACGCCATAGGCACGCTGATCCTCTTGCTCACCATCGGCTCGACGGTGATAGCGCTGCAGCTGACGCGCTATCGCGGTTGAGGAGCGCGGACCGGTTGAACGGAGGACGCACGTGGCGCCTTCCATGACGAACAGCGCCGGTAGTAGGGGCCCGGCGACGCACGCGCTGATTTTCGAACAACCTCGGTTGTCAGCCTGAAACGGCCATCGGGGCTTCTCGACCAACAAGGAGTTGGATATATCATATGGTAAAGTACGCGAAAATTGGTGTCTGCTATCCCGATTCATTTGTCAGGCCTATGATTCCTGAAGCCGGCCAGGGCGGGTGCGCGTGAGCAGTTTTTTATTAGCCGGTCGCAAAAAATGCCGCTGGCAGGCATTTTTCACTTGCAAACTACGAATCTTGCGGCAGATATACATCTGTCAGGTCTTCGACCGGTGCCGTCCAAACTCCGCCTGAGAGCTGGATATATCATACTGGAGGAGTGTTCGCCGCCGCGAGAATAGCGGAGTGATCTTTTGAACCCGGCCCTTGAGCTGAGGGCCGAGCTTCGTGCGAGGGCGCCGGGCCTCGCCTCTCAGGATTGCACCGGCTTGAAGGGGAAACAGCGATGACATCAAAAATGCCAGAACACGCCTGTCTTCATCATCACCTCACCCGCCGATCCATTTTAGTTGGCGCTGCGGCGACCGCCGTCACCGCCGCGACCAATTTGCTGCCCGCAGCGTTCGCGGCGACTGCAGAGGTAAAAACAGTGGTGCCAGGCGCGTTGACCATCGCGATGAACGGCGACATGCCAATGACCAGCGTCAAAGATGGCAAGATAATTGGGACCGATGGCGAAATGATTTCAAAGATCGCCGAGAAACTCGGCCTAACGGCACAGCCCGCTTTGATGGATTGGTCGGCTACGATTGAATCGGTCCGCGGTGGCCGAGCTGACGTTATGTTGGGAAATATGGGTTGGACGCAGAAGCGCGCGGAAGTAATGCTTCTTACCGATCCGATCTACTACACGCCGAAGTTCACGCTCATGCGCAAGGACATGCCCGTTGGCGACCGGCTCACACTTGAGGACATGAAGGATCGAACCCTTGGGACTGTCCAAGGATTCACGATCGTTCCGGAATTGAAGCAGGTGCCGGGCGCCGCGGAAGTGAGGCTCTACGACACCACCGACGCTTGCGTGCGCGACATTCGCGCCGGCCGCTTGGATTTCGGGTTCCTTGATACTCCGACAATCAGCTACATGATTCAGCAAAACCCCGATTGGGATCTGAAGGTAATTCCAACTACCTCTTACCCACAGTTCAAGATTCTTGGCGTTAAGCAATTGACCTTGATGGGAATGAACCCAGAGAATACCGACCTGTTCGACGCGCTTAATGCCGGTATCGCCTGGCTGTGGAAGACCGGCGGGAACAAGGAGTTTCTGGCGAAGTACGGACTGAACAACCCTGACTTTTTGGTCCCGCCCGAACGCAACCCTCGCATCGGCATCGATCGCGACGAAAAGGGCACCGTCCTAGGTCCCTGGGCGCATGCGCCGAAAGATTTCTCGAGCTTCTTCGGGTGATCGCGGTGGCAGATCGATCGGCCAAAGATCAGCGAGACGCCGACCCGGCTCCAAAAATCGATCTGCCGCTCGTCGTGGTAAAGGATCTTCACAAATCGTTCGGGAGCTTCAAGGCGATAGACGGAGTTGATCTGTCTATCGCCCCAAGCGAGAAGGTCGCGATCATCGGTTCGAGTGGTTCGGGAAAAACCACGCTGCTGCGATGCATTGCCTATCTCGAAAAGCCGACAAATGGACTGATCACCATTGACGGCAAGTCCATCGGAGAGAAGGTCGTCGGCGCACGCAAGGTGCCGATGTCCGACAAGGAAATCGCCCAGATCCGCACCGGTATCGGCATGGTGTTCCAGCGCTTCAACCTTTTCCCGCATCTGACCGCACTAGAAAACATCATGCTTGGTCCACTCAAAGTGCTTCGCCGGAAGCGCGAGGATGTTGAGCCCATCGCCCGTGATCTACTCCAGAAGGTTGGTCTTCCCCATAAGGCCAACGCTTATCCGGACCATCTTTCGGGTGGGCAGCAGCAACGGGTCGCCATCGCACGATCTCTTGCGATGAAGCCGAAGCTGATGCTGTTCGATGAGGCCACCTCGGCGCTCGACCCGGAACTCGTCGGCGAAGTGCTGCACGTCATTCGCCAGCTCGCCGAAGAAGGCATGACAATGCTGATCGTCACCCACGAGATGTCCTTTGCCGAGGAAGTGGCCGACCGCATCGTCGTCATGGATCACGGCGTCATCGTCGATCAGGGCGCACCCGACATGCTGGTGTCCTCACCGGCGCATCCGCGCACGCTAGCGCTTCTGCGCCCGAACCGCGAACCTCGGTCGACAGCGCTGCGGGCTGGAACCTCCTCATGAATGAGTGGGCTCGCGCACTACCGCTTTTTCCCGAATTCCTGGGAATTCTGCTCTGGGGAGCGGTTACAACGATACATATAACGATCGGCTCCTTCATGCTCGCGGTCGCTATCGGACTGGTCCTGGGGCTTATTCAGACCTTCCCCGCTCGCCTGCCGAAGATAATCATCCGGATCTATATCGAGGTATTCAGAGGTGTTCCCGTCCTAACTCAACTGTTCGTTTTGTATTTCGGATTAGCCCAGATCGGGATCAAGTTAAATCCGATCCCGGTCGCTATCGTCGGCTTCGGTCTCAACGGCGGAGCATATCTGACAGAGGTTTTCCGCGCGGGCCTGCAGTCGGTTCACTCCGGCCAGCTAGAGGCCGCATTCATGGTCGGAATGACGCGGATGAAGGCCTTGCGTTACGTGGTTCTGCCGCAGGCGATGCGTGTGGTCTTGCCGCCTTTGGCGAATTTCGCGGTTGGACTTCTCAAGGACACCTCACTAGCATCTGCCGTGGCCGCACCTGAATTGAGCTTCTATGCGCGCAATCTCGTGACGCGGACCTATCTCAGTGGACCTATCTATTTCCTGGTGGCCGCTGTCTACATCGCCATGAGCTTCCCATTGTCGCGCTTTGCACAGCGTCTCGAACGGCGCTTCAGCCAAGGGAGGAGCGTGTGATGGCATTTGTCTCGCTTGTCGTCGAATGGATGCCGCAGTTGATGCGTGGTGTCCTTTGGACACTGCGACTGATGGGACTGTCTTTTCTGCTTGCGGCCGTGCTCGCGCTGCCAATCGCTTTGGCTAGGCTCTCACGCTATTCCTATTTGCGCTTAGTCGCACAGACTTATGTCGAGATCATCAGAGGCATGCCGTCCCTGACTTTGCTGTTCGTCATCTACTTCGGGCTGCCATCATTCGGGCTGACCCTGCACGCTATTGACGCGGCGATTCTCGGGCTGGGGCTGAACGGCGCCGCCTACGTGTCCGAAATCTATCGCTCAGGCATTCAGGCTATCGACCCCGGGCAGCGCGAGGCTGCACAAATGATTGGAATGCGTCCCGTCCAGGTCCTGCGGCACGTTGTTTTGCCGCAAGCTTTCAGGGTCGTTCTTCCTCCGATGGGAAATTTTAGCATCTCCTTGCTGAAGGATACGTCCGTCGCTTCGTTGATTTCAGCTCCCGAAATGATGCTGCAAGCTCGCGATCTCACAAGCGAGTATTTTATGCCGCTGCAAATCTATGTTGCGGTCGGACTCATGTACCTGCTGATGGCCCTCCCTTTATCTTATCTTGTTCGCATCCTTGAGGCTCGCCTCAGCATACGCCCAGTGGAAGAAAGGATGCTCAGTCATGGAAAAATTTGACGCAATTGTCATCGGATCAGGAGCCCTGGGCGCCAGTACGGCATTTCATCTCGCGAAGGCGGGGAAAAGCGTAGCGCTGCTGGACCGGGCAGAAATCGCGTCCCAGACATCCGCCCGCGCCGCTGGTTTGAGCGGGCAGGTTCGACAGACCGAAGTGATGACGAAGCTCGCAATGCGCGCTATCAACAAGATAAGGCGCTTTGCCGAGGAGACTGGCGAGGAAATTGAATATTTCCAGCCTGGGAGCATGTCAGTGGCCCGGTTTCCGGAACATGCTGAGATGCTGCAGGAGCGACTTGCCCGCGCCAAGACTCTCGGCCTCGACGTCGATATGATCTCGCCGGATCAAGCGCATGAACTGAACCCATTTCTGGCGACGAAGGGCATCGTAGCCGTTGCCTATATGCGCCAAGACATTTTTCTTGAGCCGGTGCAAGTCCCCCGAGGGTATGCCAACGGCGCGAAGAGGTTGGGGGCAGTGCTCCTTCCTCACACCCATGTGTTTGAGATCGTCGTGGAGAACGGTGCCGTCAGCCGTGTCGTTACCAATCGAGGCGATTTTGCTGCGAAAACCATTGTCGATGCCGCCGGTGGTTGGTTGAGGCTGGTAGCATCCTTTGCCGGCAGCAAGTTACCGGTTGTTGCCATGCGCCACCAGCTGATGATCACCGCTCCGATCGAGGGGGTGGAGACAACTCAACCGATCACGCGCATCATCGATGCCAATGTCTATGTGCGGCCCGATAAAGGTGGGCTCATGTTCGGCGGCTACGAGAAGGACCCTAAACCGGTCGATGTCTCGCAGATGTCGCCATCGTTTCGGATTGAGGATCTGGAGCTCGATCTCTCAGTTCTGAAGCGGCTCACCGAAACGGTTAAGGACCAGTTGCCGATCTTCCAGCAAGACCTCAAGCTTCAGGAGCATCGAGGCGGTCTTCCCACGATGACCACCGACGGTCATCATATCCTGGGCGAGGCGCCCGGTGCAAAAGGTCTATACGTTCTGGGTGGCTGCAATGTCGGCGGTCTGTCGATTGCGCCAGCTCTGGGCGAGCAGCTGGCGGAACTTATCGTCAATGGCCGCACCGAACTCGATCTGTCGCCAATGGCTCTGGATCGATTTGCAGCAGGCATGTCCGAAAGCGAGATACTGGAGAAGTGCCGCGAGCGCTACGTCCACTATTACACCTTCCGTTTCAAGGACAATGTCTGCGCCGCCGCAGCCTAAGGTTTTCGACTCTATCTTCGCTTCGCCGGCGTGCCGAAGCGCTCCGGTGACAAACTCAAGGACTCCCTGATGAAAGCCCTGTCGCCCAAAAATTCACTCTCATCGCCACGACTTTTCGATGAGCTGCTAAGCAAGACGTCGCGGCTGATCGCCATTCTCCATGTCGAACAGCTAAGTCATGCCGTGCCCCTCCTCGACGCTCTCGAAGAGGCGGGCATCAAGACCATCGAGGTGACGCTCAGAAGCCCATGTGCGCTCGCGGTCATCGAAACGATGGCGGCGCGCGCGAAGGAAGCCGTCGTAGGAGCAGGGACATTGACGCGGCCGGAGCAATTTGCAGCGGCGCGTGATGCAGGAGCGCGCTTTTTTGTCAGCCCTGCGTTTTCGCCCTCACTTGCCAACGCCGCAGATGAGGTCGGGCTCCCGTTCTTGCCGGGCGCTACAACCCCGACTGAGGTGCTTGTGGCGCGGGAGCATGGCTACTCCGAGCTAAAATGCTTCCCATCGGATCTCAACGGCGGCTTGCGATGGCTTCAGCACCTCGCCCCCTTGTTCCCCGATGTCAGCTTTTGCCCGACGGGCGGAATCTCAAACGAAACAATTAGCGAGGTTCTTAGCCAGCCGAACGTCTTTGCCGCGGGCGGCATGTACATGGCGCCTAAACAATTGATTGAAGCCTCGGATTGGGCCGCGGTCAAAGCCGTGGCTGAAGAAGCCGTGCGAGCTGCCGCGCGCTGAAGAAGAGCACCTCTCCGAAGGCCCTGGCGGGGAACAACAGGGCCTAGCTCTCCTTACAATCGACAGGCCGTGTCCAGACGAAATCACGGCAATCCGGTGACGCCGTGATTATGCCCTGTTCCGTTCCCAACGCTTCGATGAGCTGTGCACGACTGGGTCGAAATCTGGCCTGCTGCCGGCTTTCCGACGCGGTTTTAAGTTAGGATCGCCTCATTTCCACGAACCCGATAGTTCCGGCAGTCTGGCCTCAAGTGCCTGCGCTGAGGATCGTGTCGTGGACGTCATCGATATGGTCGGTCCGAAACGCTAACGTGATATATCATGTGCTCTGTGGGGCAATCGGCACCTCGTTTGTTGTAAAGTCCGGCTCGAAGAGCCGAGACTCCCTTATGTCGACGCCCTTCGGCCCGAATCCGCAGCATAGCAGCAGCAGGCCGAGTAGCCGTCGAGTGGTCGGGGATTGAGTTGGCAAGGACCGCTTTAAGGCTCAGCGCAAAGAATGGAGGCGATTTTTCTCTTGCCAATGGGCCAAAACTTAAAGATGATATATCATCTTGCAAAACGCAGACAACGAGATTGGCCCATGGATCGAGAATTGTTGCGGCTTCAGGGAATTTCGAAGACCTTTGGGGCTGTAACCGCCATCGAGCACGTTGATCTTTCCGTGCGCAGGGGAGAGGTCGTTGCGCTGCTGGGCGACAATGGCGCCGGCAAATCCACCTTGGTGAAGATTATTTCGGGTGGCTTGCAGCCGACAAGCGGTCGCTACCTGTTCGATGGTGCGGATAGGCACCTGAATTCCCCGCAGGACGCGAAGCAACTCGGCATTGAAACGGTCTATCAAGACCTTTCCATCTGCATGAACGTCGACGTTGTCGCGAACTTCTTCATGGGTCGTGAAATCGTCCGCCGTGTCCTCGGTATTCCGATCCTTCAGGAAGCGGAGATGCGTCAGGTCACCGAGAGTGTCCTCCGGCAGGCCGGCACGCGGATTCCCTCGGTCAAGATGAATGCGGAACACCTATCCGGTGGTCAGCGACAGGCCATCGAACTCAACCGTTTTGTCCATTGGGGCGGCAAGCTTGTCGTTCTTGATGAGCCGTTCGCCGCCCTTGGCGTCGAACAGGTTCGGCGCAGCCTCGACACAATCCGCGATGTCCGTAGCAAGGGCATCGCAGTCATCATCGTCACCCACAACATGTCTCATGCATTCGAAATCGCGGACCGCATGGTGGTCATGCGGCAGGGATCGGTCGTGGGCGACGTGAACACCGTCGATACCTCGCCTGAGGAAATCGTCCGGATCATAACCGGGACAAAGCCTAAAGCAAGTTCCCATAACTGACAATATTAACCGGGAGGAGTGAACATGCTGAAATCCACCGTGTCTATACTAATGTCGGTATTATTTTTGATACTTGCACCAGTATTCGCCACAGCTCAGGACAAGGGCGAGATATACTATCTTATCCCTGACTCGGGAGGCCCCTTCTATCCAGAGTCAGCCAAGGTGATGGCGCATTTCCTTGACCAGATCGGTTACAAGGTGACGACGCTCGATGCCACAAATAAATCTGACGTACAACTGAACCAGATTGACAACGTCATCAATCTAAAGCCGAAAGCCATGGTGATTGCCGCCGTGGACTTCGACGCAGTGGTTCCCGGCGTCGAGCGCGCACAGGCGGCGGGTATCCCGGTCATTGCGTTCGACCGGCCCATTACCTCCGCCAAACTCGCGCTCACCTCCGTCGCTGGCACGATCGAGATTGGCCATGACGCCGCCAAGCAGACCATTCGCCTGCTGACAGAGCGCAAAGGGGCGGTGAAAGGCAAGGTACTGCAAATCACCGGCGATCCCGGGGATTCCTATTCGGTCAGCGTCAAGGGTGCCTTCGACGAGATCATGGCTGCCTATCCCGATGTGAAGATCGAAACCAAGGCGGCCATGCAGTGGGAGCCGACCAACGCTGCCAACATCGCGCAAGACTACCTGCAGACAAATCCTGATGTCGATCTCATCTTCTATCACTCGGGATACCTGGCTTCGGCGGTCGTTGCCGTATTGCAGGCGGCCGGCAAGAAGCCAGGCGACATCCTGATGCTCGACGCCGACGGCGACATCGGCGGCCTGGCTCAGATACGCGCCGGATGGCAGCAGGTTGCCGTGGGAGCGCCGATGTTCGCACAGGCCTATGGTGTAGCCATGTTCCTCGACAAGATCATCCGGGGCGAGCCGCTCACGGCGGGCGAATACGAAGTCTTGGGGCTCAAGTCTGTGCTAACGGACGAGGCATGGGGTCCGAACCTGAAAATACCGGGCGCCTTGGTAACCAAAGAAAATGTCGACGATCCGCTCCATTGGGCAAATCTGAAGTTGCCGCCGCAAAAAGTCGAACCGGTGAAGTGACTGCGACTGCCGGTGGCCCTCGACCGGGGCCACCGGGTTGCGCCCATACGAAGATCAGAGGAATAAAATGGACACTGCCAAGACACTGGAGGCATTCCCGCCAAGGGTGCGCAACCATCGTTTACTCGAGGTCGTCCTGCAGCACGCCGTGTGGCTGATCTTGCTCGCCCTGTTGGCGGCGTTCTGTCTGTTGATTCCAGGATATGCACAGACGGGCATTTTCCTCAATATTTTGGAGCAATCCACCTTCGTTGGCATATTGGCCGTCGGTCTGTCGATCGCCATCATCGCAGGACAAATGGATCTATCCATCGAATCCACCATGGCGCTTTCCGCCATGCTAACAGCAGCGATAGGCGCCGCGTCCGGAACTGAAGGTTTCTTTGGTCTGCCCTGGCTCGTCGTTCCCGCAACGCTTGTGATGGCGCTCGTGCTTGGCGCGTGTATTGGCCTCTTCAATTCCATGATCGTGCTCAAATTCGGGATCAACGCATTCATTGCGACTTTGGCCACCTACATCTTTCTTCGCGGATCGGTCGTTGCGTTCAGCGGCGGCAGGGGAATCTTCGGAATGCCGGCGGAACTGCGTCTGATCGCAACGGCTCATTTGCTCGGAATTCCCGCCCTGGCCTGGATCACCATCGGCATCTTCCTGGTCTTTACCTTCATTCTCTCCAAAACACCGTTCGGCAGATATGTGTATCTCTACGGCGGCAATGCGGTAGCGCCGTTCCGGGCAGGCATCAACACGGGGCGCATTGCCGTTTGGAGTTTTGTGATCTGCGGGATGCTTGCTGCCTTTGCCGGTTGGCTGCTTGCTGCTCGGTCCGCCGGGGCCACTGCAAATCTCGGCATCGGCATGCTGTTCGAGGCCTTCGCCGCGGTTGTCATTGGCGGCGTCAGCCTCAAGGGAGGGGTTGGGCGTTTGTCGGGCGTCTTTGCCGGTGTCCTGCTGCTGAGTTCCATCCGAACAGCAATCAATCTGCTCGGCATGCCGCCGCAGTACACGCAAATGATCCAGGGCGCTCTTGTTCTGGCGGCGGTGCTGCTCGACTCTGTCAAGGTTTCTATCCGCGCCAGGTATCTGTAGCCTTTTCACCATGCTGAGCCACATATCGCACCAAGTGGTGTCGCGCGGCCAGCAGTTCGCAGGGGAGGCGGGCCTGTCGCGAGGCCCTTGTAACGGAACCTTGCCGGATGCTTAACTCTCAGAGATGTATTATGGCATAAGCTCTTCCAGAAAGACGAAGAGCTTCTGGTTCATGTGCTCAAGTTATTCGCCTCAGTCCGTCCGCCTGCTAGACGAATCAATAATCAGCGGCAGCATCGAAGTGCCGCTGGGGACTGTGGCCTTCCAAGCATTTAGCGACGCGCTCAAGGGTAAGATGGCCGAGATCGCGGCAAAGCTCCCGCATCTCATCGAACTAAGCAAATGCTGCCATCAGTAACCCGGGACTGTTTTGGCGCAGCCACCCATGATTCTTCAGCCTGCATTCGGGCACGTTGCGAAGAGCATGGTCGAGGTTTCAAGAACACCTCGCCAAGCGCCATTGCAGGCAACTCCAACGGAAAACCACCCGCCTGTAGGAGTCCTCGCTTGACGTCCACCTGCATTTTGAAATGGCTACGACACGGGTTTAGCTCGATCCATGTGTTCAGGATGGCAGTCACGGGCTTGCCGTCGCGAGCGCGATGGCTCAAAGTTCGCATATCGTCGGGCAAGAACCATCGCGCGCTACGGAAAGTGTTCGGGTCCCGTTTGGCCACATAGCATCCTCCGCTTGGCTACAGGTCAGATTGCTAGTTCGATCAGAAAGGGAGCTTGGCTCGCGAAGCTTTGTCTCATCAGGTCGGCGCAGCCTTCCAGCGTGTCGGTCCAGGCTGCCTCGACACCCATGCCGTTGGCGATTTTCACCCAATCGAGTTCCGGGTTCGTCAAATCCAGCATGCTCATCGCCGTCGGACCAGGGCTTGCGCCAACTCCCGCGTATTCATCGATCAATATTTTGTATTTGCGATTTGAAAGTATAACAGTAGTCACCGGAAGACGCTCGCGTGCTTGCGTCCACAACGACTGCAATGAGTACATCGCCGAACCGTCCGCTTGCAGACCGATAACACGCCGTCGGCCTCCCGCGCCGATCGCGGCGCCTGTCGCGACAGGCAGGCCGTCGCCAATTGCCCCTCCCGTCAAATGCAGCCAGTCATGCTGTGGCGCTGCAAACGTATGCTCGTAGAATCCGCGACCGAAGGAGACGCTTTCGTCGGAAACGATAGCATTCTCGGGCATGATCGCGGCCAAGGTGCGGGCAAGGCCTTCGGGAGTTGGTGCGCCAACGATCGGGTCGGGGCGCGGGCCCGTGTCCGGGATCGCGGCTTTTGGGGCTTTCAGGGTTTCCGCTAGGTCGGTAAGGGCGGTGGCAGGATCCTGATCGGGCCGCGACAAGACGTGGAAAAGTGTTTCTGGGTTGTGATGGATCGATGGCTGTCCCGGATAACCGAAGAAGCCCACAGGCGGGCGGGCGCCTACCAGAATGATGTGACTGTACCGCCACAATGCCTTTTGCGCCGACGCCTGGGCGTAGGGGACTCGATTGAGCGGAACACGACCACGTCCCCGCGACATGCGCGCGCAGACGTATTCTCCCATCATTTCGGCTCCGGTGGCCTGCACAAGCCGCCAGCTGGCTTCTTGCGCCTCGACCAGCATGGCTCGGCCGCCAAGCAGGATCAGCGTCGTTTCGCCATGCTCGCGCAATATTCGGGCCGCAGTGCCGATGGCATGTGGATCAGACGCGGTTGGGGCGAGATCTGGCAGCGTTGAAGCCGCTACGCCACCTTGGTCCCACGATGCGTCCGAGGGGAGAATTAGCGTAGCGACGCCACCACCCGCGCGGCGGGCGACTTGCAGGGCACAGGCTGCGTCGCGGCCGACGTCGGCCGAACGGGTCGTCGTCCTCACCCAGTCTGAACTGAACCGAGCCAGGCCTTCGGTATCGGTCGTTAGTGGTGCGTCAAAGGGACGGTGCCATGTCGCTTGATCGCCGATGATATTAACAATGCCGCTGCGAGCACGCCGAGCATTGTGCAGATTGGCCAGGCCGTTCGCGAGACCCGGTCCACAATGCAGCAGGCTGGTCGCCGGGCGGTCAGCTATCCGATAAAAGCCGTCCGCCATCCCGGTTACGATATTTTCCTGCAGGCCGAGAACGCAGCGAATCCCGGGAATCTGGTCGAGCGCTGCGACAAAGTGCATCTCGCTGGTTCCAGGGTTGGCGAAGCAGGTATCGATTCCACCCGCAACCAGCGTGTGGACGAGACTTTGCGCGCCATTCATCTGTGGTCTTTCAGGGACGGTCATCTGGCTTCTCCCGATCGCTTCTATTCGGCTGCGCGTGGTCAAGGCTCGCCAACCGCCGGAAGTGCGATAGGCCAGCCGTCTCTAGCTCTGCCACTTCCGAGCCGGCCGTTCAACCGAAAATGGAATTAATTTCCATAATGTTCCCGCAGTTATCCTTTGCGGCTGATGAAGCGCGTTTCCAGATAGGCCTCGATCGCTTCCGACCCGCCTTCCGTACCGTAACCCGAATCCCTGACACCGCCGAACGGCACTTCGGGAAGAGCAAGGCCGAGGTGATTGATTGCGGTCATGCCAGATTGAATTTCGTTGCCCAGACGCGTCGCCAGTGCGGTATCTCGGGTAAAGGCATATGCCGCCAATCCGAAAGGAAGGCGGTTGCTCTCCGCGATGGCTTCGTCGATCGTCGAAAAGCGATTGATTATTGCCACCGGGCCGAACGGTTCTTCGTTCATGATCTGCGCGGAGACCGGCACATCTGAAATGACCGTTGGTTCGTAGAAACAGCCCTGGTTCCCGATCCGCCTGCCACCCGTCATCAATTTGGCGCCCTTCTTGACCGCGTCGGCCACCAGCCCGTCTATCGTTGCGACACGCTTCTCGTTGATCAGCGGACCCATCTCCGTTGTGCTTTCAAAGCCGTTTCCAGTCTTGATCGATTTTGTGGCGGCGGTGAAACGCTGGGTGAACTCTTCAGCCAGCGTCTCGTGGACGAGAAACCGGGTGGGGGAAACGCATACCTGCCCAGCATTCCTGAACTTGAACGGCACCATCGTGGAAACAGCGAGGTCAAGATCGGCATCGGCCGCCACCACAACCGGAGCGTGACCGCCAAGCTCCATGGTGGCGCGCTTCATGTGCAGTCCAGCAAGCGCTGCTAGCTCCTTGCCAACTGGAGTCGACCCGGTGAAGCTTATCTTGCGAATGACAGGATGGGGTATCAGATAGCGCGAGATCTCGGGTGAGCGTCCG
Organism: Mesorhizobium sp. P3_A2; assembly: GCF_056403115.1. Taxonomy (NCBI): domain Bacteria; kingdom Pseudomonadati; phylum Pseudomonadota; class Alphaproteobacteria; order Hyphomicrobiales; family Phyllobacteriaceae; genus Mesorhizobium; species Mesorhizobium sp. P3_A2. The sequence goes on from NZ_JBFUGC010000014.1 coordinate 17,059, forward strand.
TTCACGAGGTTGACGACGCCAGCAGGAAAGCCGGCGTCTGCAAAGGCACGAACGAGACCCGCCGGGCTTGCAGGTGTCTCCACGGGCGCCTTGATGATGATGGAGCACCCTGCAGCCACTGCGGCCGAAAGTTTGCGAACAATCTGGTTGATAGGAAAGTTCCAGGGCGTGAACGCTGCCACGGGCCCGACGGGCAGCTTGATTGTTATCTGCAGCACGTCGCTCGCGCGCGCCGGGATGACCTGGCCATAGGTACGTTGGGCCTCGCCCGCAAACCAGTCGATGATGTCTGCCCCGGCCAATGTTTCAAGCCGCGACTGTGCCAGGGGTTTGCCCTGCTCCAGGGTCATCCAATGTGAAATCTCGTCCACTTGCTGGCGCAGCAGGTCCGCGGCGCGACGCATGAGCTTGGCGCGCTCGAACGGTGAAGTCCGGCTCCAAATCTTGAACCCCTCGTCGGCCGCGGCCAGCGCATCGTCCAAATCATTTTGCGAGGCATTGGCGACGCGACCAATTTCCTGCCCACTGGATGGATCGGTCACCGGGATCCAACGCTCCTCTTCTGCGGGCCGCCATGATCCGTTGATGTAAAGGTTTACGTCGGGATAGTTGCTCATATCGGCTTTCCTCGTGATGCGTGACGTCCAGGCGGGATTAATGGGGGTGCGCATGTTCCAGCTCAGGGCCTTTCCATGATGAAAGCGATCCCCTGACCGACTCCAATGCACATTGTGCAAAGCGCAAAGCGCCATTTCGGCGCTTCAGTTCGTGGGCGACTGCGAGCGCCAGTCGAGCGCCCGAAGCTCCAAGAGGGTGGCCCATCGCGATGGCGCCTCCATTGGGATTCACGTGCGGCGCGTCGTCTGGCAGGCCAAGAGCGCGAAGAACCGCAAGCCCCTGTGCGGCGAAGGCACGGCTCATTGCGCAGCGCCCTCCGACGCCTGGGCCTGTAGTGCCGCTGCGCCGTGGCAATAGACGACGCCAGTTCGGATCAGGTGGTCTATCTGGCTATCGTCATAGCCAAGGACAATCTCAAGAACGGCGCGGGTATCCTCGCCAAGCAGGGGGGGAGCCTTCTGCACGCGGTTTTTCTGGCCAGCGAGGCCATGGGCCGGACTGATCATGCGGATAGTACCGAGTTCGGGATGCTTCAAGGACTGAATGATCCCCCTTTCGGTCACCGTGGGCGTTGCCAGGGCCTGGGAGACCGTATGCACGCGACCCGCTGGCACAGACGCACTGCGACAGGCATCGAGCCAGTGTTCAACCGAATTTTTGCAAAGCGCCTCTCCAAGGGCTGCCAAGAGGTCTTCGCGGTTCAGCGCACGTTCATGCGCCGTGACGAAGCGTGGATTTTCGGCCAGATCCGGTCGGTCGATGACCTGGATGCAGAAATCCTTGAACATCCGGTCGTTGCCCACTGCCAGCGCAAAGAAGCCGTCCAAGCATTCAAACAACTGGTAAGGCACCACGCTAGGATGAGCATTGCCATATCGGAACCCATCCACGCCGGCGTTTAAGTAGCCTGTTCCGACGTTGATCAGCATGTTCAATGTGCTCTCGATCAGGGCTATGTCGATAAACTGGCCTTTGCCCGTATCGCGTCGCTGATAGAGCGCCGCCAAGACCGATTGTGTAGCAACCATGCCCGCAACGACATCCGTGAAAGCCACCCCCAGCCGATTGGGCGGTCCATCGGCGGCCCCAGTGATCGACATCAGTCCGCTTTCTGCCTGCATAATGAAATCATAACCGGGACGATCGCTTTCCGGTCCGGTCTGGCCGTAGCCCGAGATCGAGCAGAAAACGAGGGCCGGGTTAATGTCGCGAAGCGTTTCATAGCTGAGACCCAACCGCTTCATCGTGCCTGCACGGAAATTTTCCACCACGACGTCAGCTTTTGTAGCCAGCTTCAAGATGATTTCACGCCCTTGCGGCGATTTCAGATCGACAGCCACACTTTGCTTGCCGCGGTTGGCGCAGAGATAATAGGTGCTCACCCCCATGTAGTTTGGAACTGACCATGCCCGTGTGTCGTCGCCCCCGGCCACACTCTCGATCTTCCAGACTTCGGCACCCAGATCGCCGAGTGACATCGTCAGCCAGGGACCGGCCAACACCCGCGTCAAATCCAGCACCTTGATTCCGTCCAGCGGCAGCTCTGTCTTCTCCATTGCTGGTCTCCTCGAGATGTCCGCCGCAAACGGGTTCGGTTGCGACCCCTCTGTCCCGGCGACGCAGTCGAGCTGATCTCCCGTCCTACCTGTCTGATTCCGATCGATCCCGACTGCAAACTGGGTCGAGATGTCGGAAGCAAGCAGTTCGGCCGTTTGATGATGTGGCTCGTCTGTCGTGCCCGGCGGCAGGGTGCGATTTTGCGTTACTAATGCCATCTGGTACCTTGCGCGTCAACTGAATGGAATTAAATTCCATTGTATTCGAGCCAATTGCGGCTAGAGTTGCCGCGGAACCTCAGGAGGTGACGATGAGAAAGCGTTCCAAATCAGCGGAGGATGCCAATGGCGGGGAAGAAGGCGTCGCCGCCGGTTCGCTCCTGCGAGGTTTGGAAATCTTGCGGGCTTTCAAGGCGAGCGAGTCGACATTGGGCAACCAGGATTTGATCGAACGCACCGGGCTTCCGAAAGCCACCGTGTCGCGCTTGACCTATGCTCTAGCGAGCAGTGGTTACCTCATCTACAACGAATCCCTGGGCCGTTACTCCATCGGCCCCTCAACCATCTCGCTTGGCTATTCAGCGATGAGCTCTATCCCGGTCGTACGCATGGTCCAGCCTTTGTTGCAGGGGCTTGCTGACAAAACGGGCGTCGCAGCAGCGCTCGGCGCCCGTAGTGGACTCGAGATGATCTATTTGGCCAACTGCCGTGCGTTCGGGCCGGTGACGCTGCAACTTAATGTGGGCTCACAGTTACCGATCTGGCGCACCGCGATGGGCTTGGCCTATTTGGCGGAGATGATACCGCAAGCGCGCGAGGAATTGCTTGCCCAACTGATCGCGCGGGAGCCCGCCAATGCGAACGCGATCCGAGATAGTGTCGAGGAGGCGATCCAAAGCTACAGAACGCGCGGCTTCGTCTGTTCATTTGGGACTTGGTACAGCTACATCAACGCCATCGGAGTTGCTTTCCGGCCGACCGACGGATCGCCGCTCGTTGCTCTCACATGTGGGGGCATTTCCGATATCGTCTCGCGTGACGATTGTCTGACCACCGTGGGTGATGCATTGCTGAGGACGAAGCAGCAATTACAGGATCTGCTGGAGAACGCTTAAGCGTCGGGGTGACTGCCCTTGTTTCCGGTCGGGTCGCTGAATCGACGCCCAAATGGATACGGCGACATGCGCGGCCAAGTGCGATGAGTGCCTCATGTTCGCTCGTACCAGCCTGCTCGGCAAATCGGCGATAGGAATACTCGGGCGACGATTCCGACAACGGTACCCTCGTCAACGAAGCCCAGACTGGTGAGATCGACTGCGGTCAGGTCCATTGAGGCGCGGCCCACCACAGGCGCGATCTGTCTGCCGAAAGCGACAAGACCCCGGTTGCTGTTTGCCCATTGATAGCCTCTGGCATAGCCGATCGCGACAAGCGCGATTTGGCGTGCCGCCGGCGCTCGTCAGGTTGAAGAATGGCCGACGGAGTCGCTCCTGTTCAGATCGCGAACCTTTACGACGCTCGCCAGCAGTGTCGCAGGCTCATCGAGCGGATTCTGACTGTTCGGGGAGCGGATTGATGCCAAAGGTGGATTTGCCGCGTGATATCGCTGTGGAATTCGCGACCGAGTTATATGCCGCAAGAATTGGCAATTGACAGCGGTGCGGTCGGAAGGGCGTGGCAGGCTTCGGCCAGCCTTCACCGACAATCGGCAGAGTTCGAGATCCACGTGGTCAGGCAACACGAAATGGGTCATTTCCGCCTGCACACCTGTGCCGCAGAGCAGATCTCGCGCCGGTGCGAGTTGCTGCAGAGAGGGCTGTCTGCCTGGTTCGGTGGGGCCGCTTTTATCAGTGGCGCCAACGAATGGCACCGCGCTCTCAGTCCGCCCGAAGGACACTGGTCAGCGCGAAGAAGATTCGATATATGGAATTAAATTCCGATTTCTGGACGCGACCAATGGATCCACTGGTAAGCTATGAGCGAGAGGGGCGGACAGCCGTCATCACCATCCGCAACGGGGCCGCCAACGCCTTGGGCCATGAAGTCAGATCCATGCTGTGGCGCGCGATAGACCGCTTTAGCGAGGATGCGAACGTCGGCATTGCGCTCGTCATAGGCGCCGGACGCATGTTCGTTGGTGGCGCTGACATTAACGAGTTTGGGAAGCCGCCCCTAAAGCCGCTGCTTCCCGATCTGGTAAATCACGTAGAAAGCTCTGCCAAACCGATTGTGGCGGCGATGCACGCAGTCAGTCTCGGTGGAGGGCTTGAGCTTGCCCTTGGCTGCCACTATCGGCTGGCCATGCAGAGCACTAAACTGGGCTTGCCCGAGGTTACTCTCGGCCTGTTGCCAGGTGCAGGCGGCACGCAGCGCGTGACACGCCTTGCCGGAGTGGCAAAGGCGCTCGATTTTATCGTTCCGGGAGCTCCCATTTCAGAGACAGCAGCGCTCGAACTCGGGCTCATAGACAGGATTGGCGATGGCGATGTGCGCGCGGCAGGGCTCGCTTTCGCAAATGACCTTCTGAAGGCTGGAAAGGGCCCGCGCCGCGTAAGCGAAATGCGTGCACCCGCGGCCGATCCCGACGCAATATCCGGTGCCCGGACGAAGCTTCAGAAGGCTGCCGGGGGCCTGGTCGCGCCCTTCTTTGTCGTAGATGCCATTGAAGCGGCCACGCGTCCCTTCAAAGAAGGTCTGGCCGAGGAGCGCCGTTTGTTCATGGCGCTGATGCAAACGCCGCAAAGGGCAGGCCTCATCCATGCATTCTTCCTTGAGCGCAAGGTCTCCCGCCTAACGGCGCTGAACGGCGTCAACCCACGAAATGTGGCGCGGGTAGGTGTGATCGGCGGTGGCACGATGGGAGCGGGGATTGCGACAGCAGCCTTGCTGGCCGGCTATGACGTTTGCCTTGTCGAGCGTGACGACCCGGCCGCGGCCCGGGCGCGCGCAACGATCGAGGGCTACCTGACAGCCGCCGTTGGACGCGGCAAGCTGTCGGAAGCGGAACGCACGACGATCTTGTCTGGGAGCTTGGCATGCGTGACCGAATACGCCGTGCTCTCCCAGGCCGATTTCGTCATAGAGGCGGTCTTCGAATCCATGGATGTGAAGAAGGACGTATTTGCGCAGCTGGACGCGGTGATGAAGCCGGGGGCAATTCTGGCGACCAACACTTCTTATCTCGATGTCAACGAGATCGCCTCGATCACTCGCCGCCCTGGCGATGTGCTCGGGCTCCACTTCTTCTCGCCGGCACATGTAATGAAGCTTCTGGAGGTGATTGTCGCAGATGCAACCAAGCCCGATGTGGTTGCGACGGCCTTTGCCGTGGGCAAGAAGCTGGGCAAGGTTTGCGTACGGTCCGGCGTGTGCGACGGGTTTATCGGCAACCGCATCTTGGCGCGTGTTCGGGGCGCAGCCGACAGGATGGTGCTGGCGGGCGCAAGCCCGTATCAGGTCGACCGGGCAATGGTGGACTTCGGCTTGGCAATGGGACCCTTTGCCGTCGCCGATCTGGCCGGCCTCGACATCGGTTTTCTGACCCGACAGCGCAAGGCCTCGACGCGGGATCCTCGCGACGTTGTGCCGGAATGGGCGGATGAACTTTATCACATGGGGCGGCTCGGCCAGAAGGCAGGTCGTGGCTACTACATCTACGCCGAACGCGGTCGTCCTGGTGTGCCAGATCACGACGTAGATGACATGATCGCGCGTTATCGCGCCAAAGAAGGCATCATAGCGCGCAACTTCACCGACGCCGAAATCCAGCGCCGCTACATGGCTGCGATGGTGAATGAAGCCGCCCGTGTAATCGACGAGAAAATCGCAGCTCGACCGCTCGATGTCGATGCAGTGCTCCTGTTCGGTTACGGGTTCCCACGTTATCGCGGCGGACCGATGCACTGGGCGGATGCCGCTGGCCTTCCGAACCTTCTCGCGGACATCCGAGGCTGGGCCCAAGACGATCCGTTCTTCTGGGCTCCCGCTCCACTGCTTGAGCGTCTGGTGGCCGATAACGCCATTTTTGCCACTTTGAACGGATAAGAACCATGGATCTGGCCTATACCGCGCAAGAGCTCGCATTTCGCGAAGAGGTCCGACTTTTCCTTGACCGGGAGCTCCCGAAAAGAATCGCGGCCAAAGTCGCATCCGGCCAGCGTCTCACCAAAAACGACCACGAGACATGGCATGCGGCTTTGAACCGGCGAGGTTGGCTCGCGACGAGTTGGCCGAAGGAATATGGCGGCCCCGGTTGGGATGCAGTTCAGCGCCATATATTCGAAGAGGAAGCATCGCGCTCTCATGCTCCGCGAATCTTGCCCTTCGGCCTCAGCATGCTGGGACCGGTCCTGCAGAATTTTGGCACACAGCAGCAGAAGGACTATTGGCTCCCGCGCATTCTGAATGGCGAGGACTGGTGGTGCCAGGGCTACTCGGAGCCCGGTGCCGGGTCCGACCTGGCAAGCGTCAAGACCTCCGCGGCGCGCGACGGCGATCACTATGTCGTCAATGGCCAGAAGACCTGGACGACCCTTGCCCAGCACGCGAACATGATCTTCTGCCTTGTCCGGACGTCAAAGGAGGGCAAGCCACAAGAAGGGATTTCGTTTCTGCTCGTCGACATGCGAGCACCCGGCGTCAGCGTCCGTCCGATATTGCTGATGGACGGCGAGGCGGAAGTAAATGAAGTCTGGTTCGACAATGTCCGTGTGCCAGCCGAGAACCTCGTGGGAGAGGAGAACATGGGCTGGACCTACGCGAAGTATCTATTGACCCATGAGCGCACGAATCTTGCCGGGGTGGGCATGGCTCGCGCGGCTCTCGCCAATCTCAAGCGCGTCGCCGCAACTGAGCCCGATGGCCACCGCAAGCTGATTGACAACCCTCTCTTTGCGGCCCGGATCGCGCAAGTCGAGATCGATTTGATGGCGATGGCAACCACGAACCTCAGGGTCGTTGCCAAAGCAGCCGCCGGGCAGGCCCCGGGGGCCGAAAGTTCGATGCTCAAGGTCAAGGGCACGATCATCCGCCAGGAGTTGAACAAGCTTACCCGCCAGGCCGCTGGTCCCAATGCAATCCCCTTCATCTCCGAATTGCTTGACGAGGGTTCCAACGCGGCCCCGATCGGTCCGGCCTACGCGATGGCTGCCACACAGAGCTACTTCAACAACAGGAAGCTCTCCATCTACGGCGGTTCGAACGAGGTTCAGCGGCAGATTATCGCCAAAGCCATTCTGGAGCTATGATATGAACTTCGATCTCACTGGAGAACGCCAGATGCTGCAGGACAGCCTGCGGCGGTTTTTGCGTGGATTTGTCACGCAGGAAATCCTTTTTCAGGCGACGGAGAGTCCACAAGGGCACTCCAAGGAGCTCTGGGACGGACTGGTCGAGATGGGCGTCCCGGGCGCCCTTTTTGCTGAGCAAGTTGGCGGATTCGGCGGGTCAGGCTTCGACCTGTCTGTCGTCTTCGAGGAACTCGGTCGCGCCGGTGTCTTCGAACCCTTGATGGAAGCTGGCATCCTCGCCGGCGGCCTCATCGCATCGCTCGCGACCGCTGACCAGCTTGCGCTGGTCGGGGAGATCATTTCGGGCCGCATTGTCACTCTGGCTCACGCAGAGCAAGGCGGCCGTTACGATCTTGCTCACGTGGAGACACGCGCCACCAGGCAGGATGGACGTTGGGTGCTTTCTGGCGGCAAGTCCCTGGTTGTGGCCGCACCGGCGGCGAGCCTCGCGGTAGTCAGCGCGCGAGTCTCGGGAGCAGCCGACGAGCGAAATGGCATTACGCTTTTCGTGATCCCGCTGGATTCCGATGGACTTGCCTTGCGATCTTATCCGCTCAATGGCGGCGGTCGCGCCGCGGAATTGAGCCTGGATGGTGTGGCGGTTCCCGATAGCGAGCGCTTGGGCGAAGTGGGCGGTGCTTTTGACGCCATTGAGGCTGTGCATGCCCGCGCTATGGCCGCCCAATGTGCCGAAGCCGTGGGGCTTATGGAGAGCATCAAGCATCTTACGGTGGAGTACCTGCGAACCCGCAAGCAGTTCGGCCAGCCAATTGGGAAATTCCAGGCCCTCCAGCATCGCATAGCCGACATGTTAATCGAAATCGAGCAGGCCCGCTCGGCCGCCATCAACGTGTGCGGACATCTGGACGCACCGCGTGGCGAGCGCGAACTGCAAGTGAGTGCCGCAAAAAATCTTATTGGCCGGGTTTCACGCATCGTGGTCGAGGAGGCAATCCAGATGCACGGCGGAATTGGCATTACCATGGAATACGCGCTTGGCCATCTCGCGAAGCGGCTCACCATGATCGAACACCGCTTCGGCGACTCTGATTTCCACCTGGAGCGATTTATCGCCCTGTCGACGGCTGCGTAGGGCTATCACGCGTTCTGCGCTTGAAGGTGACGACAGCCGACAGCGGTCTCTTTGCACAATCAAAAACAGGACTTGCGCGTCGCGCGATGCGGGCGTCCGGCAGTCTATGCCGGTATGCAGCACGGTCCCCCTCAAAGACAGTGTGTGTGGCGACCTTGCCACGTGCTGGCAGGCAGGCGAGGGGAGCCTGGCACGGGCCACATCTGCGGCAGCCCTCAAATGCCATCCCCTGCTGATCAGTTGCGGACGCGGCGCTTTTCGTCCTCTATGGCGCGCTCGATGGCCCTGCTGCTGCCTGAATCAAACTGGAGAGATTGATTGACGGCCAACGCCAACATGATATATCATATTGCTGGTTTTCAAAACAGTCCACGCGCTGTTTCGAAGCTTCCTAAATCGTTTGCCTCCCAAGGCGATGATGTGCTCCGCGGCCGCCGTTCTGTGGGTCGCGGAGCAGGCAAAAATCAGCCATGGCGCTCAACGGCAGCGAGCCGCCGCTGGGTGGATAAATCTATGCTCGAGGGGCGGCACTCTTGGTAGGCGCAGCGCGCCGGACTGGAACAGGGACGAAGATGCCTGAAGTCATTCAATCAGCCGACAAACTCCTACGCGAAAGAGCGCTGCGGGTTATTCCCGGTGGCATGTGGGGTCACTTAAACGCGGCCAAGCTGCCGGCTGGATATCCGCAGTTCTTCAAGAAGGGCGAGGGCTCCGCACTCTGGGACGTCAACGGCCGACGCTATGTGGACTTCATGTGCGCCTGGGGGCCGAATTATTTGGGCTATCGCCAACCGGAGGTCGAGGCCGCGGCAGCACGGCAGGCGGCCAGTGGCGATTGCCTGAACGGTCCGACAGATGCGCTGGTCGATCTCGCGGAACTTTTTACCAGTATGATTGCTGCCGCTGATTGGGTGCAGTTCCAGAAGAACGGGACGGATGCGACTACGACGTGCCTGACCATCGCTCGCGCATCGACCGGCAGGCGCAAGGTGTTGGTTGCCCAGGGCGCTTATCATGGCGCAGTGCCTTGGTGCTCGCCCTCTGTCCTTGGTGTCACCGCGGAGGACCGAGTTCATTTGGGCACCTATGAATTCAACAACGTCTCGAGCCTGCGAAGCGCAGCGGAAGCGGCCGAGGGCGATCTGGCAGCCATCCTGGTTTCGGCGTTCCGCCACGATTTCGGCAAGGATCAGGCGATGGCGACCCCAGAATTCGCGCGCGCGATGCGCGAAATCTGCGATCGCAACGGCGCCGCGCTTATCATCGACGAGGTGAGGGCTGGCCTGCGCCTCGATCTGGCCGGCAGTTGGGAAGCAATTGGGGTCCGCCCTGACCTCTCGGCGTGGAGCAAGGCGATTGCAAATGGTTATCCACTGGCGGCGGTAACAGGGGCGGATTGGCTTCGCGAAGCCGCGTCGCGCATCTTCGTGACGGGATCGTTCTGGTGCGGGTCAGTCGCAATGGCGGCCGCAGTGGCCACGCTCCAGATAGCCCGCCGGGACAACGTGGTGCAGCATCTGATCCGCCTCGGGAACAAACTCCGCGACGGACTGAATGCTCGTGCAGCCAAGGCTGGCATGGTCTTGCGACAAACTGGTCCCGTCCAGATGCCACTCATCATGTTTGACGAAGACCACGACGGCAGCAAAGGTGAACTGTTCTGCAGTACATTATTGAAGCACGGCGTTTATTTCCATCCCAAACACAACATGTTTCTGTGTGCTGCCCACACTGACGCCGATATTGAAACGACCCTGTTTGCCGCCGAAATCGGCTTCGCGGCGGTGGCTGATCGTCTTCAATGAGGTAATCCCGTGGCGACGGCTCAATCATTTTTTTTGAGACCTCGACCCCGGCGGTTCCGAATGCGCCGCACAATGAAAAGTTATCGGAAGCGACGACGGGAAATTTGGCAATGACTCGCAAATTGCACTCTTTGTCGCGCAATTCACGATATGTAATGCGCCCCGCTTGCATACGGTTTTAGCAACATGATGAACGAACGCGACGACAGACCGCGATACGACAGCCTTGGAGCCTAAGGGTACAGAAGCGCATGGCTGTCGATTGTGGCGCGCGATCGATTACAGCCTGCTGGTATTCTCGGGGTTGGTAGGGTGTTCTTTGATGAGGTCGCGGGAACTGGCGTGTTGCTTGGCTCGGCCGTCATCGGCACTGGAGGAGCCCTTCTCGCCATGGTCAAAACTCCGGCAGATCAGTCGGTCCGACGCTGTCGTGATGTGTCAGGAGTTTCCGTTCAGAACGTGAGCCATGGAACTGAGACGAGATCGTCGGTTGGGCCGAGGGATCTCGTCCTGTGACGTTTCTCGGCGGGTGAAGCCTGATGATTGATAGGATTTGTTGGAGGAAAAAGTGTCAAATTTCGAAACCCGCATCCCCTACGACCAGCTTGGCCTCGAGGGCAGCGTGCCCGCAGGGTCATCCTGGAACGTCTACGGCCGCGATGACCAGCTTGGAAGTGTCGGTTTGTTGACGCCGGAGCGTGTCTTGAGCGGAGTTGCTCTGGTCTCGAAGGGTGCGGTCTTTTCTCTAAATTGGTCCCTTGATCTTCCCAACCCTGCACTCTTTGGCCGCCGAAACATGCAGCACACCATCAATTTCGATAGTTCCGGCACAGACGACATGTATGAGGGGTTCTTCCCCCAATGCTCCTCCCAGTGGGACAGTCTTTCGCATATCCGCCACCCTGTTCATGGGTTTTACCAAGGCTTTCAGGAACATGACATAACGGGGCTCCCGGGAACGCGGCTGGGTATCGAGAACTGGGCCACCCGAGGCATCGTCGGCCGGTTTGTGTTAGCGGACCTTGCTCGCTTTCGACAGGCGGTCGGACGGCCGATCCAACCGGGATATCCCGATCCTATAACGGTCGCTGAAATCGACGCCTGTCTTGCTAGGCAGAAATCCAAGCTGAATATAGGAGACATACTGCTCCTGCGGTTCGGCTGGATCCAGTGGTACGAAAGTGTCGATTCCGCAACGCGCGAGCAGATGGCAACCGACGATCAGTTCGCCGCCTGCGGACTTTCGCGGTCGGAAGAGACCGCACGTTGGATATGGAACAAGGGTGTAGCCGCTGTTGCCGGCGACAACCCTGCCTTGGAAGTTCAGCCCTTCGACCCAACAGATGCCGATGGCTTCCTACATTACCGGCTCATTCCGATGCTAGGCACCGCCATCGGGGAAATGTTCGCATTGGACGCCCTGGCCGCGGATTGCGAAGAAGACGGCCGCTATGAAGGAATGTTTGTTTCCGCACCGCTCAACAAGCTGGGCGGCTCCGGCTCGACAGCCAACGCGCTCGCGCTAAAATAGCAGAACGGGCGGAAAGGTATTTTCGAGTCAGGGCGTCTCAGGCGGCCCGGCGTGGTTACGTGCGCCATGTCAGGCGCACCGGGGTGGCTGCAGGATATCGCGAGGGCTCTGCCCAGATCGGCACCTGCCCAACCGCTTCCGTGGAGCCGACGGGACGTCGTTGCAGGCACGAGGCACTATTTTTCTTGCTGCCTACGCCTCGAGCCGGATTGTGACTTCAGCTTTTCCAAAATTCTGTATGAGCCATCGCGAAGATCACGCACCACCAATTCACCGGCCTCGGTCGGTGACCGACGCCTCAAAGCGTCGATGATCAGATCGTGGGGGTGAACTTCGAAGGCAAGTGGCTTGGCATAGGGATATTGATTGTTCACGAACGGGCCAGCCAATAGCCACAGATTCTCGATCACCCGCACCAGGACCTGGTTGTTCGACTTACGGTATATCGCAAAGTGGAATGACTGGTTTGCCGCGAGAGCTGCCTTCCAATCCTCCGCGGCCTCCGCCGCCATGAATTCAGTCTGGTGCCTTTCCAGCAGCTCGATGTCTTGGCGTGTCATGTTGACGGTGCTGAGTTCGGACGCCAACCGCTCCAGCGGAGCGCGCGTCTCGCGTATCTCAATATATCTGGCGATAGAGAGGATGGGAACGCGAGGCTGATGGCCTAGTTTGAGTTCCAGCGCGCCCTCCGCCACCAATTGCAGGACCGCTTCTCGGACGGGTGTCTGAGAGGTCTCGTAAGCGGTGGCGAGTTGCCGAATATTGAGCCGGCTTCCCGGTTCGTAGCGACCCGACATCAACGCAATGCGCAGCTGTGCATAAATTCGGTCGGCGAACGTGTTCCTGCTAATCCCAACCGACCCTACGGTGTCGAGCTCGTCGGCAGGCCCACTTGCCCTGATAGCGGTTGGCATTTATCGCTCCTCACTCCGGCGCGGCGAATCGATATAGCGCCCTTGAGTCTGGCTGTATCAATAACAAAATATCCCGGAATGGGGCAGGCGTCACAGTCTGCGGAAGACCCGGGCCCAATACCAGTCCGGTTGAATAGGCAAGCCACAAAGACACTCCGAGCACGCCTCCGGTTGCCGGCAATTCCTCTGGGCTGGCCGCACGATGCTGCCGGAATTTCCCCAGCAGACCTCGTACGGCCGCCGGGGCAGCGTCTCCTGAGATCTGAATCCGGCTCCAAGTCGACATGTCGTCCGAAAAGCGCTTCACACTTTTCGGCATCATGCTTTAGCGTTTTTGCTTGAGATAGGCTTCGGCAGCACGGCCGACCGCATCTCGATTCAGTTCGAATCCGTATCCAGGCTTCTTCGACACCGGCAGAAATCCATTCACAGGCGTAAGGTTCGGACTCTCGATTATGTCTTCCTCAAGCAACTGCCACATGATCTGGTTGGCATCGTCCAGATTGGGGACCGTTGAACCAACCTGATTAGCGATGCAGGTCGTGATGCCGGTTTCGAAAATTCCGTGGATATTGATTCTTACATTTGCCGCTTCGGCGATCGCTGCCGCTTTACGCCACCGCAGAGCGCCGCAAGTTTCGTGCAGTCCCAGGACAACCGACTCGACGGCGCGGGTGCTGCACATCGCATATACTTCTTCCGGCAGATACACACTTTGATCGGCAGACAGCGGCATCCCGACGTGGCGGAGGCGCAGAAGTGCATCTGCTCCTCCAATACCGGGAACTGGCTGCTCCATGATCTCAATATCGAACGCTTTGAGCTTTTCCATCATGCGCACAGCACGTAGCGTGTCCCACGCTTCGTTTGCGTCCAGGCGAAGGCGAACATCTGGAGCCACCTCCCGCACGGCCCGGACGATCTCCAAATCGAGCTTGTCGTCGCGCCCGACTTTCACATAGAGAACTGGATATCCCTGCTCAACCAACTGCTTCGCGTCATCGGCAAGCTGTTGCGGTGTATCCCCCTGAACGAAACCAAAATAGCCCACCTTGTCGTGCAAGGCTCCCCCTAGGATGTTGCATACCGGCTGCCCCAGGCCTTTGCCGATCGCATCCCACATTGCAAGCTCGATGCCCGACATGGTGCGTGAGAAGTATCGGTACTGACTGCCGGCTCCTCGGGCCTTGAACCCGGTCCGAAAGTAGTCCCAGATGAGCTTGTTGCCATCGTAGACCGATTTGCCGATGAAATGGGGTATCGCGTCCTGAAGGATGGCTAACATCGGCTCGATGGTGGGCCCTGCTCCAGACTCGGCAATGCCGACAACACCTTCGTCCGTCTCAACCTCGATAAGAATCACGGGCGAGCACAACGTTATGCCATCTGCCCAATGGTAATCCTGCTTGAACCTGCAATGCAGCGGGGTGGTACGAATGTTGGTGATTTTCATCTTTTTCCTGCGGCTCCATGCCTGCTCGAAGGACGAGTCGGCTTCTTTTCTGCATGATATATCAAGACGAGCAAGCGTCGTCTCGGTGACGTACCTGGATTTCAGGATTGATAGTTAAGCTTCAGGCCGGCTTCGTGCCAATCAAACGCGGCCAGTCTACCCTCGTGAGACAATGTTACATAACAGGTATGCATGTCCGAACCGCCAAAGCAGAGGTTCGTCACCATCAGATCGGGAATGGGGTGAATGACATGGCTCTTCAGATCTCCGGTAAATTCAAGGATCGCACACATGTCCAGCGCAGCAGCATAGACGGCTCCCGATTCTGTCACCGCCAAGCCGTCAAACCGGGTTCGTCCACCAGGACCGGCAAAGAGTATTCCGCCGGCCGGGGAAGGCCATGGCTGCTTTCGCACCTCTCCTGGACCGATTACGGGATATGCCCATATACGACCTGGGATAGTCTCGGCGACATAAAGTGTCTTTCCGTCAGGTGAGAGGGCGATGCCGTTGGGCGTGATCAGACCAGAGATGACCTCTTTAATTTCTGAACCGTCGCTTGCCGCCCAATAGACGAACCCAAGGTCCATCTCTCGAGGACGGCGTTTCCCCATATCCGTGAACCAGAAGCCTCCGTCTCCGTCGAATACAAGATCATTGGGGCCGCGCAACTGGTTGTCCGAGCAGCGATCGTAAAGACGGCGGACGGACCCGTTGGCAGGATTCACGACGTCAATGCTGCCGCCCGTATATCCGGAGCTCTGCAAGGCTGGTCGAAATCGTCCTTTTTGCTCTTCGACCCAGTCCATACCACCATTGTTGCAAATGAATATCTTGCCGTCTGGCCCAACAGCTGCCCCGTTTGGCCCGCCCGGAACCTTGGCGACTACCGCGATATCCCCGTCCCGTGATACTCGGACAAGGGTTTGCTCGATAATGTCGACGACCATGACGGAGCCATCTGAAAACGCAATCGGGCCTTCGGGGAACGTAAGCTTGTCCGTGATGACACGCATGCACTGACCCAAATCTATTTCACTACCCGGAGAACGGCTTCGATTTCGACACGGATGTTGCCGGGCAGGGATCCCATCCCGACCGCGGATCGAGCGTGTTGACCACGCTCAGCTAGAACCTCGACGAGCAGCTGGGAGCAGCCTTCGATCACCACCCCATGATCGCGAAAGTCGGGAGCCGCGTTCACCATCCCGAAGACCTTCAAGAATTCGATGTCATCCAGTGAGCCGGTCACTGCTTGCGCGGACGTCAGCATATGCAACCCGCAGAGACGCGCTGCCTCTTTCCCGTCCTCTAGGGAGCAATCACCACCAACTTTCCCGGTGAGGTACGAGCCGTCGGGCAAACGAGGTACTTGTCCAGCCAGGAAGACGATATCCCCCGCCCTTCGAAAAGGCACATAGGTATACTTTGGCGCGCCCAAAGCAGGCAGCTCGATGCCCAATTCTTTTAGCCGTTCTGCGGATGACACGATAAATTCCTTTCAGCCAAGTTCCTTGATGTATTGGACGTATACGAGATTTCGCTCTAGTTCATATGATATATCCACGCGCTCACGACAAAGCTTGTCCCGCGATTTTTTCTTGGTTTCGGGTTCCCTACCGCGGGTCTCGTTTCAGCTTGTCGATGATCAGTGCAGAGCCTTTTTCCATCCCGCGCAGGACGATCTCGCCCGCCTCGGCAGAAGCGCGGCGCCGCAGCGCATCGATGAGCTCCAGGTGGGGGTGGTGTTCATCGTGGGGGTGAATTGCCGAAGGATACTGATTAATCAGAAAGGGACCCGTCTGGAGCCATAAATTCTCAATTGCCTTTACAAGAATTTCATTTCCCGAGGTAGCATAAACCAGGAAGTGAAATTCCGTGTTGAAGGAGAGGGCGACTTTCCAATGGCCTGCTTCTTCAGCCGCCAGGAATTTATCGTTCACCTGCGCCAATTTCGCCAGAACGTCGTTGGATATCCGGGGGGCCGCCAGTTCCGTTGCCAGACGCTCCAAAGGAGCTCGCACCTGACGTATCTTCAGGTATCGGTCCACCGAAAGAATCGGTACACGCAGTTCGTGTCCCGGCCGCAGCTCAAGTCCACCGTCCCTCACAAGTTGCATGACGGCTTCGCGCACCGGGGTAGGGGATGTGTCGAAGCTGATCGCCAGGCGCCTGATATTGAGCCGCTCACCTGGTTCGTAGGCACTTGTCATCAAGTTGGATTTGAGACTGTCGTAGATCATCGCCGACAGGCTGTCGCGCGACAAACCCATGGAAGCCTGGTCTTCCGTTTCGTCGGCTAGGCTCATTTCATTCTCCAAGCCGCGTCCAGTGCGTTCCCATTGCTTACCCTTTCCTCGCTAACCCATCCATGAGGCAGTCTACGTCCAAGGGACCGTCAGCTTATCGTCTTTGCCACACTTAGACGTTCCGCAAGGTTTTTCGCACCTATTTTTTCGTTTCTTTCGACCATCTCGAAAAGCTTTCGGGGACTTCCGCCTATCGACTTGACGAGGCGGCCACGAGAGGCCGGTATGCAGACTTCCTGTTTTTGGTTTTTGATGGCAGCCAGTACGATCTCGGCAACATCTTCCGGTTTCCATGATGGCACTGCGAAAGCCAGTGCTACCCCCGTCCTGGCCTCTTCCTCCAGCATGGGAGTTTCAGTCGAGCTTGGATGAACGATGGTGAAATTAATCGGCTCGTGCCGCTCTTCCATGGCCACCCCAAAATGAATTGCACGCAATGCATGTTTGGAGGCTGCATAGCTGGCAATGCCGGGGAAGGGGAGGAACGCGGTCATGCTGCAGATGGTCACAATGTGCCCTGATTGCTGCTGCCGGAAACGAGGAAGAACCGCCAGCATTCCGAGCATCGGCCCAATGACGTTGACCGTCATCGTCTGCTCATGCTTCGCCAGCGATACATCTTTTGTCAACCCGGTGTGGACCACGGCCGCGTTGTTGACAAGAACGTCCAAGGCGCCAAATCGAGCATAGGCAGCGTCGACGACGCTTTCCCATTCTTGCGGCAAGCGGATATCAAGCTTCGCGGCCATGGCATTGTCACCCAATGCCTCAGCAACGCTCCGCGCCCCTGCCTCGTTGATATCTGCCACGACGACTTTATGACCTCGGTCGACCACCAACCTCGCGATCGCGGCGCCGATACCGCTCGCTGCGCCTGTTACCAGAAATATCTTCGTGGCCATGGATTTTCTCATGCCTGACTGCCCTCCCTCTCAACAACAAAACGATGGCGCGCTGGCCGTCACCTGGCCACAGTTAGCTACTGATTTCTCACCAGCTGCTTTCACGATCCAGCGCCAGAACAGCACGCTATGCAAATAGGTTCGAAACATTCTGGTAAAGGATCTGTCTGGCGGGATTTTGGGCATACGTCTTCCGGCAAAGGACCTCGATTTTTAATATGATATATCATGGTAAACGTCTGTGTCTAGTATAAAGCAGTGATCGTGGAGAGACGCGAGACCGATCGAAAGTGGCCAGCAGTTGTTTCCGCTGGCATTCGACAGGCTACTCCAGGCAGGCACGGAGCCGGGAGGCCATGCTGGGCTTCACGGTCATAGATTGAGAGCGAAGGCCGAGACGAGATGAATATCCTGCGGCAGCGGAGGTCGACATTTCAATATGTTGTTATTTTTTCAAAGGCGGCCATTCCGAGGCGGGCGTATAGGCCAAATCGCGTTGCATTTCGTCGAGAACGGTCTGGAACACATCCAGCTTGCCTAGTTTTCCCGACTTGAGCATCAACGCCAGCCGGGCCGGCAGTGAGGTCACGGCGCGCGCCATTCCGGGACCCTGATAGGGTCCCACGGTCATTTCCGATATTCCGAGCGCCGAGATGACGGCGCCCGACGTTTCCCCCCCCGCCACCACCAACCGCCGCACGCCCAGTTCAAGGGTGATCGTGGTCGCAACACGCGACAGGAGATCTTCTGCCTTGGCAGCCGCCTCGTAGCGCCCGTACCTCGACTGCAGCCGTTCGACGGAACCATGAGGTTGCGCCGTGCTGATCGCAAACGGGACGTTGTCGCAAATCGCCTTGCGTGCGAAATCAATCGCTTCCCCCACGACATCGTCGCCGGCGAAGGCGCGTTCCAAATGCACGGTGATGAATGGATAAGTTCGCGCAAACCACTCAAGCTGCAGCAGTGTCTGCTCGGCAACGCTTCCCACCAGAACAGCGCCCGGTCCCATCACGCCGGGGAGCGTGCCGGAGTGCGTGGCGCAGATAAGTCCATCTCGCAGCCAGATTGGCGGAAGATGCGCGGCAATCGAGGAATTACCGGTCAGGAGCGGCATGTCAACGCTGGCTTCGGCTATGGAGGCCAGATGGCGCTCGTGTAGAGTGTCTACCAGCACAAGCGAAATATCCTGGTCGGCCAGGGTTTCGCACGCGGCACGAATAGCGCCTGCTCCCGCGTCGACCGCCTTGTAATTCACCAGGCCCGCCTTGCGGCGAGACTGCCGTTGCAGGACCCGCACCAAGTTAGAGTCGGTCATTGGCGTCAGCGGGTCGTTGCGTTTCGGCGACTCGGCCAACAATTGCGGGCCCCCAAACATGTGACCTTGATAGACCGTCCTTTCAGTTTCGCAGAATGCAGGGCAAAAAAGAGCGTATCGAGCGCCAAGCCGATCCATCAGAGCCTCGGCGCAAGGGCCAATATTGCCATCGGCAGTTGAATCGAAGGTAGCGCAATACTTGAAGAATATCTGTCGTACGCCTCGGGCAAGGAGTGTTTCGGCAGCCTGCAAGACCTGCGAGATCGCCTCGTCGGCGGAAACCACGCGTGTCTTGAGTGCGATTACATGGGCATCGAAATCCGCGCCAGAATCTGTCGCCGTGCCGATCGTGAAACGCGTCCGGATGCCCCTTGCCACAAGCATGGACGCGAGTTCGGAGCCGCCGGTGAGATCATCTGCCACGGCGCCGAAAACCAGCTGTTTGTTCGAACTCAAATTGCCCCCTGCCGATTACCCAAGGTTCGGGTTGTGCGCGGCATCTAGGCCTCCGGGAAATGGCACGCGGCGGCATGGCCCTGGGAGCGCGTTTCCAGTTGTGGGGTGACTTCCCTGCAGATGTCTTGCGCCTTCCAACAGCGGGTGCGGAAGGGACAGCCGGAAGGAATGTTCATCGGGCTTGGAACGTCTCCTGTCAGCGTTATGCGCTGGCGCTGGCGCTCCTTGTCTGGGTCAGGCAAAGGAACTGCCGACAATAGGGCCCTCGTGTATGGATGGGCCGGGTGTTCGTAGATGTCGGAGGCCTCTCCGATTTCCACGATGCGCCCCAAATACATGACCGCTAGCCGATCGGAGACGTGGCGCACCACAGCAAGGTCGTGGGCGATGAAAACGTAGGAGATTCCGAGCGTTTCCTGCAGCTCTTCCAGGAGGTTCAGGACGCCGGCCTGGATGGACACGTCAAGCGCGGAAACCGGTTCGTCAAGAACCAGAACGGTCGGTTCGAGGGCCAGGGCGCGTGCTATACCCACGCGTTGTCTCTGACCCCCGGACAACTCATGTGGGTATCGGTCACCGTGTTCTTGCGACAGTCGAACCAAATCGAGCAGCTCCGACGCGCGTTTTAGCGCGGGCGCTCCTGTCACCCCAATCAGACGCAAAGGTTCGGCGATGATTGATCGCACTGTCATGCGCGGGTGAAGTGAGGCGAGGGGATCTTGAAAAACAATCTGAATGTGGCGACGGAACTTGCGCATCTGGTTGCGCGGGAGCTTCGTTATGTTGGTGCCTGAAAAATGGACTTCGCCCGAGGTAGGTTCAACAAGTCGAAGGATACATCTTCCAAGCGTGGATTTGCCGCATCCGGACTCGCCGACGAGCCCGAACGTCTCCCCCCGAAACAGCTCGAATGATATGCCAGACACGGCGTGTACCTGCATGGCCAGCCTCGTGCCAAAGAGCCCGCCCCGTATATCGAAGGACTTCTTCAGATTCCTGACGGAAAGGACCGGCGTTTCCTGGCCCAGAGGCGCTGTCATGGTTGTCGTCATCCGTGGCCTCCGGTGGCTTGGAGTGCCGGCGCGCCGGGCGAGCGCAGCTCTTCGGCGAAATGACACGCGGTCTCAACGCGATCCACGTGCCTGAGCGGTGGCTCTTGGTGGGCACAGATGTCTCGCGCGATTGGACAACGCGGGCGAAACGGACAGCCACTCGGTCTTGTCGATAGCGATGGGGGGTTGCCGGGGATTGGTATCAGCTTGCCGCCCTTCTTCTCGATGTCGGGGAGACACGCCAGCAAGCCGCGCGTGTAGGGATGCCGTGAGTTATGAAAAATATCGCGCACCTCGCCTGTCTCGACCACCTTTCCGGCATACATCACCACGACGGTGTCGGCGACACCGGCGACCACGCCGAGATCGTGTGTGATCAACACAAGCCCGACCGGAAACATCCGGCGCAAGTTCGCCAAGACCTCGATGATCTGCGCCTGCACGGTCACGTCGAGAGCCGTTGTCGGCTCGTCAGCGATCAGGACGTCAGGATTGTTTGCTATGGCCATTGCGATCATGGCCCGCTGGCGCATACCGCCAGAGAACTGGTGCGAGTATTGCCTTGCGCGGACGTCAGGCTGAGGCACGGCAACGGTTTCCAGCAATTCAATCGCACGCAGGGCGGCCTGCCTCGCCGACATCTGGGGATTGTGCAGTCGCACCGCTTCCGCGATCAATTCCCCGACCCTCACGACTGGGTTCAGAGCCGTCATCGGATCTTGAAAGATCATGCTGATCTTCGAACCGCGCAATTGCTTTAGACGGCGCTCCGGAGCCCCGATGAGTTGCTCGCCATTGAGCGATATCGATCCGGATAGTGAAGCCATGGGCGGCGGCAGGCCCATCACGGCGCGAACTGCCATGGATTTGCCAGAGCCGGATTCGCCGACGATGCTCACGACCTTTCCCGCGTGGACACTGAAGCTCACACCGCGCACGACCTCGATCCCTCGTCGCAGCGTAACGCGCAGATCGTCGACTTTTAGCAAGGGGCTATCGGACGTCACGACTAGTCATCCTTCGGATCTAATATGTCGCGGAGCGTATCTCCGACGAAGTTGCAGCCAAGGCCGATAGACAAGATCGCAAGACCCGGCCCAAACGCGATCCACCAGGAATAGAAGTGCGCGGCGCCTTCGGCTATCATCGAGCCCCATTCGGGGGTCGGTGGTTTGGCGCCCAATCCAATGAAGCTCAGCGACGCGGCCAAGAGGACGACCTGCCCGAAATCCATGGTGGCGCTGATGATCGTTGGAGTCCAGGAAAGCGGCAGGATGTGCTTCAGCAGCAACCGTGTTCGCGAGGCTCCGCCGGCAATCGCCGCTTCGATGTGGTCTCGAGACTGGACCTCAAGCACCTGGCCTCGCATCAGGCGCGCGTAAACAGGCCACCATACGACGACGATAGCGATGGCCGTACTTTGTACCCCTGGTCCAAGTGAGGCAGCGATAGACATGGCCAGCAACACTGGCGGGAAAGACAAGGTTACGTCGACAAGGCGCATCAGCAAGGAGTCGACCCAGCCGCCAAAAAAACCGGATAGTGCCCCAAGGGCTGAGCCAATGAGCACAGAGGCGGCAACCACTATGACGGCAATGGATAGGGAGTATTGGGCGCCGTAGAACGTGCGGATCAGCACGTCGCGGCCAAGTGAGTCGGTTCCCAGCCAATGGGCCAAAGAGGGAGATTGGAGATGCCGGCCAACAATTTTAAGAGGCGCGTAAGGTGCCCAGAAGTCAACCGTCAACGCAATTGCCGTCCACACGGCAAGGATGCCTATACCAATCAGCAGGGCAGGCCTCGCTATGTGCCACTGGCGCGGCGAACTTGCTATCGAAACGATGGAAGTCATGCCATTCAGCTCAGCTTGATACGAGGGTTGGCGAATGCGTAAGCGACGTCGGTGATCAGGTTGGAGAACAGGAAGGCGGCCGCGCCCACAAGCGAGACGCCGATGATCGCGGGATAGTCGAGCGTTCTGGCCGAATCCACTGCGTAGGATCCGATGCCGGGCCATGCGAAGACGGATTCTGTCAGCACGGCGCCGGTGATCAGATAGGCGAAAGAATATCCGATGATCGTAAGCGTGGGGATCATGGCGTTGGGCAATGCATGCTTGAACAGAGTGCGTCTCTCTCCGGCGCCCTTCGCTCGGGCCGCCAGAATGTAATCCTGGCCCAGGACATCGAGCATGCTGGCTCGCACCAGGCGGGCCAGGATTCCGGTCACGGACCAGCCGAGAACGAAGGCGGGCAGCAGGAGATAATGCAGTGCTGTCAGGAAAGCCCGGAAATCGCCGGCGACAAGCGCGTCTATCGTGTACATCCCGGTTACGAAGGGCGGAGGTTCGCCGCGCGGATCAAAACGACCCGGCCCTGGTATGAGCGAAAACTGAACCGAGAATATGTAGAGAAGCAGTAGACCCGACCAGAAGACGGGTATCGTCGAGCCAAACAATGCGAACAGGCGGGCAATGTAATCCGCCCACTTATCGCGAAAGCGCGCGGCCACTATCCCAAGCAATACACCGCTTAGAGTGCCAAAGATCATCGCTGCGATGACGAGTTCAAGTGTCGCTGGAAGTCGCTCTGCAATGTCCGTCAGGATGGGCCTGCGCGTGCGAAAAGATACACCGAAATCGCCGGTGGCGAGGTTCTTGACATAGATGAGAAACTGCTCGGGCAGGCTTTTGTCGAGCCCCCAACGTTCCTTGGCTGCAGCCACGACCTCGGGGTTGTTCGTCATTCGATCGCTAACCAGGGCCGCGAGGGGATCGGCCTGCGTCATGTGAGAAAGGCAAAAGGCCAAGGCCGCCACGCCCAGCAAAAGCAGGGGCATGGCAAGAAGCCGTCTCAGGACGTATGTCAGCATTCGGAGTCTCGCTACTCAGTTACTTAACGATAAGGCGTACCAGTTCTGACCCTTTTATCCCGTCGCCGTTAACACGCCTCCGTTATTCGCCTGGCAGCGATTTCACCCGCAGCCAGGGCTCCTTCCATGTATCCTCTATATTCCGGCGACATGTGTGTGCCGGCCCAATACAGAGGCCCTACCGGTTCGCGAAGGTCACCAGCTATTGTTGTCAGCGCACCTGGTGTCAGGAAGGGGCTCGATGCCCCCCCGGACCATTCTTCATCCGCCCAAACCCGTTCCATATACTCGACCGGGTCTTGCGCTTCCGGTCCCAGCGCCTGCGTCAGCAGCTGGAGAACGCGAGCCTTTCGCTGCGCAGGCGCGAGATTGTCGACACGATAAGCGGGAAGTCCGGTGAACAGTGTGATCAGGATTCCCTTGCGCGCCTCTTCGTCCCCAAGGTCGTACGCCGCGGTGAGAGACCCATCGGTGGAGATGACGTTGCCATTGAGGTTGCGGTCACGCCAAAATGGCCTGTCGTAGACGATGACCGCTTTGGTGTTGCGCCCGTTGGGGAAGCGCTGATGCAGCATTCTGCGTTTTGACGGCAGTTGGGGCGTGAAGCGTATCTGGTTGATCATGGTCGGCGAGGTGGCGAAGACGACATAGCGGGCCCGCCACACGCCGGCTTCCGAGTGAACCTTCGCACCTTTCGCTGTCCAATCCACGGTTCGCACGGGAGCCGAAAGCACGATGTCGTCACCAAGATCGCGCGCCATTCCCTCCGATGCGATCTGGGTTCCCATCATATGGGCTGACTGGCCGCCGCCCTCGGTAGACGACATAAAGATAGGCCCGCCACAAGACTTCAGCTTCTGGAGCAACTCAAGGGCGGAGATCTCCTCAGCCAGCGCTCCATAATAGGCTCCCGGGATGCGCGTCATTGCCCCGCGAACCCGTCCTGGCTCGCACACGCTGTTTACCCAGGTCGCGTAAGTGATGGAATCCAGTTGATCGGCATCGGCGCTCTCCCATGGGTTGGCCGCAATCCGGTCCATGGCCTCGTATAATTTTCCGAAGGCGTTTTTATACGCGGTCTGCTCATCGTCAGTGAGACCGGGAACCGTCCCCATTGCCCCGACAAACGCGTCCTCGCCGTGCAGACAAACCCGCTGCCCCGTCACGAACTGCTTGATCAACGGAACCGTGTACTTCTCAATCAGCTTGTTGATGCGTCCATGCTTGGGCGATACCCACTGTCCGCCAAGATCAACGCGCCCTCCATAGGCCGCGCTTGTCGGAGAATATGTGAGTCCTCCCACGCGATTGCGCGCCTCGACCACGATCACCGAAAGGCCGGCTTCCTTCAACAGGGTCGCGGCATTGAGACCCGACAGACCGGCGCCGATGACCACGACGTCGCGATCAAACTCCGTTGGCATGATAATAAATACCTCTTTTAAGGGAAAAATACCCGGATGCCGGAGATACACTCTCCGGCATCGGTTCTGTTTCGTTAGAAAAGGTCGGCTCTATTTCCAGGAAATTTCGGACAAAACCATGTTGCAGCAAGCGCTGAAACGAAGTCCCGACAGGCCCTTCTTGTAGACGAAGATGTTGTCGGGGCTAACGATCGGAAGGATGATATGATCCTCGGCCATTCCGACGGCAAGTTTGCGGAAATAGCCGTCACTTTCAGCTCCACTCGTGGCGAGAGCCTTCTGCAACAGCTCCGCGGCTTCGGGCCTGGCGAGTTTCGGATCTTTACCCGCGCCAGCCCGCTTGTACCAAGCGGTATCCTTCATCATCGAAAAATACTGGATATATTGCGCGGTCCCGAAATAATCGGGTGCATAGAAAACCGCCGTGAACGGGATCCCGTCTCCGTTTATACGCTCGCGCCAGACGGTGAACTCGATTGGCTCCAGGTTGAGCTGAACCTTTATTTCCGAAAGATCCTGCTGGATCTTCTGCATCATCAAGCTGTAGTCGACACCGTATGTGTTGACGTTTGGAAACGCGGTATCGATGGTGAACCCGTCCTCGGCACCCGCCTCCTTCATGAGCGCCTTTGCCTTCTCCACATCGTAGGAGATGGGTTCCGCACCGCCGGTTCCGGGGAAGCCTTCCGGAATGGCAGTCGCAAGGCGGCGGCCCTTGCCGTCAAGGGTCAAATCGATGATTCCATCATAGTCGATCGCGTGGGCGATCGCTTCGCGAACTTTGCTTCCCAGCGGATTGGACAGATTTTTGGCCCCGGGAGAAAGAGCGACATAGACCATGTTAAGCGAGGGCTGGGCATCAACGACGATGTCCGGATTGGTTATGCCCTTGGCCGTGGTCGGGTCCACTTGCATCGCGATGTCAGCGCTACCGCCCTCCAAGAGCTGAAGTTGGCTCACGCCACCCTTCGATTGCTGGAGGATGATCTCGGAGAGAGCGGCCGGCGTGCCCCAGAACTTGTCGTTGCGCTTCAGCCGTACCTCGTGGTTCGGGCTATATGACGCGAGGACGAACGGACCCGCGCCTGCGGAGTTGGCGAGCAGCCATTGCTCCGCAGTGTCCTTGGTAGCAGCGTCTGGTCCGGCGTCGCCACCGTGTTCCGCAACGAGCTTGGAATTGAGGATGGACAGAAAAGGCGCGGACAGAACGCTCAGGAACTCCGAGTTTGGCGCGTTGAGATCAATGACGACGGTCTGCGCGTCCGGCGTTTCGATCGATTTTATCGGATCCACAAGATATGAGGCGTTGCCTTTGACGTTTTTGAATCGCTCCAGCGTCCATTTTATGTCCTTCGCTTCCACCGGCGAGCCATCGGAAAAGACCGCCTTCGGATTGAGCTTGAACGTGAAACGGGTCTGGTCGGCATTGACTGTCCAGCTATCCGCCAACATCGGCACGATCGTCTTGTTATCCTTGTCGAGATTCACAAGGCGCGCATAAGTGGACGTCAAATAGATCTGGCAAGTGTCGCACCACGCCCGCCCGGGATCCAAGGAATTGATATCCATATCGCGCGCGACCACCAGTGGCTTGTCTTGCGCTTGGCTCGCGCCAACACCGAAGGGCATCAGCATCGCCGCACCCGCCAGCGAGAGAGCGAGCGTATTTCTCCGAAGGATGCGAGCCGCGTGGGCACCGCTGTTCTGCATAACCATCATTGTAGCAACTCCCATTGTTACGTCTTCCGGCATTATTAGCCCTTGATATGATATATCATCGTGCATGTCTATGTTTAACGCACTGGCAGTGAAGTGATGCGAATTGTCATCTCCCATCGCATCCTGGGCTCGTCACTGAGCGCGTAGCGCGGTTCTAGGCGCAGCCCTTCAGTAGCTTGCCAGCGAATTGCAGCCCATGCATATCGCTTTGCGCCAACAACATTGCGTTTACCGCAATCCTGTTCGAGCCGACCGCGCCTGATAGGCGGTCTGGCGGTAAGGCTAGGCTTTCCTCGGCCTTCAACGCTTGACGCAGTCGGGATGCCGATTGAGGATGAACGGCGCAGCCAGGGTCTTAGCCCTGTCGATCAATGGAGCTTCGAAGGACGTGAAACACCTAAAGACGGAATCGCGGTCGGAGAAGGGCGCAATAGCTGTGCCAATGGTAATGGCCACAAGGTTTGCGCCGCTACCAATCCTCAAGTCCGCGCTCTCCCTTTTTATCAATGTGCTCCGCTCGGCGGGCGATCAGAGTGGCCAAAGCCGTCGGATACGGTTCGGGTGGCGACCGCCTGGTGAACTTGGTCTTCCAATTCGCCCAAGTTGCGCCGTTGAAGTGTTCCCCATCAATCAAGTCCAAGATCCTGAAGCACGATATGGTCGTGATGGATGGAGGGCTTCCAACGAATAGGTCAAGGTCACGTTTCCAAGAGACGCTACGGCCTCATTGGAGCGGCGGGCGCGATGGGGACCTGGCAGCGCCAGCTCGCAGACGAAGGCCGATAGCGCATTACGCAAGGATTGCGCTTATCGCTAGTCCCCCTTAAACCATGGCACGCTGGTCAGCATTAGGGACGTTTGGATACGAGCACCGTTGGATGGAACAGAAACGGAATCGAACGTCGCCCTTTGACGCCCAGCACAGCATAGCGGTCGTCTGCATTGAGCCGTCGCTTTACGCCACGCTTCTGGCGATAGAGCCGTTTCGCGCCGCCAACCGGATGAGCAAATCGCGCCTTTTCACGATCGAATTTGTTTCTATCGACGGCCAGTGCACCAACACCAATCTCGACATCTCGATTCCCGCTACAGCTACGATCGACGCGCCGACAACTTACGACCTTGTGCTTCTGTACTCCTCGTATGCCTGGGGCGGACAAGGCAAAGCCTCGCTTTTTCGATGGCTCCGGAGGCAGGCATCTGCTGGCGCCCATCTTTGCGGATTGGACGCTGGTGGGCTGCTTCTCGCGGAAGCGGGGCTGCTCAATGGTTTCAAGGCCACGGGCCATTGGAGCACGTTGGCGTCGTTCAAGGAGCTATATCCCGAAACGGAGATCGTCGAACAGCTGTTTGTCGTAGATCGAAACCGGTCGACCTGCGCGGGCCAGGCCGCCTGCCTGGACTATGCGCTCTTCATGCTGGATCGTTTTTGCGGCAGGGTTTTGCGGGATGTTGTCGCAAACGAGATGATTTACCCGTCAGTCAAAAGCGAGACAGGTCAACAACGTCAAATCATAAATGGCAACGCTTGGCATTCAAATCCTGTTCTTCTTTGTGCGCAGAAACTGATGCAAGACAACATCGAGGATCCGCTGTCGATCCAAGCCATGGCGAATGAATGCAGAATTTCCCAAAGAGAGCTTCAGCATTTATTCAGGAAGCATTTAAAAGCAAGTCCAAAGAACTACTACATTACGTTTCGACTGCAGCGCGCTAAGGAATTGCTTCTTTATAGCACGCTAAGCGTGCGGGAAACCGGATTAGCAAGCGGATTTATGTCTTCCGCGACATATTTCCGAGCTTTTCGGGCCCGCTTCAACACCAGCCCAATGCATTACCGACGCTCCTTCCAAGTGAATTCGTCCACTCCGGACGGACGCCGTCTTTATTGAACTGCCTCTGCGGATCAGCTTGGTATCGACGCGCGCCTCTACGCCTTCTATGCGCATCGAGTACTGACGCGCTTTGATCACAGCCGATCGTTGATGGCTGTTGACGCCGCCTTGTGGGCGTAACAGGGAGCCAACGCCTGCTGCCGAGATCCACACGGACCGCCGCGGACGGGGACAGTCGGTCCCGCGTCCCGTCCTGCGGCCGGCGCTATGCTGACGCTCCTACGGCTGTCCCGTTCACCGCCCGCGGCGGGGGCGAATTTCCTACGTCCTGCGCGCGACAATCGCCCGTTTTACGGACGCGCGCAGGACTGCGGCTTATACGCCGTTCTTCCTGTGAGCGCCGGCGGTCGCCGGCGCGGAGATGCTTGGGCATGGAACCGAATCCGGGGCAGGGTATTGAATGAACTATGTATCCGAGTTCCGCATGTCGGTTGTAGATGGCACTCTCAGCAAAAGGCGCACACGGCGCAGAGACTCAGAATCTATCCCTACATATCCGCTGCCCGGGTTTCGGTCGTTCCAGCTCTGCACATTGACAGACCACATACCGGCGGGCGGGGATTGGCTCTTCGAGATGAAGTTCGACGGCTATCGTGCCCAAGTCGCCATCTCCGGCTCGAACGTCGTCGTCTATACCCGCAATGGCCACGACTGGACCCGACAGTTCAAGGTCATCCTGCCGCCGCTTCAGAGACTGACCAAAGGCGCGGTGCTGATCGATGGCGAGATCGTCGCGATCGACAGCCAGGGCCGCACGAACTTCTCCATGCTGAAAACCGGCATTGCCGCGGGTATGCCCCTCAAGTTCTACGCCTTCGATCTGCTTGAATCCGATGGCGAAGATCTGTCGAACCAGCCGCTCCTCGAGCGCAAGGCGCGGCTTGAGTCGCTGCTGGGCGCGCGCCGCCCTGACGACAGCCTGCAATTCTCCAGCCACATCGTCGACCAAGGCAAAAGGGTGTTCGACGCCATGTGCGAGGGCGGCCACGAAGGCATCATCGCCAAGCGTGCCGGCAGCTCCTACGTCGGCGAACGCACCGGGAGTTGGCTCAAGATCAAGTGCACGAAGCGACAGGAATTCGTCGTCGGCGGCTATCGACCAAGTGACACAGGACATGGCATGGCCTCGCTAATCCTCGGCACTTACGACAATGGCAAGCTCATCTATCGCGGCCGCGTCGGCACGGGGTTCACCGCGGCGATGCGCAAGGACATCCTCCCGAAGCTCGAGACACGCCGTGTTGAGAAACCGGCTTTCGCCTCCGTTCCGCGAGACATTGCCCGCCGTGCCCGATGGGTGAGGCCCGAGCTTGTTGCCGAGGTCACCTATGCCGAAGTGACATCGGACGGCAGCTTGCGGCATCCAAGCTTTAAGGGCATGCGGGAAGACAAGCCAGCCGACCAGGTGGTGATGGAAATGCCGAAGACGCCGGCAACTCTTGGCTCCGCCTATCTCGATCCGGGAATCGGCAAGGAGATCGCCGCTGCTGTCGGCGTCAAGCTGACGCATCCGGACAAGGTAATGTATCCGGGGACCAAGGTAACCAAGGCCACGCTCGCCGCCTACTATGCCGTGGTCGCCGAGAAGATGCTGCCGCACATCCAGGATCGGCCGCTATCACTGGTGCGCGATACCGACGGCGACCTGCAACAGACCTTTTTTCAGAAACACAGACTGCCAGGCATGCCCAAGGCCATCCATGACGGCCAGTTGGAGAAGATGTCCGGGAAGGAAAGCCGGATTTTGTGGATCGATGACCTGGCTGGGCTGATCGCAGGCGTCCAGATGAACGTGCTCGAATTCCACATCTGGGGAAGCCTGCGCCAGCAGCCGGATCTGCCACACCGCATGATCTTCGACATCGACCCCGACGAGGGCTTGGGCTTCACTGCCGTCAAGCAGGCAGCCCTCGACATTCGGGGCATCCTGGAAGCGCTTGGACTGCAGTCGTGGCCGTTGCTGTCCGGCGGCAAGGGCGTTCATGTGGTCGTGCCGCTCGTCCCGGAGGCAGACTGGGACGAGGTCAAGAGCTTCTGCCAAGACTTCGCCGAACTGCTGGCCCGTACAGATCCGTCGCGCTTCGTCGCCAACATGAGCAAGGCCAAGCGCAAGGGCCGAATGTTTCTCGATTACCTACGCAACGGCCAGGGCTCCACTGCAATCTGTCCCTGGTCCACTCGGGCACGCGCCGGGGCGGGGTGCGCGGTGCCCGTCAGCTGGGAGGAGTTGCCATCCTGCGAAAGCGCCAACTGTTTCGATGTTTTCGCCGCCGCCGCGCGCGCTCAGCTGCCGGAAGCCTGGGAGGGCTATTTCGACGTCGAACAAACGCTTACCGACCGCATCCGCCGCGCAGTCCGGTAGCAACAACCATACCGAGATGGTCAGCGACATTTGCCGATTTGGCGCGGACCGCCTTTGCCCCAAATTCGCCTGTGGGAGACCCCCGCAAAGCCGTCTAGAGTGAGAGTACGAACCGGTTGCCGTGACGGGTTGAGGGCTGGAGGAGGCCCTTCGGCGCCCGCCGCGGAGAACCGCGATGTCCAGACGTTACGCTCGCGCCGGCGCCGACCGGGCAAGCCTCTATGACGACATCACCAATAAGATCATCGCCGAGCTGGAGGCTGGGCGATTTCCCTGGGTGCAGCCCTGGAGCACGGCGGCGGCGCAAGTGCCCCTCGCTATGCCGGCCAATGCCGCGACCCGCCGCGCCTATTCCGGGATCAACGTGCTGATCCTGTGGGGTGCGGTCATCGAGCATGGCTTTCCCGTCCAGAGCTGGCTGACCTTTCGCCAGGCGCTATCGCTGGGCGGCCATGTCCGCAAGGGCGAACACGGGACCACCGTCGTCTATGCCGATCGCTTCATCCCTGACGACGAGAAGACTCGCGCGCGGGAAACCGGCGAGGCGGCACAGGCCATACCGTTCCTGAAGCGCTTCATCGTGTTCAACGTGGCGCAATGTGAAAATCTGCCCGACGATCTCGCTTAGCAAGTTCCATAAGATAGATTATGCGACTTCTATCAGTAAATGTTAGTATTCCTTACTAATTAACTGCTTTAATGGCCCGTTCTGCTAGTCTTGTCGGTTGTAATCTAATGACAAACCTTCATTGTTGTAACAGTACGACTTATTCTTCGACAGATCGATGTTATCAACGTCACCTCACTGTCTGATTAAGACTGGGTGGGAGACTATGAACTCTTCTGAAGCGCCGGGGCCGGCGCCCCAGGTGAGACGATATCGGCCTTCGCTCGCCTCCCCTCCCGGCGCACTCACTTGTCCGGCATGCAATAGACGCCCTCGGATTCCATGAGTACCGCGCCACCCTTCAACTCGCTCAGTGCGCCGACCCACGCCTGCGAATAAGTGCGGCTGGCATCCACGGCCGTCAGCCAAAGAACGCGATTGTCGGCCAATTCAACTTTAACTTCCTGCTGCAAAGGGCTCCCCTGCACGGTCTGTTGATAGTGGCGTTTGATCCTGACATTGCTGGCCGGAAACTCAGCTTCGTTGCTGCCGTAGTTCAGCACAAATCCAGTGTGGTCCTCAGCCGCCGAACAACTGCCATCGCGCTCGCACACGATTTTGGCTGCGGTCTTGCAGTCCCATTTCAGTGAAGCCGGCCACATAGGGTTGTCTACGTTTGCTCGCGGCTTGTCGCTCTGACCAGCTGCCGCCAACACTGTGCCTGTGTTCATAATCACAGCGGACAGGAGAAGCGCCTTGAACACTTCAAACCTCCCTGAAATTGTCACCGTCGTAGCACCTCGTCCTGCGTGATCGCCTGGCTCATGGGATGTTGAGAGTGAACCAGCTTTTCTGGCGCACGCCGTTCGCGTCATCATACTCGATGAACCAGGGCTTTCCGCGCATCGGTCGAGGGATGGTGTAGTAGGTGGGGCCATTACCAAGGGAATGCCCTCGATCGTTTCCGGCGGTCTGGATTGTTGCCGCAACCACCTTACCGTCGATTTCGATTTGGACCGGACGTGATCCGTCTCCATGATGCCCGCCGAGGGCGTTGTTTTTGAAAACAACGTGCAGGGAGAGCCTATCGGCCGCGATGCGGCAGACGTTCCGTTCTTGACCTAAGCCCGGCCGATCGGATTCGGAGCTGTCAACTGCTTGCCAGCCAGACGGACAATCCTCATACTTCTCATATCTCGCCGCGCTTGAGTTGGCTTGCGGACAGGTCGGCCAATTAAAACCCGGGGCTTCCATCGCCGCAATCAACTTGTAAATTGGCGGGTGGCACGAGGGGGTGCCTTGCCAATCGCCGGAAAGACATAGGAGAACCTGACAGCCCCATTCCGACGCTTTTGATTGGGATGGAAGAGCTGCGGCGCCCGCGATGGCGACGGCACCCCCTAGTAGGAATTTGAGTATGGTCATAGCCTTTTCCTCGCTGCAGATTTGACAGTTTACTATGGATGATCCGCGCGAAAAAGGACAGGTCGAAAAGGCAGGTTTGTGCGACTACATCGATTTATGAAACGAGACGACGGAGGCGTGGTCAATAACCCGTTGCGCGCCAACATTGCACTGACGCTTGAGCGGGAGAGAGCCAGACGCGGCCTATCCCATATGCACATGGCCGAACTGTTTCGGACCGCCGAGGGCGAAAAACTGGCCTATCGAACCTACATTCAGACAGTGCGTCAGAAAAATAATGTCACATTGACGACGCTGCAGATCATGGCAAACGGCTTGCAAGTGTCTTTTGCAGGACTGCTTGCCGGCGGTAAGAAAGTTCCGGAGTGGGCGCATCGGTTGGACGACAATGCGATCCGCAAGAGGCTGGCCCACATCATCGATATTGAGCGACAACGACGTACTTTGCACCGCTATGAGATGGCTGAGCTCATCGGCGTGGCGGAGGCGACATACACGAAACTCGAACGCGCGAGCGGCAACATCAGCGTGGACACCATAGCCGCGATCGCCAAGGCGTTGAAACTTGATCCAGCGACCTTCCTCTTTTCTGAAAAGATCGCGTTTGGCAGAGCCGACACCTAGCCTCCACGAGTGTTGCTAAAGGGCCTATTATTCGCCCAGCCGGCGCCGCCCATATGCCCCTGGTCAAGCCCGGCGGCTGACTCGCGCTCTCCGCCGCGGCTGTCGGGCCGCTGCTGTCATCGTCCGCTGTGAGCCTGTTGCAGCGGCGGCGATCATAAGGGACTTTGGCGACTGTGCCGGCGCCGTGGCCTTTTCAACAAGCCGGTGTCATGCCCGCGCCGTTGTCGGCCACTTCCGGGGGCGGTTCCGGTAGGGGGCGACCCAGATTCATCACTTTCGTGTCGTGATGCCTATCAGAGATTTTTCCTGGTGAACTGACCGGCCAACGGCAAACTCATGCTCGCCGGGCCAACTTGTCAGCACACGACAGAAACCGCTTCAAGCTCAACCCGGCCAACAAAATGTATGGCGGCATGGCGAGCGAATAATGACC
The DNA here is from genome assembly GCF_056403115.1 of Mesorhizobium sp. P3_A2. Taxonomy (NCBI): domain Bacteria; kingdom Pseudomonadati; phylum Pseudomonadota; class Alphaproteobacteria; order Hyphomicrobiales; family Phyllobacteriaceae; genus Mesorhizobium; species Mesorhizobium sp. P3_A2. The sequence continues at coordinate 50,711 of NZ_JBFUGC010000014.1, forward strand.
ACAGTTTAATTCCAAAATATTTGGCCTAGCTCCGGCGTCCTTCAGCTTCTGCATGAAGCTCTTCGATAGCTCTGGCAACACCACTTTGTCTCTCTTAGCCAACACAACGTGAAGATCGAGATCAGGCCGTGCCAAACTACGTGCGTAATTCTCCAAGTTAAGTGGACCCCAGGCCCTCCTGAGATCGGTCAGCTCAATCTCAGGCTCCAGGCTAGCACGTATTACTCGTGTTGCGCGACCCGTCCAAACCATATCCGCTAGACTCCCCGCCGTCAGAAACAACGATGCTTTTGACACAGCCGAGTCGTACGCCGCGAGCAACCCCGCAACCCAGGAGCCTAAGCTCATACCGAGAACCGAAATCTCTCGATAGCCTTCGATCTTCAACCAACGTATGAGTTTTCGCCCATCCAACACTGCCTGCCTTACCGATTGGATCGTTCGACCGAGATTAGGGCTAAGCATATAGTCGGCGTGCATCGAGCCGGGACGGCTGCGCTCGAAGTGATAAGGCATAGCAATCTCGACAACCGTGATGCCACGCTGCGAGAAAAAGTTGGCAATTTGACCATTCCGAGAGCTTGCATTCCAATGGTGAAAAATCACCATCGCCTGATCTAACGACCCGCTTTCTGTGATTTTCGCCGAGACGACATTGTTCTGTTCGATATCAGTAGAAATGTCGGATGGAAATTTGAGCCACCCATCTAGCTTTTCAAACCCCTGATCACTCACATTCGGGCCATCGAAAAAGGCTGGATCAGCCACGGCTTGGTCCGCAAGGGCACAGAATTCCTCGATACTCGTTATCTTCTTCGCACCTGGAAAGGCGCGTTCCGCGTCAAGGACGAAATCCGTTGGTTTCTTCCCTTCCTCACCGCGAAGGGCCCGGCGTTCGTCCCAACGATCTAGCCAACTATGAAACACTCTGATTGTTTCCTTACTCGCTCGCTCACCGGCGGCCTAATCCTGGATCGAATAGGCCGTATAGTGCGACTAGCACTGAAATGGCCAGAAGGGTCGAAAAGCCGGCAAACGCGTCGATCAGCAAGTAGCTGACAACAAGTAACGCCACGACCGCTGACATCTTCCACAAAGGCGCATGAAATCGACCTCCGACACCTAATCGGATGGAGCCGTACAGAAATACAAAACAGGTCGAAATAACGATAAGAAGGCTACTGTAATGGGTCGGCATACGATAGCGGTACCCGGTGCTGACATCAACGCGACCTTGGAAGATCGAGGACATATCGCCGACCAGCCATGCCACAATATTCTCACCACCGGATGCCAGATAAGAGCTTTGGACCTTCATCCATATGGCGACCAGAACCCCCAAAACAGTACACCGAAAAACCCCACGCATCACTCTGAGGCCGGCATCATTGAGCTCTTGCTGATGTTCAACATGCGGCAGCTTCTTCAATCCGTCTCCAATTCTCCAAAGATCATGAACAACCGTATAGAGCAAAATGAGGCCGGCGAAGAAAAGATAAAACACCAGACACATGTATAGGTAAGCGACCCCCGTAAAGATGACTGTTTCAGGGACAGATATGACCTCAGGACGCACAAGAGCTATTTTTCCCCAATCCATGGCATAGTTGCCACCGCCCTTCATCAACGGGATCAAGGACACGCCGATCCATTGAAAAAGACCCGCGAACAGCAAGCAAATCAAAAAAACCGACCAATATGTGTAGGAGGAAGCGTCAACGTTGCGTAACCAAGCGTCGTCGCTTTCCGCCTGATCGCCCTGCGCTGCGAGCTTTCTGCGCCCCTCACTTTTCCAGAAGTCCAGCAACTCAATAACGAAGAAGAAAAACAGCGGTAAGAACACCATAAAGTCGAGTGTCCAATTTGCGGCCCAAAGGAATCCAACCTGCTTAACGAGCCCGTCCGCTCGCTCGTAGGTGACGTTGTGGATACCAATGATGTACGACAAGAAGCCGAGGGCGGTCATGCCGGCAAACACCGACGCCGGTAAATTCAGGGGAGATCCGTGACTAAAAAACGCCTCCGATTTCCTCGCCAAACTGAAATGCTGGCTCGGCCCCTTGGCGTCAGTATCCCGTGTCGGCTCTGCCGGGGAGTCTGTCTCATCATCGAAGGTCGTAGCCTGTGCCGTATCTGGAATCTCTTGTGCAACGCTGCTTCCGGCTCTCTTCCATTCTCGTCTCTTGGCCGATAACCGCGATTGGGCCGCGCTAAGCTCCATCTGCCATTCGCTAGTTGCGGCCGGATCATCGCATCCAAAAACCCTCGCCAGCCAACGAATGTTGGCAGTGCTAATTCCCTTGTCGTTCTCTTGAAACCAAAGCTGCACCGTTCGCAGATCGACCCCAACCCGGTTAGCATCAATCTGTGAAATCGCCTCTGCAAGGAGCTCGGGCGTCCATGGGCCTGCAGGAAACCCGTCTTTGCCCAACAGTCGACCCGCACCCGCCGCCGCCAGTCGTTTGAACAATTCTTTGAAATCACTCCCATCGTTAGGCGGAGGGAGAAATAATTTTCCGTTCCTAAACAACAACTTATAGGCTCTAGTTTCGTTCCGTTTCGCCAGGCTTCGTATCCTATCGTGCCTTCGTCCTCAATCAACGTTTTTATCAACTCGATTTGGCCGGCACGCCTACAATCTGAAACGTTTTGTCTGGTGGCAGCGGCGGAGTGTGACCGCATGAGTGAAAGTAGGGGAAGCTACGGGTCAGGAGCCTGAGAAACAGAGGGATGAACCCCCTATTTTTCTCGCCTGCCCAGGTATCATTTACGAATTGTCATGCGCGAGGAGCCGGTCAATGCCTATTCAATTGGTCTGTCGCAACGGAGTGATGGCAGCGGCTGAAGACGTCACGAAACTGATTGCGGAACATCGTCAGAGCGTCGCTGAACTTGAACGTATCGGCAAGCGTGCGATGGAGGCAGAGGGTACGGATGCTATCTTGCTGGGTCAGAGACTGGACGCGGTCATGGCGGAAGAGGCCGCGGTGCGAAGGCGTGCTGCCATTGCTCCAGTAGCCACTATCGAGGAAATGAAAATGAAGGCTGCTTACTTTGAACGGCTGACGGCTCATGACTGGTGCGAGGTTGATGTCGACGATTTTCGCGCGTTGCTCGGTTCCTTCGCGAAACTCCGGTCCTAGGAGAAGAGTGCTGAAATCCATGCAGCCACGGTGTTCCAGGCCGCATAGAGCCCCGCCGGCACCAAGATGATCGCGATGAATGCGATAGCATCGCCGATGGCGCCTTCGGTGCGTCCTTCCACGGGATAGTAATATTTGTGCGCCTCATCGTCGTGCTTCATTGTTGTCTCTCCTACCGCTTATTTAGCAGCAGCTGAACAGGATGCTGAAACGTCGTGCCCCACAAACCTGCACGTTTCATCTTAGCGTTGATTTCCGCAACGAGGTAGTTCTCATTGACGGCTTTGCCCTTTGCTGTCGTTGCGGCAAACGCGTATCCGGTCGCTATGAGCGCGGTACCGACGTCGATTGTGTCGCCATTCAGCTGCGCACCGCAGACGACAAAGGCCGCCTTGTCGAGGGCATAGCCGATTGGCTGGCATGTCACCGCCGCGCTATCGAACAGTGCTGCCAGATGCGCCAGCGAGATGTTCCCGCAATCGAGTTTGTTCCCATTTGGCTGTTCAGCCGACGTGCCGCGAAGACATGACTGCACGCCATAGAGGCGGAAAAGATGGTCGCCGTCACGCCAGGTATCTCCGGTCAGTAGTTGAGCCGATTTCGATACCGCGAAGGGCGTTTGCGCAGCAGATTCGGATGCATCCTGGGCCTGTGCCGATGCGCACAAACCAAAAGCGGCCAGCACTGCAAAGCGCGCCTGTTTCATTCCTGGAACTGTCCACCGAGGTCGGCGGAGTGCTCCAGATCGGGGCGCAGCGACTTGCCGTCCTTGTTGCGTCCGATTGCGGCCATGCCGAAGAAAACCATTTCGTCATCATCGTAGGCGACGTTGTACGGGTCGTTTGTATTGCCCGCACCCACGAGAGAAAAACACGACACGGCGTCGGGTTCCCCCTTCCTGCTCTGCAGCACGAGCGTTCTGCAAAGCACGACAGAAGCACGATGGTTGTAGATTCCTTCTTCATAGTCCTGCGCAGCCTTCGTGCAGTCCCACGCCTGCGTCTTGTAGGTAATCTTTGGATTTGGGCAGGCCGCGAGGCCGCGCAGTCGATAGGCCACGCCATTGATGACGCGCTCGGTCGCCGACGACGCCTTAACCGGCGAACTGAGGGTCGCCGCGTCGCGCTGAAAGAGCGCGCCTTTCGCATCGTAGCGCTCATAGACGAACACCTTCTCGCCCGGCTTGGCAAACTGGAGCAGGTAGTGTTCCGACGGCTGCGCGAAGGCATTTGGAGCGTCGGAGCCGGCAGCATAAGCCGCGCTGCCCTGGAGCAGCAAAGCCGTGCAAAGGGCAATCTGTTTCATCGAAATCCGTCCCTGCGGTGCATATGGTGTTGACACTTTACTAGGGCTGCGTGTAGCCATAGTAAAGTGTTAAATTTTGGCGACAGTATGAACACTCGAACAGCTCTTCTGCTCACTCTGTGTGCCGCTACGATGCCCTTGGAAGCGCACGGCCGGGATCTGGCATCAGACCGCGTCGCGGTCGCTTTTGCAACGCCGGCGCAAGCCCTTACCTCAGTCGGGGCGCAGAGGCCTGGGGCGTGCAAGACCGGAAACCGTACTGATGTCGCCGAACTTGTGCGTTCAGTCGCGCTGGACGAAGGCTTCGACGCCGATCTGGCCGAGGCGATCGCATGGGCTGAAAGCGATCTCGGCGCCAATCAGGGTCCGTCCAAGGCCGGAGCCCTTGGGATCATGCAGTTGATGCCGGGAACGGCGGCCGGTCTCGGCGTGAGCGACCGTTGCGACACGCAGGCGAATGTTCGGGCTGGCCTGCGCTATCTGAAGTCCCTCTATGACGAGTTCCAGGATCCGCTGCTGATGCTGGCGGCTTATAACGCCGGACCCAACAGCGTCTACAAGGCGCAGGGCATTCCGGTGAATCCGGAGACGGCTGAATACATCGTGAAGATACTGAACCGCTGGAAGTTCGGCGGTGTCGTGAAGAAGTCCGCCCTGACCAAATCCGAAATGCTGGCGGCCGCTCCGCCAGCAAGCGAGGACGCTTGGCAGGATGGTCATGTCATGGATTTCGGCAACTGAAAGGAGCCAAGGGTGGAATACAGGAAAGCGGGCAAATTTGCCCTGAAACTGGCCTTGGCCTCGGCGGTCGGAATAGCGCTCGCGCCAGCCACCGCGTACGCCCAGTCGGCGGCCCCCGTCGAAAACGTGCTGGAATGGTTCGTCGGCGTTCTGCAGGGCAACATAGCGCGCTCATTCGCCATCATTGCGGTCTGTTTTCTCGGCTTCCTCGCCATGACAGGCCGGCTGGCGTGGATGATGGCCTTTTCCATCATCATCGGCATCGCTCTGATCTTCGGCGCCGCCCAGCTGGTGGACGCGGTTCGCGCGACGGCTGGAGGCAGCTGAGCCATGGACGACGAGGAAGTCTATGTCGAACCGGTCAGCCTGCCCCTAACACGCCCCCCGATGAAATGGGGGGTGCGATATGAAGTTTTTGCACTGAACGGCATCCTGGCGGTGATCGGCTTCATCGCCACGAGCAGCTTCATGCTCGGTCTTGGCGTGTTCGGCGTGGTGCATCTGGTCAGCGCATATCTGTGCCAGCGCGATCCCTACATCTTTCATATTTTCGAGCGGCGCGTCTCCAAACGCGGAGCGGTGGCGAATCTCACTTTCTGGGGGGCGAGGAGCTATTCGCCATGAGCCTCGATGCAGAGCTGAAGTTTGGCCGTGAGCGCCGCCGCGAAAAGCCGGCTGCGATGCACATCCCCTACCTTCGCCATGTCGATGACAATCTGATCGTGACGAAGAGCGGCTTTCTGGTTGGCGTCATCCAGCTGAGCGGCCTGCCCTTCCAGACGATGGATCAGGCCGAATTGAACAGCCGAATGTTCAACCGCAACACCACCTTCCGCAACCTGTCGACCTCTCGCTTTGCGGTCTACACAACGATCATCCGCCGCCACGTGACACCGGAGATCGATGGCGACTTTGACAATCCTTTCGTGGCCGAGCTCGACGCCCGCTACATGGACGAGCTTGGCTCGAAAAACCTCTTCGTCAACGAGGCGTATCTGACGGTCATACGGCGCCCGATGGTCGGCCGGGTCGGCTGGGTGGACAAGGCGCTCAATGCATTCCGTATCAGCACCGCTGGCGAAGAAACCCGCGAAGAGGCAATAGCCGAACTGCATGACATCCTCGACGGCATGGTCAAGGATTTCAGCGCATATGGGGGACGTCTTCTCGGAGTGGTGAAGCGCCGCGACAGCTTCTTTTCCGAGCCCGCCGAATTTCTGGCGAAAATCCTCGCCGGTGGTGGCGACGTGGAAATGCCTTTGCCGCGCATGTCCCTTGGCGATGTGCTGGCGACGCGGCAGCTGTTTTTCGGCAAGTCGGCGCTGGAACTTCGCGGTCCGGACCAAGCCAAGCTCGGCGCCATGGTGTCAATCAAGGAATATCCGCCGTTCACCGCGCCGGGCTCTTTGGACGGTCTGTTGCGACTGCCGCATGAGTTTGTCCTGACGCAAAGTTTCGCGATCGAAGACCGTGTCACGGCGATGCGCAGGATCAACACTATCGCCAACCAGGTCGAGGGTTCCGACGAGGCGGGCACGACGGTCGAGGTCTCCGTCCACGACGGTGCCGACAAGCTGGCTGGCGGCGAAGTCGTATTCGGACAACATCACATGAGTGTCATGGCATTGGCGCCGGACATGACTGGTCTCAATCGTGCGCTATCCGACATCACGGCCGAACTTTCGCGCATGTCGATCGTGCCGGTCCGCGAGACACTGAACACGGAACTGGCCTTCTGGGCGCAGTTGCCGGGAAATTTCAGCTACATCGCGCGACGTGCGTTGATTTCGTCGCTGAATTTCGCCGGCCTTTTTTCAGGACACAATTTCCCGTCCGGCCAACGTGAGCGGCTGCATTGGAAACGGCCCATCGCCTTGCTCGAGACGACCAGCCAGACAGCCTACTATTTCAATTTCCACGTACACGATGTCGGGCACTTCACGGTATTCGGCCCGACCGGTTCGGGCAAGACCGTGGTGCTGTCCTTCTTGATGGCGCAGGCCATGCGCATTATGCCGAGGCCGCGATGTGTCTATTTCGACTACATGCGCGGCGCCGAGATCTTCGTTCGGGCGCTCGGCGGTCGTTACGAGGTGATGGAACCCTCTCAGCCGACCGGGTTCGCGCCATTGCAGCTTGATGACACGGCGGAAAACCGTTCTTTCCTGGAAGATTTACTCCTCTACATTCTGACGCCGGAAGGCGGCGCGCTTGATGTGGCCGAGATGCGCGTCATCAACGCGGCCGTCGACATGATCTACAAGATACCGCGCGAACAGCGGACCTTCGACCTGCTGCCGGAAGTGCTGCGGGGCTCGCTCATGCCTGGCATGAATGATCTGGCGGCGCGGATACAACCCTGGCTCGACCCGAAGGACAAGGGCTGGCTTTTCAACAATCCCGTCGATCTGGTCGATTTCTCGAAACCCGTTGTCGGGTTCGACATGACGAAGATCCTGGGCGACCGAAAGCTGCGCTCGGCGGCGTTGCTCTACATCTTCCATCGTCTTGAGGATATCATCGACGGCTCGCCGATCATGCTCTTCCTCGATGAAGGCTGGAAGCTGCTGGACGATGAGGTTTTCGCTGCTTTCATCAATGAGACGCTGAAGACCATTCGTCGCCGCAACGGCGTGGTCGGCTTCGGCACGCAGACAGCGGAAGATGTCGTCAGTTCCTCCATCTCGTCCTCACTGATCGAGCAAACGAAGACCAACATTTTCTTCCCCAATCCCAAGGCGAGCAAAGAGTCCTACATGGAGCGCTTCTCGCTGACAGCGAAGGAATTCGAGTTCGTGCGCCGAACCGCGAAGGAAACACGCACCTTCCTCGTCAAGCACGACAGCGACTCGATCGTAGCGAAGCTCGATTTGTCGGCAATGCCCGATCTCATCAAGGTCTTGTCCTCGAACGAAGCCAACAGCAAGGAATGCGCACGGCTCCGGGAAACCTTCGGCGACGAGCCGGAAATGTGGCTGCCGTACTTCTGCGGATGGGAGGACGAGCATGACGAAGCGGCTTAGCGGCTTTTGTCTGGCCGTGGCTCTCGCGACGGCGGGCAGCATGTCCGTGGCTGTCGCTCAGATTGCGGTGATCGACGGGCAGAACCTCGACAAGCGGCAAGAGGACGAGCAGCACAGCACGAAGTCGGATGAGGCCAAGAAGGATGAAACCGACAGGAAGAAAAGCGTCGTCTGCACCTATTCAAACAAATACCGCTCACAGATGTTTCGCCGGTCGCCTGCCGAAGCGTTGCAGCGCGACGCGGGCAACGTGAAGATGATCCGCTACTATGCGCAAAAATATGGCGTGCCGGAAGGCCTGGCGCTGTCCGTTGCCTATCAGGAATCGCGCTTCGACACATGCGCCGGGAGCCACACCGGCGTCAAAGGCGTGATGCAACTGACCAAGGGCACAGGCAAGTCCATGGGACTTGACCGCGACGTGAACGAGCAGAACGTCGAAGGCGGTGTCAAGTATCTCGGAATGGGTGTCAAGCAATGCGGGGCGACAAATTACAGCTGTCTCGCCTCCTTCTACAACGGATCGAACGCAGGCGAGCAGAACCAATGGGCCGGCGGCGTCGGCCGCTGGAACGGCTACTTCAACGACTATGTATCGAGCGGCAAGGCTCCCGCCGCCGCGCCGCCACCATTCTCGATCGTAACGGCCGACGGCGCCGGCGGCACGGCTCAGGAAGCGGCCATGGGCACGGTGAGCAAGGCGGCTGGCGGCCTTGATGCAAGTTCATCGCAGATTGGCGCTAACGATGCTGCAATCGACGCGCTGGCGGGCAACGTTGGCCAGGTGACCGAATACAAGGATGCGTGGGAGCTGAACTCGTCGGCTCGTGGGATCAACGCCGATGTCACCAACCAGTACCTCGCCCAGGCGGGGGATTTTACGACGTTGCTGGCCCAACTTCTATCGTTGCAGAATGTTCAGGCATCGCAGTCGTCCAAGCTGGTGCAACAGCCGAACAGCGGCTCTCCAAACCCGTTCTCTTGTGATCCCGCGGAATTGGAGCGGTTGAGGATCGATCGCGGCCGGTGGCTACCATGCGCACTTGAGAACGCGGCGGCAAGCTCGGCCGACAGTCGCTCGATGATCATCACCAGTGATCCTGCCGGCGCTGCCAGCGTGATCAATTCTCTACAGCAATAGGAGGCTGACATGAAGATATTCGCAATTGCGGCCAGTCTGGCGCTTTGGGCAAGCACGGCCCACGCACAGATTGCCGTCATTGATGGCGCCAATCTCGATGTCGCCCGCAAGAATGCGGACAACACCAACTCCATCATGGATTCGAACAAGGATATCCTGAAAAAGAGCGAGGAGATCCTGCAGGCTCTCAGCGGCAGTCGTGACGGTTCGCTCGGGATCGGACAAATGGGTCTTGGCGGCAACATGTCGATTGCCCAGGCTCCCTCGTTCGGATCGATCCTGAACGGCGGGGCTCTTTCGTTTGGTGGCCTTTCGCCCGAAATCCAGAAAATCGCAGGCGCCGTCATCAATGGGCTCCAGCTGGTGAAGCAGCTCCAGCAGATTGCCGGGAAGGAGACCAGCGCCGTCAACACGGCCTATGGCGGCAGCGTCAATGTGGCCTCGCTGCTAAGCGCATTGACCTCGCAGGCTTCGCAGGGCGTCACCCAGCGCCAACAGTCCCTCCAGTCCGCGAGTGGGCAGATCGGGCAGTCACAGGACGTCAAGGGATCGGTGGACCAGAACACCCGAATGCAGCTGGAAAACGCGCGCGCCGTCAACGAACTGATCGGTGTCCAGAACGGCGCGGTCGCGGCCCTGAATGAGAAGCTGAAGGGGGACCTTCTTCGCCAGAGCCAGGTGCAGAAGATGATGACACCGCGCACCGTCAATCCGTTCGCGGAATTCGGCAAGAGCGGGGGCTGAGCGCTTGTCGCGGCGAGTGCTGCGCATATGCGCTGTAATTGGGCTCGGCGCAGTGCTGTTTGGATGCGCAAATCGCGAACGGAAAGCGCCGTGCGGGCCTTTGGCGTATGCCCGCACGGACGAGTGCGGCGCGCTAAAACCGGTCAATTCAACGCCGTTCGCCAGCATCATTGACGAGGATCCATGAACGGTCTCGCCGCAAGCATTCTGGGTGGCATTGACAACATCGGTGAGGACTTCGTCCGCACCGTCTATATGCAGTTGGGCAATGCGATGGGCAACGTCTTCACCCTCATGCTGACCCTCTATATCGTGTGGTGGGGTTATTCGATCCTGAGCGGGCGCGAATCGATCTCGCCGCTCGAGGCGGCCTATCGCCTCGGTCGCGCCGTCATCATCTATCTGCTGCTGACCGGATGGGGCACATTTTCCGCGACGATCTATCAGCTTGTCCAAAGCATTCCAGATGAGGTCGGCAAGGTCATCGTTGGCGCCGTGTCGCGAGCCACCGGGAATCAGCTCAACGACCAGGCCGCAATTCCAGCGCTTATCGACAACCTCTACCAAGGGGCGCAGGACGTCGCCAATCAGGTCTATAGCGGATCCTTCTACGACATTTTTGGCGCGCTCTTGTCGCTGCTCGTCCTGCTGTCGGCCATCATCTTCGCAGCGCTTGCCATTGCCGCGATCATTGCCGCCAAAGTGATGTTGTTCATCACGCTCGCCCTGGCTCCGATATGGATCATTCTTTGGCTTTACCGCTGGTCCTCGCGCATGAGCGAAGGCTTCCTTTCGCTCACCACCTTTCTCATGATCCAGCAAATCCTGATCTACGGCTTTCTCGGTTTCTACTTCTCGCTCGTCAATGCGGCGCTGAACACCGCCACATCAGGCGGAGCGACCATGGACAGCAAAATGTCGCTGGTGCTGCCCCTGGTGCTGGTGACGATCATCGGCATCTACGTTCTCATGCAGATACCCTCGATTTCTTCGATCCTGAATGGCGGCGGGTATCTCAGCACCACGGGCGCTCGTTACTCATATGGGACGTTCGGTAGGAATGCCGTGCGCTATTCGGGCGCGCGATTGGCCGCAGGCCGCGCCGCTCGGGGCGCCCGGCAGCTCGCAGCAAACAGCTTCCGGTCTCCGCGAGCAGCAAGGGCGGACGACGCAGCTCGGTCCGCCATCCAGCAAGGTGCGCGCGATAACTCCAAGCCCCTGGCCTAGGACTCAACAACGATGACCGATCTCGGCGTGGATCAGGATCGTCGCGCCAACGAGGCAATACTAAAGTGTCAATCTCAATGGAAACACCTGCTAGCAGCAGCCGCGAACTCGTCGACAAGCGCTATTACAGGGCAGGCGCGACCTGGGAAGACGACACGCATAGGTCAATGCGCCGATCGCGCACATTGGCCTGGATCGTCAGCGGAGTTTCCGGACTGGTGGCGGTGCTGTCGCTGTTGGCGCTCGTGCTGATCCTGCCGCTCCGGCAGTTCGAACCGTATGTTGTCGAGGTCGACAAATCGACGGGCTACCTCGAGATCATGCGCGCGCTCAAGCCTGGCGATTTATCGCAAAACGAGGCCGTCACGGCGGCCAATCTGGTGCGTTACATCAGGGCCCGCGAAACCTACGATTCGCGTGAACTGAAACAGAATTACGACCTGGCACAGCTCTATTCGACCGACGCGGCGTCCAAGGATTTGACATGGCTTTATACGCCAGCAAACCCACAATCGCTGGACAAGATTTTTGGCCGCAATGTCACTGTCTCGGTCGAGATCAAGTCGGTTTCGCTGCTCAATCGCAACACAGCCTCGGTGCGCTTTGCCACGACAACGCGGCGGGACAATTCGTCCGCCGCCGACAATTGGGTGGCGGTGATAAAATTCCGCTACACCTCAACGCCGCTCAAGAACGAATGGCGTTTCGACAACCCGTTGGGATTTCAGGTTACGGATTACCGCCGCGACCAGGAATCGGCGCCAGCCGCGGGAAGCCTGCAATGAGATGGCGCGTGGGCCTCGCCCTGTCGGCTGCCCTTCTGCTCGGCACGATCCACAGTGCGGCCGCACGCGACGGCCGCATCCGATATGTCACCTTCAACAACGACGATGTGACGTCGGTGCGTGCAGCTCTTGGCATTTCCACGATGGTCGAGCTCAGTCCGACCGAAGTCATCGAAACCGTCTCCGCTGGGGACACGAAAGGCTGGTCGATCATCCCCAAGCGCGGATCGCGATTCCTCTTCGTCAAGCCGCTGGAGCGCGATGCGTGGACCAACGTCAACGTGGTTACCAACCGGCGCGTCTATTCCCTGCTGCTGCAGGCGACTGACGATAGCCGTGACCGGGCATCCTTCCAGGTCCGGTTCAAATACCCGGACGAGGATATCAACGCGCGGCTGCTCTCGCAGGCCAAGGAGAGCGCCGCCGATCCGGATTTGAAGGACCTGAACTATGCCGATCTCAACTACGACTATGCCTATAAGGGCGACGACAGCCTGAAGCCGCGCACCGTGTTCGACGACGGCACCAAGGTGTTTTTGGAGTTCAAGGGTGACATTCCGGCGATTTTCGTTGTCGACGACAAGCGCCATGAGTCTCTGGTCAACGTTCGCACTCAGGGCAAATACACCGTCATCGATAAGGTGGCACGGCAATTCACACTGCGAGCCGATGGCAAGACGCTGTGCCTCTACAACCGGGCGCAACCCAACGCCATCGACCCAGTCGAGCAGGTCTACGGTCCAAAAAAACTGACACGCGGTTCCACCTTGTTCGGATCCAGCGGAGGACGGTGATGACGCAGATCGACTATAACCAGCTGGACGGCAGCCCGTCTGTCGCGCGCCGCGGTGCGGGCGTGGGAACCAGGATCGCCCTGGTAGGCCTCGGTGTGGTGCTCGTGGGCGCGCTGATATGGCTGAACTGGCCTCGGGAGCCGGTATCGCGCGATCTCCGCAGCGATGGCGAGGAAAACTTCAACCCGCCGGAGTTCCGCCCACCGGCGTTGAACGAGCCGCCGCAGCCTGCCGACGGCACGATCGACCAGATCGTGGTGCCGCCACCGGCCGCCGACCAGAGCGGCACGCAGCAAGCCGATGATGTCGATCAGACCGTGCAGGAGGGTGCGGATCTCGATGCGCAGCGGCGCGCGCTGGAGGCACAAATGGCGGCCGAGGAAGCTCGCCGCAAGGCCGAGGCGGAAGAAGCCCGCCGCAAGGCTGCGGCTGAGGACGAGGCTCGCCGCAAGGCTGAGGCCGCTGAGCATGAAAAGGCGGTATGGGAACGCCTGCGCTCGAACCAGATGGTGACGAACGACGAAACCGGATCGACGAATGCCGGCGCCCAGGCGGCGCAGGTCGAAATCGCGCCCGACGGTCAGATCGTCCCGGTCCCCGGCGCCGACAGTGATCCCAACAAGGCGTTCCTGGCGCAGTCTGAGGCAAGTTCTTCCGGCAGTGTCAAAGCCAGGGTCTTCCGACGCACCGATGCGTTGATCCCTGAAGGAACGATCCTTCGCGGCTATTTGGAAACCGCTGTTAATACCGACCTTCCCGGCGCAGTGCGCGCTGTCGTGCGTGAGGATGTTTTTTCGCTCGACGGCAGGCGGATCCTCATTCCGAAGGGCTCGCGCCTGACCGGGGAATATCGCTCGGGGCTCGCGCGCGGGCAGAAGCGCGTTTTCATCGTCTGGAACAGGGTCATTCGCTCAGACGGCATTTCCGTCGATATCAAGTCGCCCGGTGCAGATGCACTCGGCCGCGGTGGCATGGGCGGCCGTGTCGACACGCACTGGGTTGAACGGTACGGCAATGCAATCATGCTTTCCGTCGTTGGCGGTGTCTCCGAATATCTGTCCTCGCTTGGCGATAGGGGCCAGGATGGACAACAGCGTCAGGTGTCGACGACCGATCCCGTGACCGGCGAGACCACAACCGTAACGTATGGTGGCAATGGCTCGCAGCGCGACGCCCGCGGCATCGCGTTTGACAAGTCATCGACCGCCCTGCAGCAACTCGCGCAAGAGGCGTTTCGCGACACGCAGAACATTGGCCCGACAGTCTACATCGACCAGGGCACATCGGTTGTTGTGCTGGTGCGGCGAGATCTCGATTTTTCGGACTTATACGCTGATCCCGTTCAAGAAGAAGTGGCGCGCCTGAGGGCAGGTGGGCGGCCGAAGTCGGCGATCGATCCGACGCCTCTCTACACGACGCCAAAGGATAATTTCTATCGCGGCTATGGGAGCCCGGTGAAATGAACGCTGTGCATCCCCTCCCCGACCCCTGGGCAAGAGCCCCGGTTCTGCGCGCGCATCTCGAACCGATATGGTCCTATTTGAACGAAGATTCGGTTTCCGAGATTGCGATCAACAGGCCAGGTGAATTGTTCATCGAACGCCTCGGCGCCAAGGAAATGGAGCACGTCGTCAAGCGCGAGGTCACGCCCGGCTGGATTAGGCATATCTCTACGGGTGTCGCCTCGGCGACAAATCAGGTCATCAACGAAGAAAAGCCGGTCCTGTCGGCAGCCCTACCCTCAGGCGAGCGCGTCCAATGCATCTTGCCGCCGGCGGCTCCCGAGGGCGGGGCGATCTCGATCCGCAAGCAGGTCATCATGGATATGAGCCTTGCTGCCTATAACGATCTCGGCGCGTTCGAAAATACGGCGATGGGCAGCGGCCTGGCGCTTTCAATCGAAGAAAAGCGACTTGTCGAAATGCTGCAGGACACCTCGCCGATGGAGTTCCTCCAGTATGCGGTGCGCAACCGCGTCTCGATAGTCGTTTCAGGCGGCACGTCGACCGGCAAGACGACGTTCTTGAATGCACTCCTGAAGGAGATCCCGGCTCATGAACGGATCATCACGATCGAAGACACCCGCGAACTGAGGCTGCCGGCTCCCAACAACGTCACCCTGATAGCCTCGAAGGGCGACCAGGGCCTTGCCAAAGTCTCCGCGCAACAGCTTCTCGAAGCCTCGCTTCGCATGCGACCCGATCGTCTGTTGTTGGGCGAGTTACGCGGCGCTGAAACCTTCGCGTTTCTCCAGGCGATCAACACCGGCCATCCGGGCTCGCTCACGACCGTTCATGCCAATTCCGCCCGGTCCGCCTACGAGCGGCTGGCGCTCATGGTCATGCAGGGCCGTACGGGGCTCTCACGGAGTGAAATCCTCGATTACTTGCGCGAGGTCATTCCGGTGGTCGTCCAGATGGTCCGCAGTGAAGGCGGACGGCGCGGTATCAGCGAGATCAAGTTCACCAAGGCGGAGACGATCTGACGAGGCCCATCCATGCAGAAAATCGCAACAGCAATTTTCATGATGCTCATGGCGATGGCCATGGGCGCCCTGCTCTCCACGGTCGCCTATGTCGCGACAGATTGGTACCGGACTGGCTCCCACGTCCTGTTCGACCAGCTGAACGCCAATCCCTTGCCGGTTGTTCGTCAGGCCTGGTCGGACGTGATGGCGAGGAATTTTCATCGGGTGCAATACGCCCTTGCGGCGGGATTTTTTGGGTTTGTCTTGCCACTGGTCAGCTTGTTTCTCATGCGTCCGAGAAAGCGCAATGACTCTCGCTTCATGACTATGAGCGACATATCGAAAAGCGGCCTGACGGAAGTGGGCGGCGTCTTCGTCGGTCGAGCCGGCGGCAAGCTCGCCGAAATTCTGTCGCCTAGCCGCGATCAGCGCTCTGGCAAAATCCACTTGACGCAGCGCAAGCTGATTGGTGACAAGAAATTGTGGGTTGATGGCGATGATGTCGGCGGCTTCGTCATAGGGCCACCGCGCTCCGGTAAAGGCACGTCTCTCATCATCCCGAACGCCTTGACCTGGCCTCACTCGCTCGTGGTTCTCGACCTGCGTGGCGAGACCTATGCGGCGACTGCTGGTTACCGTTCGACCATGAGCCGCGTGGTGCGCTTCGCGCCGGCTGATCCGGGCGGCAATACCGCATGCTACAATCCGATGGACTTCATCTCGCTGGACACAGCTCAGCGCGACATCGACCTCCGCAACATCGCTGCGGCGCTGTTTCCGCGCCCCCCGTCCAACGCAGACCCCTATTGGGTCAACGATGCCCGCCTCCTTTTTACCGGAATAGCGTCCTTCGTCATGGAATCGGCCGCGATCCCAAATGAGAAGAAGACCTTTGCCACAATCCTCGAGATCATGAACGGCGCCGAGCAGCCGCTCCTCGAATTCATCGGCTCGCTGCGCGAAGAACGCCGCCGCGAATGTTCGCATTTCACGCTGCAAACCCTGTTGCCGTATTTCGAAATGTCTGAGCGGCAGTTTTCCGGAATCTACGCCGGCGTGCGGACCGGCATGGCCCCCTTTCTCAACGAGCGCCTGATGCGCGCTACCTCGCGCAGCACGTTCGATATTCGCAAACTCAAACGCGACCGGATCTCTCTTTATCTCGACGTACGGCGCGAGCAGATCACGTCGCTTGGACCGTTGTTCAACGTCCTGATTACGCAGATGATGAACTTCATGTCGGAAACCATGCCGCGTCCGGACGAGCATCCGGTGCTTGTGCTGCTCGACGAGTTTCAGAACCTTGGCAAGCTCGAGAACGTGACCGAAATGGCGAGCGTGCTTGGCGGCAACGGCGTTTCCATGTGGTTTTTCGTGCAGTCGCTGAAGGCTGTAGACGAGATCTATCGCCAGGAAGGGCGCAAGACGCTCATCAACGCCGCTCGCGTGCAGATCTTTTTCGGTGCGCAGGACGCGGACGATCTACGCTACGTTTCCGAGCAGCTCGGCGAAACATCGGACGTGCAAAAGGACGTGACACGCACCAAGGCAACGTTGTTTGACACTTATTACACGCGCTCGGAGCACCGCAAGGAAGTGCGGCGGCCCCTGATGCGGCCAGATGAAATCCGCACCCTCGACAAGAACAAGGTCATCATATTGCCGCGCGGCGAACTGCCAATCCTCGGCACCCGCAATTTCTATTTCGCCGACGGCCGGCTAGCCAAACGCGCGTTCATGCCCCTGCCCGCCTCTACCGACGCTTCGCACACGAAAAGCCCTGCGTTGGACGCTTCCGCGGCGGTTCCATCTCCTGCGCTCCCGACGATTGTGCCGAAAGCACCCACGTACCGCTCAGGCCTTGTGCAGACCCGGCTGCGGCGCGGCGCGACATTTGCCGCAAAGGCAGGCCGTATAGCTCCGCCTCCGGGCCGGCGCGCAATCGTGAAAGACCGGCTGAAAGCAACAGACGCTACAGCCGTACCAGCTTATGCCGCCATAGATTTTACCGCTTTAGCGGCCAAAGCAGTGACAACACGCATAGCGCCCGACAAAGAAGCGGCGGTTGCGGCGATGCTAAACAAGGTGCGGTCTCTCCGGGCCCACGCATCCGATATCGAAGCTTTCGATAGGAATTTGAGCGTCGTCGAAGATACTTTGCCTGATCTAGTCGATGGGTAGGCTAGCATTAGGAAGCCGGCCGTGAAGATTGCGGCCGATTCGGCGGTATGAATCCTACACGCTCCTCCGGCTGGGCCGTATCGCCGGCAAACCACTGGTAGTGGGTGAGGTCTGCAACGTCGCCGGGAGGCTCCTTGTTCTCGATGATGATCACCTGGAGACCAGCCTCCAGCGTGGTTAGCGATTTCCAAAATGCCTGTTCGATACCGGGACTCACGGGGCCATCGCCCGCAGCGTTCGCCCTTCCTTTTTTGTAGCTGGTCAGCGGCGAGTCGATGATGACGACACCGGGATGCGGGCGGTCATTGCGGTGACAATACCGCAGGAGTCCAATAGTGAAGGCGGAATGGAGCACGGCGCGTACACCCTTGCCGTGCGACTGACGGGCCTGGCCATCAACGATGATGTCGTATTCTTTCTGATCAAACTCGACGCGTCCCTCACCCTGCCAGCTCCATTCCTTGAGCACCGCCTCTATCTCGGCGCAGAGCTTTCGGAGGGCTGAGGATGGAAGCTGCTCCCAGTCGCTCTTCGCGGCTTTGCCACTAGAAGCCCGTTCCATTTCCTCCTTCATCGCACGCAAGCTTCCGGCCTGATCGGCGTCATTTCGGAACGATTCAAGCTCGACGCGTCTGGCGATGAGTTTTTCCAGACGCCCGGCGGCATCTTGGAGCGTGGGTGAAATAACCGTGGCGATCCTCTGATCGATCCGTGTCAACGAACGGGAAGAGTCTGCCTTCTCTCGGTCCCGCTGCCCCCGGAGTTCTTTCAGGGTCAAGATGGCCGCTGAAAGGTCTTTCTTGTGGCCAAGAATCTTGGCCGCCTCGGCCTTTGCAGAGCTATAGACAGTAGTGGCAGCTTCCTGCGCCGCATGCGCGTGCTCATGGGTCATGGGCTGATCGCATAGCGGACAGGTCACGACCTGCAGGCCATCAAAGAAATGCGCGCCCTCCGCTATGAAGTCGAGGCGCTCGAGGTCGGAGCCATAACGTCCGTCGAGCAGACGGTAGCGATCCAGCAGTTCGTCTATGGCCAGGAGCTGGGATTCGGCCCGCTGCAGCGTGGCCGTGGCTTCCTGCCACTCGACATGCAGGGCGGCCCTTTCTCCTGTCGTTTCAGACAGCGTGCCCGACAGAGCAGCGATCGACTCCTCGATCTTCTCGATCGATGTTTCATCACTCTTGACGCGCTGCCCAATACGCCGTTCGAGGGGCTCGAGCAGATCCGTGATGACGCCGAGCCGCGCGGCTGTCTTCGCTCTGACGATCTCGCTTTTCTCGGCGGCAATGATCCCCTGATCATCCTTGCCCGTCAGCATATACGCCAGCATGCGCTTGCGCGGGGTGATGTCGAATCCGCCTCTTCCCAGAACCGGCGACAACTCGTCGATCACGGAGATCTCATCGATCAGGAAAATCGGGATGAATAGCCGAAAGGTCAGTCGCTGTGTTTCGCCACGATCATTCTTGCGAAGCTCCGCTTCGCCTATACCAGCAAAGGCAAACAACACGGATGTGACGTCGCGCGCGCCGCTCTTGCTGTTCGCCCGCTTGGCAGCAAGTTTTGTCCCCGGCGCAGTAATGTCGTCGACTCGGCATTCGTGGGAAGTCATGTCTCCGCCCGAAAGGTGGCGCTCAAGTGTAAGCACTGCACCTGCCGTATTCTCGAACTCGACGAAGAGGTTTGCGTACGGCTCGCTCTCGGGAATGCGCTTTCTCATCTCGTCGGCACCGAAAATATAGTCTAGGCAGTGCCGCAGATAACTCTTTCCCGTGTCGGACTCGCCAGCCACGATGTTCCCGCCAGGGGCGAACGTAACGACGGCGTCCTCGACGCCCTTTCCC
This sequence comes from Mesorhizobium sp. P3_A2, assembly GCF_056403115.1. NCBI lineage: Bacteria > Pseudomonadati > Pseudomonadota > Alphaproteobacteria > Hyphomicrobiales > Phyllobacteriaceae > Mesorhizobium > Mesorhizobium sp. P3_A2. The sequence continues at coordinate 70,106 of NZ_JBFUGC010000014.1, forward strand.
CTCAACACAATCTTGCGGATCTGGAGCATGCCTAGAGCTCTAGGTCGTTGAGGGCGGTCAGGCGGTCAAACTCAGCGCCCCAACGTCCGATGTTATCAGTCATGAAAGCCGTTAGATCGGCATCGTTGAACATGCCGAAGCGTTCGACAATCCATACGGAGCGCCGACGAAGGGAGACTGCATAGCTCGACTTCATCAGCGCAATGAAGGCGCTGGTCAGGTCGGTTGCGTGGTACATGATACCGGCAACATCAAAGGTCTTTTCCAACAGCTCGCGCGAGAACATCTGGTTGAGTCCTGCATGAACGATGTCCCGCTTCACAAGCAGCTCACTGCCGCGAAACGGAACGGCAGGATGCAGGCTGTCAGGGCCGCCGGGTACGTCGCCGGAATGCACAAGCAGATAATCATAGGACACGAGACGCTGAAGGTCAGAAGACCTCCCGTTGGCAGCGTCGAGCACAAACAGCATTCTCAGGCCACATTCGAGGGGCGTGTTGAACGGACGCGGGTGGCGTTCCGGCTCGCCAGTGTGCGCCGTCATGGATTACACCAATCGACGCGATTCTCGTTCGCCATCTGATGACACATGCCTTCGCGGTCATTCGCCCGGACGTGGGGTTCGAGTATGTGGCCGCCTAGCTGAAGCTGCTGGGCAGCCTTAACCGTACCTGCGAGACGCTGCAGGCCCGTGAGCGAGGGCTCATTGTAGTTGTGGTAGAGGCCGTCGCAGAACTCGTCGAGCAGGGTGTCAAAGAAGGCCGCATCCGCCATCTGATCCCGTGCAAGTTCTTTCAATCCTTCCGCGCAGTAGAATGTAATCCTAGAACGATCAAACAATCTTTGTAACGCATCCATGTGTGCAAAGTCGGAGACATGCGCCACGGACGTACCGAGATTCTGTCCGATTGCCTTGTAGAGTTTGGTGACATATCCGGTTTCGACGGCCGCGACGGATGACGGCGGTTCAGGGGGGATTGGACGATCGATCAGCGGCAGGCCGAACACCGCCAAGTGATAGCGTGTCTTGGCATGTTCGGCGATGAGGTCGAGCGGCTGCTTGGCGCGGAAGATGCTTAAGTCGAATGCAGCGATGTGCGCTTTGAGCTCGTCGGTCAGTTCGATCTTCTTCGTGCTTGTGATTTTCTCCGCACAGTACTGATTCCAGTGGTCGAGGACGAAGGCCTTCAGCTTTTTAGGATCGTCGAGAAGGTCCTGGAACGGTGAGGTGACACCCTTGTGAGTCACGAACCAGTACTCTTCGGGAGCGAAGTAGTCGCCGATCGAGGTGTAGTAGAGCACCTTGCCGATCTCTTCGGCTGCAGTCCCCGCCCCAAGCGCGGCTCCATAGTGCTTACATTGGTATAGCCGCCAGCGGCGCGGGACTGCGGCCGACGGGTCGAACCAGACGATGACGTCGCGACCCTTGTCCCCGGCACCGCCCCGTTGCTGCACTTCAACGACCCCGGGAATCTTGGTCGCGAGATAATCGGAGGCCCATTCGAGGGTTAGGCGCTCAAACTCTGCTGCGCTGAACTGGGCAAGGCGATCAAGTGGCTTAACCGGCAGGCCCGCGCCGACTCCCAGAAGGCGAGCATTTGCGTTCGGCCATGGTGTTGGCACCGTCAGAGCCGAAAGTGTTGAGTCGGCCAGTCTGACCTCAGTCTTGCCCACATTCCCCCCGGTAGTTTGCAAGAATCATGATGCATTGATTTGTCACAGACTTCCACAGTTTACTAGCGCGAAAGCCCAAAGACGATTGCCTGATTTCGCAAAGAAACTCTCGACCTAGACGGGCCGCATGGGATTTCTTGCGCGCCGATCACGGTCGTTGTCGCTGATCGCTTCTGGTTCGCGGACAACCCCGTGGCGTTGGCACCAGTGATGTCAGCTTTAAGAAGGTGGCACGGGTCGTGGAACGACCCAGATGAGGCACATTACTGCCATACAGCCTGATCGTTCTGTGACGAATGCGTCGCTTTGCTAGACCACCACGCGAGGACGCTAGGTTGGCCCTTGCTCAACGCTCATAATCGTTATCGTTTGAGCGCTGGGTCTTACGGTCTTGCTCTTCCGACTGCCGTGCCTTCTGTTTGTTGGCGTCCTTCTGTTTGGCTCTCACCTTCTCCTGCTCGATGCGCGGCTGCTCCGGCTGGCGGGGATCGTCGCGAGTTGGAAGGTCTCGCCCTCGCGCCGCGCGCTCGGGTGTCGGCTCGCCACTGCCACCACCACGACGCTGTTGCTGCCGCTCGAATTGCAGCCGCGCGAGACGGTCGTGCATCTTGTCGTTCACCTCGTCACGATACTGCTCGAACTGTCCTTGATGCGCCGGCGGCAACGTCTCGCGCATGTTGTCCAGAGCCTGATTGACGCGGGCCATCTGACGCCGCATTTCCAAGGGGGTTTGCGCCATGTTCAAATCTCCTATCAGTGCATTCAATTCTCTCATACCGGGATGGGACAGGAAAGACTTCTGCCCCGATTGATCAGCTCCGCGACCCGCGGCAGGACCTGGTTGCCCCTCCCCTGTCCGATCGTGACGGAACTGCAGAAAATTGTTGCCGATCGACTCCGCTGCCGTGACAGCTTGACCGACTACGCCCACGGTCCGCATCGTCGTCACAGTCTTTTGCCATGCGGCGGCGATTGCATCGCCGTTCACGACAATGGATTGTCCATCCAAACGGCGTTGCCGCTTGGCCTCCACTCGCTCGATCGTCCTGGCGCTGACTTGATAGCGCGGATCGCTTTGCGCGCGGCTGTAGGCTCCGGCATGCTCCTTCGTGAAGGGCCGCGTCATCGCATGATCCATCCGCCGCGTCGCCACCATCGCAATGCCGTTCTCGCGTGCTTTTTCCGCAAAAGTCTCGCGCCAGGCGACCAGATCTGGCTTGTAGAATTTCAGGCGCTCACCGTCGGCTGACCGTGCTTGCACCATTGCATGGATATGGACGTGCTTGGTGTCCTTGTGATGCGCCAAGACGAACTTGTATCCTGGCGCTCGTTCCTCAAGTACGGCGCGCGCCGCGGCCATGACGGCGGTGGCATCGGTACCGGCTCTTGCCGAGAAAAGCAGGTGATATGCATTGCGGCGCTCACGCCCCGAAAACTGCGGGCGCCATTGTTCATAGACCGAAGCCGCCGCCTTGGTGGAATTCTTCGCCCCGGGCACAGGCTCGCCATTTGCGTGGCGGACCTGGCTGTGGCTGCGGATGAACTTCTGCAGGAAATATTTCGCTTTGGGTTCACGGCTCACGGCCGCCGTTACCTCTGCCTTGGCCACCACCCCCGTCGCGCCCATGGCTTCAGACAAGCGCGCCTCGATCTTGTCGAGAGCCTTGCTGCGCGAATTCTCCCGACCGCCGGCCAGGACTTTCGCAAGCGGTCCGGCCCGCTCATCGGTGTGCGCGTATACCTCCACCACCTGACCGTCCTGGGCATAGATGAACGGTTTTGCGCCGAAGGCCTTGTTCAACGCCTCGTTTAAGGCGGCATCGGTGGCTTCACTGGCGAGCTCGAAACGAACCTCGATAAAATTGGTATTTTGCAAGGGTGGTTCGAACGTCTCGCAAAACGTTTCCAGGAACGCCTTTCGTGCGCCGCCCGTTGCAAGGATCTGCCCGTCCTCGTCAAAAATCTCGATGTCGTGCTTCTCGCCTTTTTCGTCCTCGCGCCTCCCGATGTAATTAAGCAGCCGAGCGGCGGCTTCCTTGGTCGATGGCGGATTGGGCATGACCTTGAACACAGCAGGCTGTGCACCCGCAGCATAGCCTGCCCGCGCCGCCACGGCCCGCGCCTGATAGCCCGCCCGCGCCGCTCGTCCTGTACCGCTTGGGCGACCAGCGCCACGGCCGCCGCCGCCGCGCCGCTTCCAGTCTTCCTCCTCCTCTTCCGGCCGGAAACCGGCAAGCGTGGCGCCATAGACCATGATCGGCGAGCTAGCGGCCTTGGGCGAGCTCGCAGCAGCAGTGGACTTCGGTGCCCTGCCTGACATGGAGTTCTCCGCCACTCCTGTCCCTCCCGGCGACGAACGAGGAGCGGTCCTGACGCCACCTACCGTCGAGCCGGCTTGTCCTTGCCCGAGGCGTCCGCCGCCACCGGTCCGCTCATAACTCTTCATCGCCTGGAATTCGCTCGCCCCCCGTCGGGCGCCCGTCAAAGACTTGTCGCCGTCCAGGTCCTCGCGCTTCATGCCGGCAGCGCCGCGCAGATAGCGATCGATTTCGGCCGCGTAGCCAGCAAGACGACCGCTCATGGCCTGGCCTCCCTCGCCTTGCGGGACCCGCCAGTCATCGCCTTCAGTTCCTCGCGGAACTGCCGCACGAGGTCGCCCACGGCTATCAGCGCCTGCTCTAGATCCTCGCCATGGGCAACTCGGCCGTCGTTCATGGCGCGCACGGCCTGATTGAAATTGATGCCGACGCGCCGCAGCTGATCGGTCATGTCCACGATCGCCGGCCGCAACGCCTCTGACGCGATAGGCAGATGCCCCGCCTCTGCCCGCACCAGACGCCGGACGACCTCGCTGACCGTTACGCCGTCCCGCTCCGCAATGGCTTTGAGGCTGGCCAGCTCGTCAGCCGAAAACCGGATGTGCGTCACCTCGCCATAGCGTCGGGACGCGCTCTTCGCCGCTGCTTTCTGGGCGTCTGCATCCATCTCTCAAGCCCGCTTGCGGGCGCTAAGGCCCGCTAGGGCCGCGCCACCTATTTTGTGTGTATCACAAAATAGGCTATCCTGCCAATAATAAACAAGTTGGAAAAAAGAACCAAGCCGACGTTCCTCTCCTCACCAGCCCAGTTGGCAACGACGGGCCGGTCGCAATGTTTCCATCGTGATTTGATGCGATGTGTCTATGATGTGTTGAGGACTTGTTTCCATGTTAACATGGAAACAAGAGAGCGGTTCGCAGTTCCGAACAGCCCGCAGGGTCCGTTCCTCAGAGATAGCAGATGCGTCATGATTGCACCCTGAGCGAGCACTTTTCGGTGCGCGCCTGGGTTGCCAAACCGGTCTGCCCTGTTGACTATGTCGCCGAGTTTCGACCGTGACATTGTTCCAATGTGTCCATGATGACTTGTTTCCATGATAACATGGGCACATGGAGACCACGCCGGAAGGAGGCCCCCATGATCATCTCCGCTGCGATCCCCAAGGGCGGCACCGGCAAATCGACGATGCTGCGCACCCTCGCATCCGTCGCGCTGCATCGCGGCTACTCGGTCACTCTCATCGATGGCGACCGGCGGCAGAACATGAACCGCTGGTTCCAGATGCTGGGGGACGCGGGCAATCGTCCTGACAAGCTACAGCTGGTAAGCGCGATGACCCCGCAGGAAATCCTCGACGCTGCAGCCATTCACAACGGCGAGCGTTCCGTCGTTTTGATCGATACGGAAGGCACCACAAATGACAATCTCATGGCCGGGCTCTTCGCGGCCGATATTGTCGTCGTGCCGGTTTATTTTGCCCTCGACGATGTGACCGCCGCCATCCAGATCACCGACCACTACATTCCGCTGGCGGTCGAGAGCCGGGGTAGACCGCTGCCTGCGATATTCGTGCTGACCAAGCAGACGATCATCGATGGCAGGGCACGAGCCCTGACCGAACTGCGCTCCATCATCCAGGCAAACGGCACCCCGATTGGAGAACACGTCCTGCACAATCGAGTTGCGTACCGCGACCTACAGACCGGGCAGACCCTCTACAGCCCTGCGGAGCCCGATGCGAAGGCGATTGCCGAGAGCGAAGGGGTCTTCGACGACCTCCTGCAAACCTTCATCGAAGCCACAAGGAATGCGGCATGAGTGAAGAAACCGCACCGAAACCCGGTGACGACAAGAAAGCCCGCATGATGAAGGCGATTTCCACGCAGCCGCCGGCGCTGCCGAGCATGTTCATCACACCCAAGGTTGAGACGTCAGGAACCAAGGAGCAAGCTGCGCCAAAGATGCATGAACCGGCAAAGCCGTCCCCGGCAGTTGGGCCCGATTTTCGTAAGCTGCTGCGGCAGGGTCAGAAAAAGGATCCCATCGCCGGCAAGAAAATTCGCGAGGAGGAGATGGTCCGCTGCGGGTACTATCTGACGGCCGTGGAGCAGCGCCGGTTCAAGTTGCTGGCGATCAGCAACGGGCACAGCATGACCGAGCTGCTGCGAAAGGCTGTGCAGGATTATATCCGCATTCATAAGCACAAACTGCCGAAGGAATAATCGGCGGTCGGAGTCGCTGTCGCATGCTGCGACGAGCGATGTGCTTGGCTCTTTGCGACGCGCAAAAAAAGGGCCCGCGACGGAGCACTCCGGCGCGGGCCCTTAGACGTGTTTGCCTACTTGGGTTGGTTGAGGTGTGTCAGCAGGTCCCCGAGGATGCCGTCCCGGTCCGAACGCCCGCTGGCTGCCGCTTTGTCGTCGACCAGCTTTGCAGCCAATTCGGGCGCCAGCGGCATGAAGTCGTAGCCGTGTGAGATGGCTGCGCGGCGAAGATCCTCAAGCGCTTCGAACGCGTGATCGCGGGTGCCAAGCCAGAGCGCGGGCTCGTCGGTTTCTTCGTGCGGGAACGCTTGCAGGAAGTAGGTCCGAAGCGGTGGATCGTAGCCGATGACAGCGTCTGGATCCGAGCGGACCTGTCCGGGGACGGTGCCCGTGACAGTGATGATGTAGCGGCTCATTGCAACCTCCTTTTTTGCCGGTGGGGAAGCCGGCCCCTCGAGGGGCCGGCCACCGATGCCTCACTGGGGGTTGTTCCAGAGGATGACCTTCTTGTTTTCCTCGCCACCCGGGGCGGGAGCGAGATTGCCGAAGATCACGCCGATCTCGGGGGCTTCCAGCTTGACCGAAAGGTATTCCTCTCCCGAACGCTGGGAGATGCGGTGCCAGCCGGCTCCGATCTCGAAGCCCGTGCGCTTGTTGACGATCCGGTAGTCGGGCGCGTCCTCGCGCGACTTGTTGGTGTTCGGGATGAGGGTGATCGGGGCGTTGACCCGGAGGGTGGCAAAGACGCCTTCCATCGAGCCGTCGGCCTTGGTCGTGAGGTTTGCGATCGTGGTGGCCATGGTAGTTCTCCTTCGGTTGCATCGGGACCATTCCCGATGGCGCCAAAGGAGAGGGCCGTCCTGCTGCGGTCATCTCGGCGAAAATTCTGAAAAATTCTATTTGCCGAAAAAATAGCGGGCAGGCCCTTCGCCTGTCCGCAGACAAAAACAGAAATCGAATTTTCCTGAATTTTCGCCGAGTGTACCCCCAACGGGGGTTGACCGCACAAAGCAGGCGGTCGTCTACAAAGGCGACATGAAACGGGAATGGCCCCGGATGCAGCAGATGGACAAGAACTCAGGCCGCCATCGCTTGACCGCCGAGGCAACGCTGCCGGATCGCCGGAACATGCTTGTCGCGCACCTCTCGGGTCATGTCACCTGCGTCGTCAATACTTCGAACAGCAGCCTGGCGCGTGAACCGCCTTGCGTGTTCGGGATGGCGACACAACGGGTTTCGAGATCGGAGCCGGCTGGCAGCGAACTTCATGCCCCTCGGTGGCGATGCCTCGCAGCCAGGTTGGATCACCACGCAAGCCAGGATGTTCGGCACGCTTGCACAGACTTCAGATGCGGGACGGGTCAAGATGATCGCCCTGCACAACGCCCTGCGGCGCGTGGGCCGGTTTCGAAAGGGGCCGGCTCCAGCCGCTGATACAAGTGGAGTTGGGGCTCGGGGCCGGATTAAGCATATCGGATCGGAACCCGCCGGGCTGTCGGCGGGACCGCGCCTACATCATCCTGGCAGCACCATACGCTCGTCGGGCGTCATGCGGGCTTCGGCTTGGCGGCGAATGTCGGGACCGGCATGGCGGAGCATGGCGCACCAGTCTTCCACATTGTATGTGGTCGCCACGCTGCCCCTGGCCAGATCGTAAATGACGCACGGCTTGTTCGCGATGGCGAGCCGAAGCACGTTGACGGCCGTGCCGGGTGATGCGCCGTCCCAGACCATCATCCCAAAGTCGGCGCGCCGCGCCATCTCCCGGTCTTTGGCGGTGTGGACCCAGTATCCCCTGGCATCCTCAGGAGAAGGAACATGGTAGGCGGCCCAGTCGCCCAGATTGCTGCGGGGTTCCTTGCCGGCATGGAAGACGCCGACATGCTCGTACTTGTAGCCCGCGAGCAGGCCCTGCGCCTCGGCATCGGCTCCCGACGCGTCGCCAATCAGCACGCCGTGCTCGGCAGCAACGATTGCGCCGATGCGAGCGATGGCAGGTTCCGGCAGCTCGAATATCTCGCGTGATCCACCTATGAATATCATCGACATCGTGACTTTCCCTTCTCTCCAGCTTCCCCCGCCCCGCGCCGGCCGCCCTCTCCCTCTGGCCCTGCGCGAGGGATCGTCACCCGAAGGCCGAGACGGCGAAGCCGGCGCGGGGAGCGGCGGGACGCCGCGACTAGAGCCCGGCCGGCCGCAGGCCGGCGCGCCCGGATCCTGCCGCTGCCGGAGGCGCTACGCGCGTGGAGCTAGTGGCCCTTGTCGGCCAGCCAGAGGCTCACGTCCTGGATCGAGCGTATCAGGATAGGCGGGTTGTCCCGCGACGGGACAAAACCCCAGCTCTGCCAGTAGCGCTCGGCCACGGCGTCGATCGCCCGCACCACCACCGCGCGGCCGCCGGTGACGTGCTTCGCGCGCGGCTTTGGTGCGCTTCGCGCGGGCTGAACCCGACCGCGCCCGGTCGGGTTCGATGGTGCGGTTTGCGAGGAAAGCGCGCTTCACGCGCCGCCCTCCGCGAACCGCCAGACGGGGATGCCGAGCCGACGGGCCTTGTCGGCGAGGTTCTCGGTGATGCCGGAACCGGGGAAAACGATCAAACCGTAGGGCATTACCGACAACAGCTGGTCGTTGCGCCGGAATGGGGCGGCCTTGGCGTGCCGGTTCCAGTCCGGCTTGAAGGCGATCTGCGTGACCTTACGGTTTTCCGCCCAGCAGGCGGCGATGCGCTCGGCGCCGCGCGGGCTGCCACCGTGCAGCAGCACCATGTCAGGATGCTTCTCGCGGGCCTTGTCGAGCGCAACCCAGATCCGGTCGTGTTCGTTGCAATCAAGGCCGCCCGCGAATGCGATCTTGGTGCCGGCGGGCACGAGCACCTCGGTCTCGGCGTGGCGGCGCGCGGCGAGGAAGTCGCGACTGTCGATCACCGCTGCCGTCATCGCCTGATGGGAGACCTTGGACCCGGTCCGCGGCCGCCATGCCGATCCGGTTTCCGCCTCGTAGAGGTCGGCGGCCTCGTCACGCATGATTTCCAGCACGTTGCGGCGCTCGATATAGGTGATGCCCTCGGCCGTGAGCCGTTCCAGCTCGACGGACTTCACCTCGGAGCCGTCCTGCTCGCTTTGGCTGGAACGCTGCGCGTCCTCGTTGCGGTCGAGGCTGCGGGCGACGCGCTCGGCCGCGCGGTGGAAGACGTTGGTGAAAGACCAGAGCAGGTCGTCGAGGTCGGGTTCGAGCCTGGTGTCGCCAAGCATGCCGGCGAAGGTCTCGACGATCCCGGCAAGGCCGGCGCGGATCACCTCGTCATCGGGCAGCGGGCGGGGATCGGGCTCGTCCTGGTGCGGACGGTGGCCGTACAGCTGCAGTTCCAGGATAACGCGGTCGGTCGGCGAGGAGGCGTGGTAGGGCTCGTAGGTGTCGTCGAAGGGAAGATCGTAGGTCACGGCGGGTCTCCGTCGGTTGTGGCCGCGCCCATCGCGGCCTGACAGCGAAACCCGGCCGCGCCCCGGGCGCGGCCGCACCGAAGGCCGGAGCGCGAGCGGAGGACGGCGCAGCCGTTGCGGCCGTGACCGGGGGGTGGCAGGGATCGCCTCTCAGGCAGGCCGCGGGCGCGACCTCTCCGATAGACCGCCGCCATGCCTGCGGGATTTCCGGTGACGCCGCCCCTGCCAGCCTGCCGGCCCGAACCGGTCATCCGGGAGGCAGCCAGCGACGCGAATCTTCCGGGACGAGCTGATCGGCGAGCCATGCCGCGAGATGGGACGGGCCGAGATGGCGCAGATCGTCGTTGAAGTCGCCGAGCTGCGGGCGAAGCACCATCGAGAGAATACCGGCCTCACCTGCGCGCTGGCTGAGCCTCTCGATGCCGTGTCGGCCGGCGGCGTCCGCATCGGCGGCAATGTAGAGGCGACGGCAGTCGGGCGGGAGGGTCAGGCCGGCGAGGTGATTGGCCGAGGTGGCGGCGGCGACCGGCAGCGCCGGCATCACCGTGCGTAGCGAGGCCATCGTCTCGAAGCCCTCGCCGGCGGCCATGACCGGAACAGGCAAACCGGGATCGAGGCCAAGCCAGATGCCATTGCCAAGCAGGTGGCCTAGCGAGCGACGGGGATCGGCGAGTTTCGCTTTGCCGTCTCCGGCCGGGTCGAGCCAGGTCCTCTGCAGGCCGGTGATGCGCCCGTCGAGGCCGGTGACGGCGGCGATCAGTGCCGGCAGTGTCTGCGTTTCGCCGGTCACGAGATCGCGGTAATAGCAGCCGGGATGGAAGTGCAGGGCGCGCTCATGAGCCGTCAGGAGAATGCCGCGGCCGGCGAGATAGCGTTCGGCCAGCGTACCGGTGACCGGCTGCGACATGGCGAACAGGCGGCGTGCCGATTCGGGGGAGCCGCGCGCCACCGCAGGCTGGCGCTGGGCACCGGATGGTCGGAACTGGGGCTCTGGCTGTGGCATGGCGAGGAAACGCCGCGCTTCGTTCGCGACATCGCGGAACTCGTTGAGGCCGCAGCTTTCGCGGATGACATCGAGCAGGTCGCCAAATTCGGTGGTCGCCTCGTCCACCCACTTGCCAGCTAGGCCCTTGGCATTGGATTTCAGCCGCACATGCATGGAGCGGCCGCGCGTGTTGCGGACATCACCGACGATCCAGTGGTTGCCGGAGCGATGACCGTTGGAGAGATATTCGCGGCACACCGCCTCGGCATGGTCGCCAAGGCGGCGCGCCAGCTCGGAGGCCGAGCCGGTCATGATCGCCTCCATTCACGCTGCGGATGCGCGGTCGGTGACGCCGACCAGCGTATGGCGATCGAGAAGCGAGGCGAGAATGGCGGAGCCATGCCCGCCCATCGGGATGAACAGCCTGAGCTTCCAGGAGATGATTTCCGAGATCATACCGAGGGCCTTCAGCCGGGGGACCATCGCGTCGGTGAAGCCGATCAGTTCGACGCGGTAATCGTTCATGACGCGACTGCGGCGCAGGATCAGGCCGTCGGCAAGCTGCAAGCCGATCCTACCATCGATCAGGCCCGTCCATGCCTCGTCCGGTGCAAGCGTCGGCACATTGTCGATGCCGAGATTGCTTAACATACTTGCGACCAGCGTCGGGGCGATGTGACGGCCGATGATGCGTTCGCCGCCATCGGTCTGAATCCGGTAGACCTGGCAATCATGGTCGGGCAGACGCCGCCAGATCGGCAGGAGCAGGCCGGTGACGATGTGGAAGGTGCTGGTGGTGAACTCCGGGACGGCGGCGACCTCTGCCCGCCAGAGTTCACAGAACAGCTTTCGGTCGGCCGGCTGCCAATGGGTTTCGGCAAGGGCGTCAAGGCCGAAGCGTAACTCGTCGGTCGGCCGCAGCAACCGCACACGGTGCTCGACTGTGCCGTCGTCGAGCATGAGGCTTGCGGTCGGCAGCTGGATCGCTGCGCGACTCGACCGTGTGTTGACTAGCAGGACTGATTGCAGCTCGGCGCGCGCGATCGCCAGCGCGTCGGCCAGACCAAGCGGCCGGATCCGGTCCTTGCGCGCGACCGTCAGCACATGCGACTGCGCCCCCGAGACCGGATGCGTGTAGACGGTGCGCCGATCGGTGACGACGATGCTTTCCGCCGTGATCGTCTCCAGACCCTTGTCGTAGGTGCCGGCGGCAATGGCGCCCTCTACCTTCGCCGTCATCAGCTGCTCGAACACCTCGAAGAGCAGGTTCTGCGTCTCGATGCGCAGCGCGAGCAGCCGGTTGAGCCAGGTCGTGATCGGCGGCAGCTCATCGCGCAGCCCGCCTTCGTCCGTCGTCAGCGACAGGCCGGTGACCGTCTCGAAGGTGGTGAGCGAGCAGCCGTCGATCTTGCCCTGGTGCAGCAGATAGTAGAATTGGCGGAGCGCCGCACGGGCATAGGGGCTTTCCAGGTTGTCCTCGGACCGGAACAGCCCTGCCCCACCGGTCTGGCGCTGGCCGCGCGTAATCGCACCCAGCGTGTCGAGCCGCCGAGCGATGGTCGACAGGAAGCGTTTGCCGGCTTTCACATTGGCGGCCATCGGCCGAAACAAAGGCGGCTGCGCCTGATTGGTGCGGTGGGTTCGTCCCAGCCCCTGGATGGCGTTGTCGGCACGCCAGCCGGCTTCGAGCAGATAGTGCTTGCGCAGCCTCTGATTCTTTGCCCCGAGATCGGCGTGATAGGAGCGTCCGGTGCCGCCGGCGTCCGAGAAGATCAGCACGCTCTTGTCGTCATCCATAAAACTCTGGGTCTCGGCGAGATTGGCCGAAGCTGGACGGTTTTCGACGGCGAGCCGGTCGATGCCGTAGCGGCCGGTCTTCCTGACGATGCGGCGCGAGCGACCAGTCACCTCGGCAACCGTGTCGGTGCCAAAGTGATGGATGATCTGGTCAAGGGCACTGCCGACCGGCGGCAACGACGCAAGCCGCTCGACCATCTCGTCGCGCCGGCGAACCGCCTCGCGGCACTGGACCGGGTTGCCATCTTCGTCGTGAACAGGCCGCGAATAGAGGTTCCCTTCCGCGTCCGAGTATTCCTCGAACAACTGGGTGGGGAAGGAATGCATCAGGTACCCGCCGACATACTCGCGCGGCGTGACGTCGACATGCAGGTCGGACCATTCCTCGGTCGGGATTTCGGCAAGTCGCCGTTCCATCAGCGCTTCGCCGGTCGAGACGATCTGCACGACCGCCGAATGACCCTCAGTCCGGTCCTGCTCGATCGCTGCGATCAATGTCGGCGTCATCATCGAGGTGATGAGGTGGGAGAAGAAGCGTTGTTTGGTGCTTTCGAAGGCCGAGCGTGCCGCCGCCTTGGCGTTGCGGTTCAGCGTGCCGGAATCGCTGGTGATATTGGCCGCCTCGAGCGCGGCGTTCAGGTTGTTGTGAATGACCTGGAAGGCGTCCGCATAGGCATTGTAGATGCGGATCTGCTCCTCGGTCAGTTCGTGTTCGAGCAGATTGTATTCGACGCCGTCATAAGAGAGCGAACGTGACATGTAGAGGCCAAGCGACTTGAGATCGCGGGCAAGCACCTCCATCGCCGCGACACCGCCGTCCTCGATCGCCGCGACGAACTCGGCACGGTTGGCGAACGGAAAATCCTCGCTGCCCCAGATGCCGAGGCGCTGCGCATAGGCCAGGTTCTCGACGGCGGTGGCGCCGGTGGCCGAGACATAGACGATCCGAGCATCAGGCAGCGCATGCTGCAATCGCAGGCCCGCCCTGCCTTGCTGTGATGGCGCGACGTCACCGCGCTCGCCCTTGCCGCCCGCGGCATTCGCCATTGCGTGGGCTTCATCAAAGACAATGACGCCGTCGAAAGAGCTTTTGGTCCCGGTCGGACCTTCGGTCCTCCCTGCCGGGTCTTCCTTTGTCCCAGTCAGGCCTTCGGCCTTCCCCGCCTCTTGCCCAACCCAGTCGATGATCTGCGCTATGCGCGACTTCTTGCCCTCGCGCTCCTGGGAACGGAGTGTGGCGTACGTCGTGAAGAGGATGCCTTCGGCAAGGCGGATCGGCGTGCCCTGCCGATAGCGCGAGAGCGGCTGGACAAGGAGACGTTCCTGGCCGAGTGCTGCCCAGTCCCGCTGGGCATCCTCGAGCAGCTTGTCCGATTTGGAGATCCAGATCGCGCGCCGACGGCCCTGCTGCCAGTTGTCCAGAATGATGCCGGCGACCTGTCGCCCCTTGCCGCAGCCGGTTCCATCGCCCAAAAACCATCCACGGCGGAAGCGGACCGCATTCTCGGCGCCTTCGGGGGCGGCCGTGACGACATCGCAGGTTTCGTCGACCGTCCAGGCGCCGGCGAGATGGCCGGAATGCGCATCCCCGGCATAGATCACGCTTTCGATCTGGGCGTCTGACAGCAGACCCTCGTCGATGATCGCGTCTGGAAGGAGGGGCCGGTACGATGGTTTCGGCGGCGCGACCGCGGCCATGGCGGCCGACTGCACCAGCGGCGTCGGATGCGGCTTGGCGCGCGCGATTTGGATCGACTGGAGTGCGTAGGGCTCGTAGATCGCGTCGGTGAGCCGGCCGCCCTCCTCGGGCATCCAGTCGCGCAGTCCATAGGCAAGCGGAACGGCAGGCGTGGCGTCTGGTACGACTGGTCGGCTGGGCTTTGCTCGGGCAACTTGACGGACCGGCCGGATTGTTTTGGCAGCAGACGCCGCAGTTGCCGTAGGTGCCGCTCCCGGCGTGGATCGCGTAGCCATCTGCATGGCGGCATTTCGCAGGATACCCCTCGACAGGGCGCTGATCGAGTCCGGAAAGCCGCCCGGTGTACGGGGCGGCAGGTCGGAGATCCACGACAGCAGCGTCTCGACGTCCGAAGCCTTGCCCGGCGACGTAACGAATCCGGTCGGGTCGCTGGAAGGAATCTTGTCGATGATGGTCAGGCGGGTTTCGGCCGTCGTGCCGTGGCGGGCATAGACACGGCCATCGATCGCGGCGGTGAAAACGACCCTGCCCTGCTGCTGGAGCCGCTCGAAGGCGGGCCGCCATTTGGGGTTTTCGGGGGAAAGCCCGGTGCCGGTGATGGCCACAAGGCGCCCGCCGGGACGCAGGCGGGCAAAGGCGGAAGACAGATGCCGCCATGCCGCGTCGGTGACATGGCCGTCGACGTAAGCGCCGACCGTAAAGGGCGGATTCATCAGCACGACGGACGGTGCGACGGCAGCGTCGAGATGATCGTCGATGTGGGCAGCGTCGTGCCGGGAAACAGGAGCGTGCGGGAACAGCAGGCCGAGCAGACCGGCGCGCAAGGTCGCAAGCTCGTTGAGGACGAGTGAAGCCCGGGCGATCTCGGCATGAACGGCGAGAAGGCCGGTGCCAGCCGAGGGCTCGAGGACGAGGTCCGAAGAGGAAATCGCTGCTGCGTGAGCGGTGAGGAAAGCGAGTGGCAGCGGGGTCGACAGTTGCTGCAAGGCTTGGCTCTCGTCGGAGCGCCGCGTGTGGGTGGGAACAAGTTCGGCGATGCGCCTCATCATCGCCAGTGTCGCCTCGGGCGAAGCCGACCGGTACAGTATCGCCGGCCCGAAGCGGCGCAGAAACAGCATCTGGGCGGCTTCGAGCGCCTCATAGGCATCCTTCCAGACCCAAAAACCTAGTGCGTCGGTGCCGCCGAAGCTGTCGGTCATGGCCGTGCGTAATGCCGCGGTGGTGATGGGCTTGCCCTGTTCGAGAAAGGGCAGGAGCGACACTGCCGCCTGGTGAATCGTCTGGGCGGTGTCGATGGCGTGGGATGCTGCCGCGGTAAGGGGAGCGACCGTCTGGTTGACGGTCGACGTGGTCGTGACGATGTTCATGGAGATGTCCTTCGAGCGAGAGAGTGTCCGCCCCGCCGGCACTCTCTGTGCTCCGGCCGGGCCGTACTCCTCCCGGCCCCGCTCTCCCTCCCTGCGACAAAGCGGGTTGCGCTGTTAGGAGCCATGACTCAATGACCGGCGGGGGGTGCGGCGATCCGGAGCGATCGAAGTGATGCTGAAGTTCAGGATCGTAGGTGAAGTTTGCGAGGATGATGCACCTAACCTACAGACAGTGCTGAGCGCAGCGTATGAAACGCGGGGAGCGGCCGCTCTGCCTGTGCAAGGAACCAAGCGGCCGATGCACATCGCCCGCATGGGGTAACCAGTTTCTCATCAAGCGCATGACGCTGGATGATCCCATCTGACGAACTCCGCGGTCTCTGCGCGCTAGCCCAGACGGCAATCCGGGGCTGTCGAACTAACCCAAAGCCACGACAATCAGGTCGCTGTGAGCAGACAGCTGTGCACAAGCTGGGGCGTCAATTGCATTTACCGCTGCGTTGCAAGCAGTTTCTCCCATGGCGACGGATGAGTTGGATGCGCTGGTTTTCAGGATGGCGCTCGAAAGCGTCCCCGCCCTTCCCCTAAGCTTCGGTGAGAAAGCGGCCGAAATAGCCGCCAGGAGCCGCGGCATCCTGCTTTTCGACGTCAGGATCGAGGGTGACGCGGCGGTCCAGCGCGTCGCGGCCATTCAATATTCAAGCGATCAAATGGGTATACTGGCATTGGACAAGCAGGGTTCTGGAACCCGCCATTGCATCATCAATGACGGGTTCTCAAGCTTCATCGCTCCGCTGGAAAATTGGACCAAATTGCCATTGTCAACGCAGGCCACAATCGACATCACAGGCCACGTCAGCCTCTTTATCGGCGCCCTGCGAAACGCGGGTTACCTGCTACGCGGCTAGATTTTACCAAGACGGATTTTCTTGCGCGACTGACGCGAGATCACCCTGTCGGGGTGCTCAGTGCCGGAGTCTCGCAGGGCCTCATATGCTACACTTAGTCCCGCCGTGGGTCCTTCCTCGTGCTTTCCCTCTTATGATTTACCCGGCGACATGGGGCACGGGCAGAAGCTTGCCGATCTCTTCATCGGTAAGTTCCTCAAGCAGCTTGAGGACTGCCCCCTGCCTGCCGGCATTGACCAAGATGGTTCGCTTGCCGTGATGCTCCGGCGGCCAGGCGTCCGCACGTGTCTCGCCGGCGATGCCCTTGAAGTCGGCATGGGTGGCAGACCAGATCGCGTCGAGCTTTTCCTCGCACGTCATGATGTCGACGGCGCCCGTCTCGTGGGCGATGATCGCCGCGCGCATGGCGTCCGGACTGCGTTTGTCGGAGAGGTCGCAGAAGCCGTGGAACCATCGTTCGCGGCCACGGATCCTGATGGCGAAAAAGACGCTGGTCACGTAGCCAGCCTTGTATTCGGAGATGCCGAACATGCCGGTTCGCTGGAACAGCGGCGGCAGGAGCGCGAGCATGAAGTGGTATTGCTCGGCGGCAATCTCGAAATACTCGCCGGCGTAGGGCGTGCCGGAAACTGGATCTATACCCGGGATGTCTTTGTGCCGGCTGAAGAGCCGGAACATCTGCTCGCGCGTTGCGACGCCGTCGAACACCTTTCGGAACAGGGGATGGGTGGACATGGCTGCTCTCCGGAAATAGCCGGTCGCCCGCCACAGCAGCGCTGCAGCGGGTGACTGTTGGCGGGTGACGGGATCGGTGGGCAGTTCAGGCGGCGCGGCGATCCGCGGGAGGCGCGGCATCGTGTCCGACGCCCGTAATGGCGCGGACCGCTGCGGCGAGCGCCGGGATGTCGTCGAGCATGCCGAGCGCGACGAAGTGGTTGGCCCCGCCGGTATAGTCCTTGCGGCCCTTGCAGGTGCGGATCAGAATACCGTGCCCCGACGACAGCCCGAACTGGCAGACCTGGATATAGGCGCGGTCATGATGCAGGGTGATTTCACCGGATACGGCGATGCCCGCCCTATTCGAGCGCAGGTCAAAGCTACCCGGCGGCAAGGCAAGTTCGGCGACAAGCTGTTTCAGCCGTGAGCGCGCCCTCGTATGAAAACGTCTTTTCTGCTGCTCGTCGTAGGAGCAGCTTCGGTTCCAGTCGAACATGTTGATCTCCATAGAACGGAACAGGCCCGGCGATCGCTGCGCGTGCCCGGGCCTGTCATCGGTTGGTTTATGCGGTGAGGAAGTCAGGCGGCCGCCCGACCCTCGATGACGTCGGCGCCGACTTCGTCGGCCGAGACCTCCTCGAGATAGGCCCGGCTGTACGAATTGCTGGCGAGCCAGCGTTCGGCGGCCTCGTGATCCCTGGCGAGATGCAGGAGTTCCGGGCTGTCGCCCAGGTCCTGCAGGACACGCACCATTCCGATCGACGGACGCTCGACGATCTCGAAACGCAGGCTGCTCTCGACCGACCAGGTGCGCCGGACCGAGATAACGATGATGCCGCCCTCGCCGAAATCGCCGTCATGCAAGGTGGAGCAGGCTGGAGAGCTATACGTCGCCCGCGACCGTGGCGGCTCCTTCTTGACGAGTCGGCCTGTGCCGTTGCGGCTCTCCCAGGCAGACAGCTTCTTTCTGAAGCGGGTCGGCGGTTTCGGGGCACCGTCCGAATAGCGGATGACGCTCCCCAACGGGGCGGAATCGTAGACGATATGTGCGGACATGCGTTTTTTTCCATGGCGGAAACAAAAAGGGCCCGGCGGAGATGCCGGGCCCAGTGGTGAGTGGGAGGCCGATTACTCGGCGGCCTGGAGGTGATCGGACTCCTCGCCGGCCACGGTCACCGGTTCATCGGAGGGCGTACCGGTATCGTCGGCGAGGAAGGCCGGAAGCTCGGCGGCATTGCCGTCGAGTGACGTCTCATCCGTCAGTTCGTCGTTGACGGCGTCGGCGGCTTCAGCAACCGCGTCGTCGACATCGAGGCGCAGCGGCTCAGGCAGCCAGCTCGATCCTTCGAGAAGGCGAGCAGCCTCGCGTGCCATCAAGTCCTTCTTCATGTGGTCGATCAGCTGTGCGGAATCCTCGCCGCGTCCCTCGCGCACGGCTTGAACGATCCGGGCCTTGGTGACGCGGCCGAGATAGTTGTCCACCGTGGGCGACCAGCCAGCCTCCACCATGTCGAACTGAAGCGTGGCAGCGAGTGCATCGGCATGGGCAAGCGCGCCTGGCCGCCTGTTCCACGGCTCGACGACGGCGTTGAGCGAGAGCGACGCGCAGTGTGCGAACAGCGCCTTGCGACTTGCTTCGTCGAGACCGAGCAGGAACTCCCAGAGATTGCTGCTGTCCGGCATATCCCTGTCCCAGGCCTCGTGACGCTCGGCGATCTCCTTTGCCCAGGGGGTCTCGGCGAGACCCTGGACCTGGCCAAAACTGTTGCTCACCATGTTGATCTCGAGGCAGCTGTCCTTGGCGAACCGGTAGAACACCTGCAGCACGAACGAGTGGAGAACCGTGACGAAGGCAATGTCGACGTCAGTTGCGAGCGCGTTGCGCAGCGCAAGCGTCTTCTGCGCGGTGAGATCGAAGACGAGGCGATCGGGCAGCGGCTTGATCCCTTCGTCCTCGGGCTCTTCGGCCGTGTCGGATGCGTCGTTCACGGAGCGGCCGTTGACGACGACGTGATTGGCGCCGTCATCTTCGGACTGCGACGGGTCGCGATCCCCGCCCTCGGCTTCATCATCGCCCGTCTCGACCCGTGGTTCGTCCTCGGGGCGGACAAAGCCGGCTTCGATCTGCAGCTGGCCGTTGGCGCCGAGCGCGACAAACGCCCCGGCGATGGCCTTTTGCGCCGGGTCATAGACCTGGGGGCGATCGCTGAACGCGTCGAGTTCGGCGCCGAGCTGATCGAGCTTGTCCTCGATCTCCTGGTCGGCGTCCTCCATTTCGGCATACTTCGCATCCAGCGCATCATACTCGGCCTTCACCGCGTCGTAGCGAGCGATTTCCTCGGCGCTCAGCTCCGCCGGCTCGGCATAAACGCGCCGCATGCCGGAGGTGTGGCCGTATGGGAAGCTGATCGCCGCATCGACCCATCTCCAGCCGTCACCGCGAACGGCTTCGGCATCCACTTTCAGCTTTTCGAAGACCAGTTGCTCAAGAAGAGCGGCATCTTGAAACCAGCCGCCGGAATCCTGCTCGAACAGGTCGCGGAGGATGACGCCGCCGGCATTCTCATAGGCTTCGGCACCGACATAGACCGCGCGGCGATCGTCGGCCCGCACGGTGGTCTCGGTCAGGAGGCGCCTGATGTAGTAGGGCTCCTGCATATGCTGGTCGTTATTGATGCGCTCCCAGACCTGCTCCTGGCGGGCATGGTCGTCGGAAATCGAGAACGCCATGATCTGCTCGAGCCGGATTTCATCCTTCTCATAGAGATCGAGCAGTTTTGGCGAGACCGAGGCGAGCTTCAGTCGCTGCTTGACGGTCGCCGCCGACACGAAGAAGCGGGCGGCGATTTCTTCGTGATCGAGTCCCTGGTCGCTCAGTGTCTTGAACGCCCGGAACTGGTCGAGAGGATGGAGATCCGCGCGGTGGAAATTCTCGGCCAGAGAGTCCTCTTCAGCCGATGTCGCCGTGCTTCGATTGACGATGCACGGTATCGGCTCGTTCTTTGCCAGCCGCTTCTGTTTGATGAGCATGCCGAGCGCTAGATAGCGACGACCGCCGGCGGGCACCTCGAACGTCCCGGTCTCCTCCCCGTCTTCGCCAAGGACGGGACGGACGTTCAGGCTTTGAAGCAGCATGCGCCGCCCAATATCTTCGGCGAGTTGTTCGATGGACACGCCGTCCTTCACCCGCCGGACATTCTTCTGCGACAGCACCAGCTTGTCGTAGGGAATGTTTTCCGATGGGTTCATAGCGATCTTCTGAATGGCCTTTGCCATGGTCAGGTTCTCCGTGACGGGCGGCCCGGGGCCTCTCCCTGGACCTCCAAGCCCGTCAGGAAACCTCCCCTCCCCCCTTTGCCTCTGGCGCCGGCGCCAGCGCAGGCAACTGCGGCAATCGGGTCATGCGCGCTATGGACAGCGCAGCGGATCTATGACTTCAATTTTGCAGATTTCGGTACTTTCGAGCTTGCCTAGTGCCCCCAACTTATCGGCGTAATCCGGCCTGGCACCCTTCAGGTGTGCCGGCTGGCTCCCAATACAGCTAAATTCCTGGCCTCGGTCGCCGCGTGCTTCTTTCCAGCAATCTGCAAAAGTGAAGCGAACTTTCGCCGGCCTTTGCGCGGGGGATAACTCCCTACGTTCGCTCTTTGTTCTTTCCAAAAGCAGTCACTAAGATATAATCTGGCTCCCCTTTCATCCAGCTTCCTCTGCGAGTCACCGCGAATGACAGTCCAGCCCAGGATTCTCAATGAACCGACAATCAGCTGCCCAAGCTGCAAGGCGGACATCAAGCTAAACGAATCGCTCGCGGCTCCGCTGATTGCCGCCACCCGTGAGGACTATGAGCGGCGTTTGGCGCAGAGCAACGCTTCCATCGCGTCCCGAGAGGAAGAGCTTCAACGCAAGCAAGTCGCAATTGAAGCCGCCCAGTCGGATATCGACAACCAGGTCGCAGCAAAAATCAAGCTTGAGCGCGTGGCTATCGCGGCTGAGGAGGCCCGCAAGGCCAAGCTGCTGCTCTCGGTCGATCTTGAAGACCGGGACAGGAAGCTTGCCGAGATAGAGGCGACGCTCAAGGCGCGGGACGAGAAACTCGCCGAGGCTCAGCTGCAACAAGCGGAATTCCTGAAACAGCAACGTGCGCTCGATGATGAGAAGCGCGAGATGGCGCTGACCATCGAAAGAAAGATCCAGGAAGGACTGGACGCCGTTCGCATCAAAGCGAGGTCCGAAGCCGAAGATGGCCTCAAAATGAAGGTGGCAGAAAAAGAGGAACAGATCGCCGGTATGCAGCGTCAGATCGAGGAGCTGAAGCGCCGCGCGGAACAGGGCTCTCAGCAGCTACAGGGCGAGGTCCTTGAACTCGAGTTGGAGTCCCTCATTGCCAGCCGCTTCCCGATGGACATCATCGAACCGGTTGCCAAGGGCGAGTTCGGCGGAGATGTCTTGCACCGCGTGGTCGGACCGGCCGGCCAGCCCTGCGGCGCCATCTTGTGGGAATCGAAACGCACCAAGAACTGGAGCCAGGGTTGGCTAGGTAAGCTCAGAGGAGATCAACGAGCCGCGAGAGCGGATATCGCGCTGATGGTCTCGGAAGCGTTGCCTCCCGGCGTGGAAAGTTTCGATCTTGTGGAAGGAGTCTATGTCGCCCAGCCCAAATGTGCGATTCCGATCGCCATCTTGCTCCGGCAATCCCTGATCGAGCTGGCCAACTCCCGCCTGGCCCAGGACGGCCAGGCTACGAAGATGGAGCAAGTCTATGGCTACCTGACAGGTCCCCGGTTCCGCCACCGGGTGGAGGCGATCGTGGAAAAGTTCTCGGATATGCAGGAGGACCTCGCCAAAGAACGCAAAGCCACAACACGCCTGTGGGCCAAGCGCGAGGCGCAGATCCAAGGGGTGATCGAGTCGACCGTCGGCATGTACGGCGACTTGCAGGGCATCGCCGGAAAAGTAATGCAGGAGATTGAGGGGCTGGATGTGCCGGCAATTGGAGTGTCTCAACCCGAAATCGAATAGCGAAGGCGCCGTCCTTGTGCTCGAGGACGACGCCCGAGATAAGCGGAGGAGGCCGGAATTGGATACTCAACCGGCGAAATCGAGAAGTTTCTTGGCCTTGCCTTCCATCTCCAAGCGGACATCCTGGTGCGGCTTGTCACGCGCGACCCTTGTGATGCCCTGCACAAAATCGAAGATCGACTCCGGCGGCCGGCCTTCCTCTGCCAACACGGCATCGATGATTTTGGTAGTCTCCGCCTTCGAGAAGGCGCGCTTGCGCAGGAAGCTCTCGCGGTCTTCATCGTCGCGGGCGACGATCCGCTCCCGCGCGGCCTTGATGCCGTTGACGAAAGGCATGGGCGAGGATTCGGCGAACTGGATCAGCGCCGGTTCCGCCTCGGCGGCGAAGCGGGACGCCGCATATTTTGAATGCCGGATGGTGATCTCCTCAAAATTTTCCACGCCCCAAAGATTGCGGTTCTGGCATACCGCACGAAGATAGAAGCTGGCGATTCCCAGTGTCCTGGCGCCGACTTCAGAGTTCCAGCAGTAGAAGCCGCGGAAGAAAAGATCCGGATCGCCGTTCGGCAGCTTTCCGGCCTCGATCGGGTTGAGGTCGTCAACCAGAAAGACGAAGACGTCGCGGTCTGATGCATAAAGTGTCGTCGTGTACTTCGAGATGTCTACATTGGGGTTGTAGATTCCCGTCGACCAGTCGAGTACGCCCGGCACTTTCCAGCGCGTGTCGCCGGTGCCATTGCCGGCAATCTTCTGCACGGCCTCGACCAGCTCATGGTCGAAAATCCTGCCGTAGTCGGGACCGGTCACCGCTCGCAACTCGAGGCGACCGTTCTGGATTTCGAGCGTCTTTACCTGCTCTGCTCGCTGCGAGGTCAGCCCGTACTGGAGATTGATGGCGGCGAGCGGGGCCGGGAGCTGGCGCAGGTAAGCAGCTGGTGCGCCGACCAGGCTGGCTAGCTGGCCAAAACTCCAATGCGTGGGCGCAACCGGTGCCTCGGCATCGGGCAGCATAAGCAGGAGGCGTTCCGCATCGTCGCGGCTGGCTTCGACGCGGATCCGTTCGCTTTCGACAATGCGCGTACGGCTGCGCTGCGATCGTGCTCTCACCGAGTTCCGGAGGTCGGTGAGCGACAGGTACCGTTCGTCGGCCGGCCGGTTGAACCACTCCGACGACACGCGGCCGACGCGCTGGCCGCGGCTGACGTCCACCTTGTAGCCTGCGCGCGCGTTCCGCGCCGGTGCCTGAATTTCCATCTGTGTCATGGGTTTGCTCCGCGGCGGACGCCGGGAGCCTCTCTCCCGGAACTTCATCCGCCAACCTCAGCCCGCGCCCGCCCTTTTCCTCTACTGGCCGCACCGTCGCCTATCGAAGCGCCTGCCGATGCGGCAGTGGCCACGCGCACGCCCAAAGGTGAAGACCAGCTCCAGGCCCAGGGCAGGTGTTCAGCGAACCTCGCGGCCCGGTTTCGGCGAGAGATGCGGCCTGCTTTGTAGTAAAACATGCCCGCTTGCTTCGATGGCAAAACCATGACTCAATGGGCGTGGGGATGCGGCGGCGCCCGGAGCAATGGAGGCATGCGACGTTTCAGACTTGCTGACCAGGTGATCGAGGAGGCGGCGCCGGGTCTTCAGGATGTGTTGGCCGATGCATATCGCAGAAAGCTGCGACCGATTTGCCTGTGCCAGGAGCCCTGCCCCACGATGTATATTGCGCAGGTTGGCGATCAATACATCGTCAAGCGGATGCCGTTGTCGGGGGGCGGCCATGATCCTTCCTGTTCCTCTTACGAGCCGCCTGACGAACTGTCCGGCCTCGGCGTGCTGACGGGCAGCGCAATCCAGGTCGACCCCGAGAGCGGCACGGCCGCACTGAAGCTAGACTTTCGCCTGTCGAAGGTCGGCGCGCGATTTGCGCCGGCAGCTGGCGCCATAAGTTCGGCCAGCGTGGTCGGGGACACCAAGAAACTATCCCTTCGCGGCCTGCTTCATTATCTCTGGCACGAAGCGGAACTGACAGTCTGGACCTCGCGATGGGCTGGCAAGCGTCATTGGTGGAATATTCGTTGGCACCTCGTCGAGGCCGCGCGTCAGATGACGGTCAAGGGCGGAGTGCTTAGCGAAATCCTGTTCGTGCCCGAGCCGTTCCGGTCCGCCGACAAGGCCGCGATCGAGCAGCGGCGCGCGGAAGCGCTTGCTTCCGCGCGGCCCCCGAAGAGCGGTCCCAGAAAGCTGATGATCCTTGTCGGTGAGGTCAAGGAGTTCGGCCCGGCTCGGAGCGGCCACAAGTTGATCGTCAAGCACATGCCGGGCTTCGTGTTCCTGCTGGACGAGAGCCTTCATCGTCGACTTGAAATCCGTTTTGAAAACGAGATGGCACTCTGGGGTGCGGATGATGCATCCCACTTAATAGCGATTGCGACGTTCGGACTGACGCCGGCTGGGCTGGCGGTGATCGAGGAAATAGCACTCATGGTGGTGGCGGAGAACTGGGTCCCTTACGAGTCCGCCTATGAAAAGAAGCTGGTCGACGCCCTCGCCAGAATGAGGGAGCGAAGCGTGAAAGGGCTGCGCTACAATCTGCCGACGGACAAGCC
Organism: Mesorhizobium sp. P3_A2; assembly: GCF_056403115.1. Classification (NCBI taxonomy): domain Bacteria; kingdom Pseudomonadati; phylum Pseudomonadota; class Alphaproteobacteria; order Hyphomicrobiales; family Phyllobacteriaceae; genus Mesorhizobium; species Mesorhizobium sp. P3_A2. Next base: position 94,888 of record NZ_JBFUGC010000014.1, read on the forward strand.
GACTGCGGCTGCGATACTGCAGATACAGCCACGGCCGGTCGGACTTTACGTAGTTCCCCCTTCGGCCGATGGCGTATATGAGGAAACGCTGAGGGAATTGGTCACGTCCCGACCGGAGTTCGACTGCTGGATCTGGCGGACGGCCGACAGTGAGATGCCGACATTACCAGTTGGTCAGGACCGGGTACCCCGCAGATAAAGCATGGTTCTCCGACGGCGATGCCGAGATGGACGAGATTCATCAGCGCCGTCATAGCCTCAATCGCCACGCAGAATCTTTGCTTCGAGCGCGGCAGAGACGAAAGCACGCCGAGCGGCTGTTGGATGAGCCTCTCCACGCAATACGCGCAGACAGGCGTCCATCGCTGTTTTGCGCTTCTCAGTCTGACGATCGAGATGTCGCAGCAAAATATTGGACGCGTCATTGATATCGATCACGAGACGCTCCGGGCTGTGGCGGCTGACCTGAACAACGACTGGCCGTTCAAATCTGCTCGAGCCGGTCATCACTCCCCCAAACCCCGCAGCGACAGCCTCGCTCGGACATATTTCCTCAGCCGAACGATTCGGCTGCATCCCGACTGCTAAACTTGATCGCTAGCATCCATGCGGTGATCATGAACGCTGTTTGGTTAATGTCTGGTGGCGTGGGATTTGGCTAGCTCAATTTCGAGAATGTCGCCTTGGGGCAAGTCTCGTACAATGTGTCTAAGCCTATCACTGCACTTTTCCGCTGCCTACCTTACACGCAGTGGAGGTTGGGACCTCCCACGGGTGTGCTATACGGCTTTCATGGCTATTGGTTCGATGTTGCGCCGGCGCTGGCTGCCGGAAAAGAGCTTCCCGTCCTATGCGTATCTGCCGGGCAGGCAACCGCATCCGGTGCGCGATCCCGCGGGACATAGCTACAACAGCGAAGCCATGCCGTTGGCGGCAAAGGCGTCGCTGGATTCAGGCATATTCCTCTGGGGTCTCGACCTCTTCAACCACGGCTATTACTGGGAAGCCCATGAGGCATGGGAAGGGCTGTGGCAAGTTGCAGGCCGAGGCGCTCCGCTTCGGACGCTCTTCAAGGGATTGATCCTGTTATCGGCAGCCGGCGTGAAGATCCGCGAGGGGAAGCAGGCGGCAGCGATACGTCATGCCGGACGCGCCGGGGCGGTCCTTCGTCGGCTGATGAACACGGCCGATCATAGCTTCGAGCGTGCGCTCGGCATGTCACCCGCAGCGCTCGCCGACCGCGCTGAAGACGCGGCAAGGACCCCGGCAGCCTTGCAGGCGACAGTGCTCGGTCAGCCCCAACCCGTTTTTGACTTCATTCTCGGACCAAGCTCCGGCGACAGGCCAGTCGGCTCGCAAAAAACGGTCATCCGAAGAAGACACCAGGAATAGACCGGGCCCGTTGGGCCTACGTCATTGACGAACGAGGAACACCAGGTTTCATTCACCTGGCCGTATTTTCGTGTAGCGCGGAATTTCGTCATGTTGTTTTCCGAACTACAAACGCTCAAGACGGCACGGCTAGACATCGGCCCGGCGCCTAGCAGCCGACGATTACTGTGCCACCGGGTATTAGAATTGGCTTATAGTGATACTAAGCTGCCGAGACATTTATTGCTTTCAGCGGCAGCCGCCCCTATGTAGCAGAACTTCGCCTGCTGTCTTTCAAGCCACCCGGAGAGTTTCATGACAGAAGAAGCCGATCACAATCTCGACACCCTCATTGAGCTTACCGCCGAGGTCATCTCAGCCTATGTCTCGAACAATCCAGTCCCGGTGGGCGATCTCCCCGCCCTGATCGGCCAAGTACACTCGGCTTTGAAAGGCACAGCCGGAACCGTCTCCGCAGCGGAGCCGGAGGATCTCAAGCCTGCGGTCCCGATCAAGAAGTCGGTGATGGCGGACTACATCATCTGCCTTGAGGATGGGAAGAAATTCAAATCGCTAAAACGCCATCTGTCGACCCACTACGGGCTGACGCCGGACGAGTACCGCGCCAAATGGGGCCTGCCGGCGAATTATCCAATGGTCGCGCCGGATTACGCCGCTACGCGCTCGGCGTTGGCCAAGACCATGGGGCTCGGCCGCAAACCGAAAGAGCCGGAAAAGCCGGCGCCGGCGAAGCGGACCCGCAAGAAGGTCGCAGCCTGACTTTATCTCTCGAGGGCCGTGCGGGAGCGCGCGGCTGCTATCGGCAGGATCTGCTCAGAATGTGAAAGGAAAGGCGGAAGACCAAACTCCGCCTATCTCGCGTTCATTCCCCTCTTGCCGGGACGCAGGAGAAAATTTAGCCGGCTTTACTGAGGCTGCCGGCAGAGGACTTGCCAGTGCGACGGTCCTGTTCGATCTCATAGTTGATCTTCTGACCTTCATTCAGAGTCGAGAGGCCCGCGCGTTCGACAGCGGAAATGTGGACGAAAACATCCTGACCGCCGTTGTCGGGCTGAATAAATCCAAATCCCTTGGTGCTGTTGAACCACTTCACCGTTCCAGTCGCCATACGCGTTTCCTTTGTACCATTGCAAATTGGGCAGGCGGTTAGGCCATTCCGTTTTTGAAATCCAAGACCTTCGAGCTATTCGCAGCAAATCGAATAATTGCAAGGCCTGCTTCGATCGGCCGGCGGGTGGTTGCGCATGCGCCACTGTCGCTCGTGTCGGCGTGACGAAGGCACTGGCGCCGTTTCTTGCCGCATGGTGCGACGTCGGTTCGGCGCAAATGAATTCCTCTCCCGTTCCGTGAAATTTGATCGCCTGCACACTGTCCAACCAACAAAGGCGCCGCGAGCTTCTCGATCCCGCGGAAGCCATATTAGGTTGGAACCGGCAGTGGGATTGGCGATCGTCATCCCGTCATCCTTGCTGTGGCGCCGTTCGCCTTGAGCGCCGCCATCAGCATAGGCCCGACCGAAAACGCCCCCGCCCTGGCCTTGTCAGTTAGCACGCGCAGATAGCCGCCGGCGGAATTGATGTGCTGAGCACGTTGCAGGATACAGGCAATCACGATCGCAGCGGTTTCCTGGCCCATCGCATGGCAGGCCTCCTCATACGCAGATGGCGAGACGCCAAGGTAACCCCGCACCTGGGCGGCGGTAATCATGAGATCGCGCCAGTTGCTAATTCCGTCGACGGCATAGTCCGCAATTTCCGGGCAGGCTTTTAGCACCAGCCCCAGCGGATAGGCTTTCGGGGGCTCTGCGATCTTCGTCCTTGGCTCGGCCGTCGCCCCGCTTTTCTCTAAAGCAGGTTCAAATTCAAAAGTAGAGTCGGTATTTGAATCAGATTGCTGCCGCTCGTTTTGAGAGTCATTGCCGCCCGGATTCGTGGATTTCATATGATTGTCCAGCAGCTTGGTCACGTCCTCGTGTAGTGCCGCAAGATCCGCGACGATCAGCTTGAGCTCGGCAATGCAGGCTCGGCGCGGAATCGCCTCCACAACGCCGCGGAAGCGCTTCCACAGGCCTCCCCAGTCGCCAGGGACGTCTTCGTCAAGGGCCGCCTCTATCAGCTTGTGGATGTCGCGGCGGTGCAAGGTGATCCGCTCCCGCATAAGCCTGAGCGCCCTGTTGTCGGCGCGAACACGCTCGGCTGCTGCCTCGAACTCGTAAACCCGGGCCAGCAGCGGCGCCAAGGAGAAGCCGAATGCTTCCTCGATCTCCCCTCCTCTGCCCTTGCGGGCGTAACGCTTGCCGTTCGGGCTGTCCCGACGGATGATCAGCCCGCAGTCCACAAGAGCCGCAAGGTGCCGCCTGAGCGTGGCATCAGGCATCCCGTGTGCCCGGAGGGACAGCTGAGCGTTCGAGGGAAAGACGATGAGGTCGTTTTCCTCATTCAACTCACTCTCAGGATAGAACGACAGCAACGCATTCAGGACGGCCAGGGCACGATCGCCGATGCCGACGATGCTCTTGCCTTCGCAGAGGTTGCGGTAGATCTGCCACTTGTCGACGACCCTGCCCTTGGGAATCTCACGTGACTCGCTTTGCGCTGCCAACATGGCAAGCGACATCGGCCGCCGCCCAAAGGGCGTCGTTGCAATACCCGTCTCCATTTTCTTTCACCCTCGATTAGGCAAAAGAAATCTGCTCGCCAAAACGACGCCAATGACTCTTGACAGTGATTCGTGGAGATGCGATTCTCGGAGTGCTTAGTTCAGAGAGAGGCTTCCACGGCTTGCCGTTCGGGGGCCTTTTTCTTTTGCGGTTTCAGACTCCTTGTTTCGTGGTGGACTTCCGAAAGGCCTCAAACAGGTCGTCCAGTTGTCCGGCGATAAACGCTGCGAAACGCGATCCTTCGGCCTCTCCCACGGCAATCATGGTAGTTTTTCCGTTGTCTTTGAGGCTGACGCTGACCGTTTTGTCTGGAGCAGCCCAGGATTTCATAGCAATCATGGGCTTTGGTGGCTTGGCCGGAGCCGCAGGTTCTTTAATCGCATTGGTACCCGACGGCAGCGTCTCAAGAAGCATGATGAATCTGTCATCGGACGTTGCCTCGCGGAATTTGTTTTTGTGAGTAAGATCGAAGGCTTTCGCGAGTGAGCCGTTGACGGAATAGCGGTTTGAGAATTCCTGCCATCTTCCTCGACCAATTCCGGGGGCTTTGCCAATCGATTGCAGTATCTCCTTGTTGACCGAGGACGCAATTTTGATCATCTCGGAGACGTGCGATTTTCCGGTCGACAACGAAGCGCAGATGGTATCCCGTTTGTATCCTGCTTCCTGTTGCGCAAGCGCAAAAGCGCATTTTTCGATGTATGAAAGATCCTCTCGAGCGGTGTTTTCTTCCCCTTGGAAAATGACTGCTTGTTCATCAGTTAACTCGCGGACGGCCGCTTTGAATCCGATCCCAAGCTGCTTAGCTGCCGCTAGTCTTCTGCGACCATAGACGATTTGAAACTCGCCATCCTTGCCTTGTACTGGCCGAACCAATCCAGGCACAATTTGACCGCGCTCCCGCATGGATTCTGTGATTTCAGCAATGGCGGAAATCTCATATGCGTCATCATATCGATCGGTGATAGATGACGGCCGTATTTTGTCGGGATCGAGTTCAATGATCTGTTCGCCTGACTTCAATAACTTGTCGGCGATATCGCTACGCTCTTGCATTTGGCGAACACCAGCCGCTACCTTCATCAGGTGTGGGGATGACGTGCGACGGCTGAGGCCCTCCTCCGAATTCTCCTCCCCAAGTTGCCCCAAAACAGCAGCAAACATGCCCTTAGAATCTTTGCGGCTCACTGTTCACGCCTCCATGCCATTGTGATGAGGCTTTCTATTTCCGCGTTCGCGGCATTGATCGATTCGATTGCACGATCATAAGTTTTAGGTGCCGAGAACCTCGATCGTTGCACTTCGTAGAGGCTCTGCTTCCAAGTGAGAGCGTCGGCAACCGCAGTTGATTTGGAGACTGAATTCAGAAGTAGATCCTCGCCAAAAACTTGACGCATTAGGGCCTGCATGTTGGCTTGAGGGTGGTCGTTCGCCTCAAATTTGGTGATGAGGAATTTGGCGAAATCCCAACGCGCACCTGCACCAGCCTCATCCAGGATTTGCATATAAGACGCGGCCAGCTCCAAAAACTTGCCTGTGGAATCGACATCGAGCATGTGAGCCGGAACTGGGATGAGGACCCCGGTAGCGGCCGTGAGCGAGGAAAGCGTCAGGAAATTGAGCGACGGCGCGCAGTCGAGAAGAACGATGTCGTAGCGATCAACGATCTGTTCTAGAGCCTGTGACACTCGAAGAAGGAAACTCGTTCCACCGCTCTTGCGCATCTCAAGGGTAACGGCGGTTTCGAATTCTGTCAGCTCAAGACCGGCGCAGATGACGTCGAATCCGATGATATGTGTCTGATGCACAATTTTTTCTGTTGGCACCGGATCGTCAAACCGGATCGCCGAGTAAAGGGTGTCACCTTCTCGGTAGTCAAATCCGGGTAATGCTCCTTGCAGACTGGTTAACGAGGCCTGGGGATCCATGTCGACTGCGAGAACGCGATACCCGCGAAGTGCCAGCCAGTGACCCAAGTGAATAGTGGTCGCTGTCTTGGACGATCCGCCTTTGAAGTTGGTGATCGCAATGATCTGGCACTCTTCGCCATCAACGCGACGAGGATTGATCCACTTCTTTCGCGCCTTTTCCGCCAGATGCATCCGAAGCTCAAGCACCTGCCCCACGGAATATAGGCGCTTTCCGGTGGTTGTTGTTTCTGGCTCGGGTCCCTGCCCTTTTAAGGAAACCTGTCGTATGTAAGCTTCGGTCACCCCCAGCAATGCCGCCACTTCGGTCGAAGTGAATTTGCGCATCGTACGAACCGCGTCAGGAGGATACTGAGCCAGCGAAAGATTGTTGAGTGCCTTCTCGAGTTTCGTCGAAAAGGTATTCATGAATTGAAGGCTACTTAGATGCCGCGTCACCCAGATTCTCCTCTTGCACCCAGCCACAATGATAGCGACTGTGGTTAACAAGCCGTTAACGCCACGCCAACTACGCCAACTTTTCGAATTACGCGGTTTTTCCGTTACTGGGCTTATGCCCGATTCGGAGTTTTCGGGCAAATGGACACAAGGCAGTTCCCAGCTGGGAACTTTTCGTGATCGCTGGCTTCCTGTACCTCAAAGTTGCAGCCGACGTCGGTGTTCCGGTTGGCCCCTAGCTTCCCGCGTACGGCGGCGAGCGTCCTACAACAGTGCAGGCAGCTTTCGGCGCCAGGAAAGACCCCCACATTTGCGCGGCCGCGAAATTCCCGTTGTGACGGCAGGGGCGGAGCTCGTGCAGTTGTTCGCGGCGGCAAGCGATCGGTTATGTTGTGATGCGGTCATGCCACGCCGCTTCCGATGTCGCTTCGGAATCGCCCGACAGGCTGGCCAGTAGGACGCCCCACGGCCCCCTTCCTGCAACGAGGCATCCTTTCCGGGCCGAGCGGTTCCCGCGAATGGCAATTCAATGGCTAGGATTTGTCGCCAGCCGTCACATGCGATTTGCCAGCAATCGACACCGTTTGGCACGTGGGCGTCCTGCACCCTCCTCCGGTGCGTCGACGATGAGGCAAGCAAGAGGCCGCTGCAGTCGCTAGGCAACTTCCCTCTGGGTCCAGTCCAAGTGTTGGCGAAGGATCCTGAGGACGTATCGAGAACCAAACTTCTCGTACAACTCGTCCGCCCGTACCTTGAGTTCCCAGCTGGGAACAGCTCTTGAAGTTAGAGGCTTGCACGGCACCAAAAACCTAGACACCTATCAACTCTATGGTTGGGCATGTGGCTCTCGGGTGGGTTGGCGCTTCCAGAGTCACCTGCGGCTGGAGGCGAACCGGACCCTACAATCCTTAGTTAGATTGAGGCGAAAACGGTCACGCGCTGATACTTGCGTGTCATCTCGGCAGAGGCGTGGCCAAGCTGCTTCTGCTCATAGCGTTCACCAACCTCGGCGGAGGACGCGAGACCTGCGCGCAGCCAGTGCCCGGAAAACTTCTGTGCCCGCTCGCCTTCAGAGAGATCGCCGCGCACGCCGGCGGCCAAGGCAGTGCGATTGACCAACCGGGCCACCTCCTGATCGTTGAGCCGTTCGGCGCCGACCATTTTACCCTGACCAGTAACACGGCGGAACAATGGGCCATGCGCAATTCGGGCCAGCCTCAGCCAGTCTGCAGGGCGACGACCGGCAGGTGGCGTCGGAAAAGCCGCGACCAATTTCGACCTCGCGCCAGCCGGTCTGGCCTCGCAAGCACGCCTTTGTCTGGAAAGAATTCAATCCAGCGGCGACCGTCGTCGGTTTGATCGCGCGCAACATCGAGGCCGACGATTTCGGATCGGCGCAAGCCAGCGGCGAAGCCCAAAAGCAGCATGACGCGGTCGCGCAGACTGCGCAGTGTGCCGCGTTCGAGCGTCTCCAGCATGGCGAGAAGATCGTCGCGCAGGATGGCTTCCCTTTGACTGGAAGGGGGCGTGTTTGTTACGGATGCCGGCGAGCACGTTCGCGATATGCCGGTCCTTCCGGTCGAGTGGTCGACCGCGTTGCGTATAGTTCCAGGTCAGCGGCGACAGGCAGCGCTCGATGGTCGACACCGACTTGTGTCCCTTGCCGATCCCGAGGCCTGGGCCGTGATATAGGGCCGACGATTTGTGGGTTTGGCGGCTGCGGATCAAACGACTGCCGCCGGCACCGGGCTCAAAATGAGCTTCCAGTCGGCGGCATAGGCGCGACGGGTGTTTGCCGAACTCGCTGCCTCGACATGATCGCGCGCACGGTCGGCTTGATCCGCGTGCGTGCTCGCGCGGTGGCAACAGCTTAAATTGGTTCGGTCCCTGAGCTTGAAAGCTGTCGAGAACTGCCATATCTTTTGCACGAGAAATATGACTCTCAGTATGGTAGGATGAATTCTGTGGCCCACGCACTTAAAATCCCCAAGCAGAATGGACCTCTCATCTTGTCCTATATGGATCAGAACGGGAAGATTGCGATCGAGCAGGTCGCGGACGGTTTTGGCATGTCCAAGGGCCAGTTGGCCCAGACCGCCGGTCTTGCTCGCGAGACCCTTTATCGCTCAGAGCGCAGCGCTACGGTTAAGACACAGGGGCGTCTGAGGGAAATGCTTGAGATCATCAGTCGCGTGACGGATTGGGCGGGCGGCAAGGAGCAGGCGATGGCTTGGTATCGAGCTCAGCCGCTTCCAGCATTTGGCGGACGCACTGCTGAAGCGCTGGTGAAGGAAGGCAAGGCCGCTGCGGTCCGTGATTATCTCGATCACATGGCCGTTGGTGGTTTCGCTTGAGGTTCGTTGGAACCTGCTACCGAGCACACGATCCACGTTGGGCATTCAAGCCGACTTCCGGCGAGGGGGCGGCGATCAGAGGTGCGCGATTTAATCCCAAAGGCGTGCCGGCGCTCTATTTGGCGCTGACCATCATGACAGCGGTCAAGGAAGCCAACCAGGGGTTCGCGCATCGGATCGATCCTTGCGTGCTGTGTTCCTATGAGATCGACTGCGACGACATCGCGGATCTGACAACTGAAGAGGCGAGGGGAGAATTTTCTATCGCGCTCGAGGACATGGCCTGCGCCTGGGCGACGGCTCTTAGCGACGGAGCGCGCCCGGTGTCCTGGTCCGTCTACGACCGGTTGCGGCCTCGAAATATTGCCGGCATCGTGGTCCCAAGTTTCGCGCCGAGCGCCGAGATGGAGGATCGTAACCTGGTGCTTTGGGACTGGGGTCCGGATCTCCCGCACAAGGTAACCGTATTCGACCCAAGCGGCCGGTTGCCGAAGGACCAACTATCCTGGCAATAACGCACTTCTCGGCATCCGAAGGGCGGGGAGGGGCGCGCGGCCTATAGTCCGCTCGCCTTGGTGAGATTGACACGGAAGCGATCGCGTCTGCGCTGATAGCGGCGAGTCATTTCGGCCGAGACATGGCCGAGCTGCTTTTGCACATAGCGCTCATCGACTTCGGCCGAGGAGGCGAGGCCAGCGCGCAGCGAATGTCCGGCAAAGATCTTCCCACGTTCGCCTTCCGGCAGATCGCCACGCACGCCGGCCGCCAGTGCGGTCCGCTTGACGAGGCGGGCGACCTCCTGATCGTTGAGCCGCTCGGCGCCGACTTTTTTGCCTTGGCCTGTCACCCTTCGGAACAGCGGTCCGTGCGCGATGCGCGCGAGCTTGAGCCAGGTCTCCAGCGTCACGACCGGGCAGGTGGCGTCGGACGAGCCGCGGCCGACTTCGACCTCGCGCCAGCCGGTCTTGCCACGCAGGCGGACCAGCAAACCCTTGTCGAGAACCTCGACCCAGCCGCGGCCATCTTCGGTCTGGTCGCGGCCGCAATCCAGGCCGACGACCTCGGAGCGGCGCAGCCCGCCGGCAAAGCCTAGCAGCAGCATGGCGCGGTCCCGCAAGCCGCGCAGGGTTCCGCGGTCGAGCGTTTCCAACATGGCGATCAGCTCCTCGGGCAACACCGCTTCCTTCTGCCGGGGTGGGGAGGCGTGGGTGTTGCGAATGCCGGCCATGACGGTCGCAATATGGCGGTCCTTCCTGTCGAGCGGCTGGCCGCGTTGCGCATAATTCCACGTCAGCGAGGACAGCCGGCGCTCGATCGTCGACACGGAATTAGGCTTCTTGTCGCCGGTCGCCTTTCCCGAGGCGCAGGCGGTGATGTAGAGCCCGACCACCTGTGGATCGGGCGGAGACATCTCGACGCCTTGCCGACGGCACCAGCTCGCAAATTGCTTCCAGTCCGAGGCGTAGGCGCGGCGGGTGTTGGCGGAGCTCGCGGCTTCGACATAGTCGCGGGCGCGATCGGCCAGCGCGTGGAGATGGGGCGTCAAGCGCGGGTTCAAGACGACCGGAAGGGGAGGGGAGGGCGCCAGGGGTTCCGCCGGCGGCTCTTCCGGCACCTTCCCCATCGCCAGCACGACGTCGATAATGTCGGGCAGGTCGTCCTCCGCCTGTGCCTCCAGATCGGCCCACGTTCGCGCGGTCGAAACATTGTCGGCCAGTCCTATGCTGTGAGACGGTCCGGAGGGTCGCGCAACGCGATTTTTGGGCTTCTGCGCGCTGAAAATGGCCATTTCTGATATAGAGAGCAAAACGAACGATAATGCAACATTATCGTTCGTTGTAGTGTTCCGACAAGCTGTGCGTTTTGCTGCGAAAGGGATGGCACAAAGCGCACAGCAGCTTTACCCTCCAAATCATGATTCGCCTCGATCTTGCGACCGCCAGCCCCGCGCCGCCGACCGTGCCGGCCTGGGCCGTCGTCGCCGGCAGCACGTCTGACGTTGCCGACGCCGCCTTCCAGGCGGGCGCCGCGTTGGCTTCGCTCGACACGCTCGTCCGCGGGCAGCCCGGCTGGGCCGGCGCCTGGCGGCAGCGGCTGGCGCTTCGCTGCGCCGCCGCCAGCATGCGGCTCGCCGGCCGCGCCGAGGACGCGGCCGCCTTGCGCGATGCCTGGCATTTGCGTCCCCCAGGTGCTGATCCCGGTCCCGCCGGCGCTATCTTTGGCGCCTGGCGGCAGTTGGCCGGGCAGCCACCCGCCGTTACGCCCTACCGGCTCGAGAAGGTACTCGACCAGCTTGGCCTCCATTGGGACGGTGACGCGCTTGCCGACCTTTGCATGCAGATCGAAAATCTCGCGGTATCCCAGCGGTCGGCGCCGTTCGACGCCGCGGTGATCGCCGCTGAGGTCGTCGCCATGCGTCCCGATGCCGAGCTCTTTGGCTGGTGGCTTGCCGACCTAGTACTGGCGCAACGCCTGGGCTGGCCGCAGCCCCTGCCGCTCCTAATGGCGCAAGTTTTTGGACCATCCTTCCGCACCGAGGCCGGCGGTGGCCGGCGCATCCGGCCCGGGGACAAGAATTTTGAGCGGGCGGTTTGCGTCGCGCTCGTCGTGGCCGCCGCGGATGCCTGTCGGTTGGCCGCCGAGCTGTCGCGGCGCGCCGAAAAACTCCTGTCGGTGGCGCCAAAACTGCGCGCCAAAGGCGCCGGCGACGTAATCTTTCTGCTGCTCAGTGAAGACGCCGTCTCCGGATCGCTGACGACGAAGAATCTTTCGCGCTTTGCATCGCGGCGCCTGTTCGAGCGGCTGCAAAGGCTCGAGGCCGTGCGCGAGCTCACCGGCCGCGCCTCGTTCCGACTGTTCGGGCTCTAGCGATGAGCGAAGCCTCCGCCCGCCGCGAGCCAAGCGATCAGCCGGCATTGCTCGACACCGAGCTCGAACATCTGCCGGCGGAACTGCGCTGGCGCGAATGGATGGGCCGGGTCGAAGCGGTGATCTTTGCGGCCAGCGAACCGGTGCCGCGCGAGACGCTGGCGCGGGTCGTTGGCAGAAGCTGCAATCTCGAGCTGGTCATCGACGACATCCGCGCCGAACTCACCGGTCGCCCCTACGAGCTGGTTGCGGTCGCCGGCGGCTGGCAGCACCGGACCAAGAAAATTTTTGGCGACGCCATCCGCGCCGCCTTCGGCCAGCAAGGCGGCCAGGGCGAAAACGAGCTGTCGCAGTCGGAGGCTCTTGTCCTCATGTGTATCGCCTATTTCCAGCCGATCACCCGTGGCGAGTTGTCGTCCTTCTTCGGCAAGGAGGTGTCACGCGACCTGATCGGCGTGCTGCGCGGGCAGGACCTCATCGCCTCGGGGCCGCGCAGCCCGCAGCCGGGGGCGCCCTACACCTATGTGACGACGAAAACGTTCCTGTCGCAGTTCGGGCTCGACACGCTGCGCCAGCTGCCGGATTTCGAGGCGCTCGAGGACGCCGGCTTGCTTTCAAAGGAGAAACTGCTGGCGGGAGATATTCTGACAGGATTGGCGGGCAGAGAAAATCGCGACGAAGAAGAAGAAGGGTCGGTGACCGAGGTCATGGAAGACGAAATATCTTGAGCCGTTGTCCCTGGATCTCGACCATAGCGACAGTTCCCAAGCCATCACCAGGTGATTAATCGTGAAACGATCGCCAGTCAGACCACTGGCAGAATGTATTCCATCAAGAGCGGTTCAAACTGTGTGGCGACTTCTGTTTTAGCGCTATGCTTTGCGAGCCGAGACACTGAGCGATTGCGGAGCATGAATGAGCCGGGACAACACCGCACGATCATAGACCGCCAGGCATTTCGGCCGAAGTCAGCTGTGAAGCATATAGCATGCCTTGACGGCAAACCGGTCATAAGGGAAATTACTTAGCCGCCGCCCTGTTTGCCACTCGCCTTCCTACGATCGCGTCAAATATTTCTTGATTACTGCGTACGCTTGTTAACAATGCGGATTGAGTACTAAGGCTTAGATGACTTGCGTCCACAGGTATTTGGAGCATATGTCATCCTCATGGGCGCTATTGAAAAACCTGCCGATGAGCTGCTGCAAGATTTCGCGAAGGCCACCGCCGATCACAAGCAGGAGTTGATCCGTGATCCCGCGACGATTTTCAAGTTTGCGACCTATGACATCGACTACATCGCGAGCGGGCTGGAAAGCCCGATCCGGGCGTTGAACAGAATGCTCTTTGTTCAATATTTCTCCGCAATGGAGGCTTATCTCAGCGATCGGTTGATCAAAGTCGTCATGGATGAAACGGCGGCAATGTCGGCATTGGTGAAGAACAACAAGGAATGGAGCGGCGAAAAGATCCCGGTCACCGAACTGGCGGCCAATCCTGCCGCATACCGCGACTGGGTGCTCACACGCCTGCGTGAGCTGCCCTACCATAACTTTGTGAAAATAGATAATTACTACCGGGGCGCTTTGGGCTTCACTATCTTCCCCAACAAACTAGCCAAGGCGACGCTGATGGCCTTTTTGCCGGTTCGTCATGACTGCGTCCATCGCTACGGCTACGACCATGAAGGCCAGGAGCGTTCGATAAGCAAGGATGACCTGGCCGAACTCGAGAAGGCCGCTGAAGCCATGGTCGAGCATATCGAAGCCGCCTTCGCTCAACGCCCGATTTGAGAAAAGACAGGGCGCCATCAAGTACGCAGCGCCGTGCATCTCCTGGCGAAGTGCCGGCGTCCTTAGGGGAGGGGCCTCTGGCCGCGATGCCAGCTGCCTATTCGGGGTCGGAACAAGAACTGTTCCCGCAGACACGCTAAGACCGAACGAAGCGCGAACATGCGCATTGATCTGTAGATGAAGCCACCGGGCCGGTTGAAAGCCTCCGGCCGATGGCGAACCACTTCCCCTTGGAATTTGGTGTTCCGAGGGAGAACGCGAGTGGGTAGAAGAAAGCTTGTCAGTTCAACGGAAGCGGCGATACTCCTGGGCATAGCGAAGACGGACGAGGACAGCCTGATCCGTCACTTTACACTGGACCCGGCAGATCGGTTGGAATGCGAACTTCGCCGGCGACCGCAGAACAAACTGGGCTTCGCCGTTCAACTCTGCACAATGCGCCAAACGGGGCGGATCTTGTGGGACAACGAGCAGCCACCCGCGGCTGTGATCAACTATCTTGCGGATCAGCTTGGTATCGACGCGCGCCTCTACGCCTTATATGCACATCGAGTACAGACGCGTTTCGATCATAGCCGATCGTTGATGGCGTACCTCTGTCTGCGGACTGCCTCCAGAGACGATCGTCGCGCCGCCCTTGTGGCTGCAATCGACGCGGCGGCCAATGGCGATCACGGACTGCCGATCGCGACAGCAGTCATTGCCGAATTCCGGAAACGAAATGCGCTCCTTCCGTCGTTGCATTCCATCGAGAAGATAGGTCTCGGTGGTCGCGCGATAGCTCGCCGACGGGCTGAGAAGGAACTTGTCGAAGGTATCCCGCCCGATCGGCTTACATCATTGGACAGGCTGTTGGAGGTTGACCCGGCCATCGGCCAGACGCGCTTTCATTGGCTGCGATCGGCGCCGGATGCGCCTGGTGCTTCGAACCTGGTCGCACTGACCGAACGTATTGCCTTCCTGCGTAGATTGGAGATCGATCCGAATTTGCAGGTGCGCATTTCGTCGGGACGATGGGACCAGATGATCCGCGAGGGCACCGCCACGCCGGCCTGGCTGGCCTGCGACTTCAATGCCAGTCGTCGGCACGCTCTGATCGTCGCTCAGGTCATCAAGCTCGGCCAGAAGCTCACGGACGATGCAGTGTCGATGTTCATCAAGCTTATGGGTCGGCTGTTCTCGCAAGCCAACAACCGAAAGAAGCAACGGCACATGGACTGCAGGCCGGATACCGCCAAGGCGCTGCGCATGTTCCTCCAGACCATCACTGCTCTGCAATCCGCGAACGACCATGACCGGAACGCATTGGAGGTTCTCGACCAAGAGGTTGGGTGGCACCGGCTGCTCCGGATCAAGCCTGAGCTTGAGTCGATGGTCGAAGACAACGAGGCGTCGCCCTTGACCTTGGCGGCAGAGCAATATGCGACCGTCAACAAATATGCCGGTGCGTTCCTGAAGGCGTTCACGTTCCGCTCAGCGCGCCGCCACGATCCGCTTCTTGCGGCAATTTCGCTGCTGAAACGGCTCTACACCGAGAAGCGGCGGACACTTCCGGATCGCGTCCCGGTCACTCACCTCAGCAAAACTGATCGGAGGCTCGTCTTCGACCAGGGAAGACCAGATCGCCGACTTTACGAGATCGCCACGCTGGCGGCTTTGCGCGACCGGCTTAGATCTGCGGACATTTGGGTCGATGGCAGCCGATCCTTCCGGCCGATCGACGAGCACCTGATGCCGCGGTCAACATTCACTACCATGAAGGAGGAGGATCGCCTTGGACTGGGCGTTCAAGGTGACGGCGCGCAGTGGCTTGCCGATGCCCGTCACATGCTTGACTTCAACCTGAAGCGCCTTGCGCACAGAGCCCGGTCCGGAAAGCTCGAAGGTGTTCGTCTTGAGGCCGGGACGTTGATCGTGACGCCAACGGCTGGCGAGGTTCCGGCGGCGGCCGAGGAACTGAACGCCGAGATCAGCGACATGTATCCGTTGGTCGAGGTTCCCGACCTGCTGAGGGAAGTGCATGAATGGACCGGCTTTGCGGATTTCTTCACGCATGTTCGCACCGGCGACGTCCCAAGAAATGTCTCGGCCATGCTGGCCGGCGTGCTGGCCGATGCGACCAACCTCGGTCCGAAGCGAATGGCGAGCGCGTCCAAGGGCATCAGCGCGCACCAGATCGGCTGGATGCGCACCTTCCACGCGCGGTCCGAGACCTATCGGGCGGCGCAAGCATGTATCACCGATGCACACACCAGACATCCGCATTCTCGACTGTGGGGCAACGGAACAACATCATCGTCCGATGGCCAATTCTTCCGCGCGAGCGACCGTGCCGCAAAGCGCGGTGACGTCAATCTGCACTATGGCAGCGAACCCGGATCGAAATTTTACAGCCATCTTTCCGATCAGTATGGCTACTTCAGCATTCTGCCCATCAGTCCGACCGAAAGCGAGGCCGCCTATGTGCTCGATGGGCTATTCGACCAGGACACAATCCTCGACATCCAAGAGCACTTCACGGACACCGGCGGCGCGAGCGATCACGTCTTTGGGCTATTCGCTCTGATCGGCAAACGCTTCGCACCGCGACTGCGCAATCTTAAAGACCGGAAATTCCACACGTTCCAGAAAAGTGATGCATATCCGGCGCTGTCGAACCACATCGGGGCGCCCATCAACACCACCTTAGTCCTTGAGCACTGGGATGATCTGCTCCATCTGGCGGCGTCGATCACGACGCGATCCGTGGTGCCGTCTACGATCCTGAAGAAGCTGTCCGCATCTCCGAAGGAAAGCCAGCTCGCAAGGGCGCTACGGGAACTCGGTCGAATCGAGCGCTCGCTCTTCATGATCGAATGGTACTCAAGCCCAGTACTACGGCGAAGGTGCCAAGCCGGCCTCAACAAGGGCGAGGCCGCGCATAAGCTGAAGCGGGCTGTCTTCTTCCACGAGCGTGGTGAGATCCGTGACCGATCGTTCGAAAGCCAGGCGTTCCGCGCATCCGGCCTCAACCTCGTCGTCAGCGCGATCGTACACTGGAACACGGTCTATATCGAACGGGCCGTCACCCACTTGCGCAAAATGCATCGCGAGATTCCGGATCACCTGCTCAAGCACGTATCGCCGCTGAGCTGGGAACACATCAATCTGACCGGCATCTACACCTGGGATGCAGAACATCAGATGCCTGAAGGCTTCCGGTCGCTCAGACTTCCAGCTCGGTTACGCCACGCCGCATGACGTTCATGCTCGGTTCGACCTTAGCGTGTCGCTGGGAACAGTTCTTGTTCCGACCCCTTCCTGCACCCGGGCCTTGCGCTCCCAATCTTCCTGCAGATCGGGAATGAAAGCGCGCAGGCCAGCGATCGAGTAGCCGCGCGCTCTCTCGATCAATGCGTCGAGGTTGACGAGCGCGCGGGCATTCCTGTTGCGATGTCGCGCTGCCATGATCACGCGAGCGCCGTCGATGAGCTGGCCCAACAACCTTGGACGCGCATTCCGTGCAGCCTTACGGTTCGTCTCGCCGCCACCGGATCGCCCCACGGCGAACATTCGCGAATAAGTAGCTTATGCGATTAGTCCGTACTGCCGTGCTTTGTTCCGCAAGAACGGCAGACCATTTCCCATCACGACCGCTTCACTCTCGGCCACTGGACGCCACACGCTGAGGCCAAACGCCAGAAGCGGATCCATGTTGATGAAGCTCTCCATCGCGAGCCCCCCCTTGAAACCGATCGCCGCCAGCGTCGCGAACGTTACATCCCAATTGCAATTGCCCTCGCCCGGGGTACCGCGATCGGACTCGGAGAGATGGATATATTTGAGATAGTCGCGGGCGACGATAATTCCGTTGCCCATACCCTTTTCCTCGATGTTCATATGGTAGGTATCAAGGTGCACGAACATATTGTCGGCGCCCACTCGTTCGATTAGAGCCACCGCCTGCGCCGCAGTATTGATGATGTGGTTCTCATAGCGGTTCACGGCTTCGACACCGAGTTCGATCCCTCGCGACTTGGCTTGCGCGGCCGCGACCGTCATCACTTTCGCGATGTTATCCAGTTCGTCCTGCGTAGGTGGCACGCCGGTGCGCTCGCCGATGCCGCCATAGATTACGCCGCATAGCGCCTGGGCCCCGATATCGGCCGTCTTGTCGATAGCCACCTTAAGAAAGTCAATCGCTTCCTGCGGATGGCGAGACGCCCACGCATATTCGGGCAGCCCAAGCGAGCACACCGCCTGCATGCCATTTGCCGCCAGCAGCTTGCGGGTGTGAGCGGCATCGCAAGAAAATGGATCGGCCAGTGAAATTTCGATGAAATCGAGATCGTATTTTTTCACCGCCGCTACAGTGTGCTCGGCGCCCTCTACGGACCAACCACTCGTCCACATGCTCGTATGAACGCCAAAACCCTTCATCGTGTTATCCTCATGAAATTTAGCTGCCCGGCAGCCCACCGCAAGATCATGACGCCGATCAGCATGATGCCCCAAATGGCCGTGGCCAGGTGCTGGCTGGCGCCCAAGAGATTCAGTCCCGAAGAAAGCAATTGCAAAACGATGAGGGCGAGGAAGACCGAAACGACCTTGCCGAAGCCGCCGAACGGGTTCACCCCGCCCAGGAAGCAGGCAAGCACAGTAATCAGCACATAGGACTCGCCATGGCCGACCCGGACCGAATTGAATCGTGCCATCATGATAATTCCGGCCAGCGCACACATGGCGCCAGACAGCGCGTAGATTAGAATGATGACCCGTCGCGTCGAGATGCCGGAATAGCGCGTCGCTTCGATGTTGGAGCCGACCATGTAGTTTGAAAAACCAAGCTTGCTTCGGGTCATCAAGATATGCCAGACGACGACTGCGCCGAGCAGTATTAGCAGCGGGATTGGAATGCCGGCGACACTGCCGTGGCCGAGGGGCTGGATGAATTCGGGAAAGCCCGAAATATCTGCGCCGCGGGTCAGGAACTCGCCAAGGCCGCGCAGGAAAATCATCACCGAGAGCGAAACGAGGATGGGGTGCGCGCCCGTATAGGCGATCACCGGACCCATGACCAAACCGCTTGCTGTGCCAACACCGACTGCAAGCATTGAACCGAGCAGAAAGGCATAGATGCTTGCGTCAGGTCCTCCGTTGGCCTGAAGAACCCAGGCGAGCGTGAGGCCGCAGAGATTGGCCGTGAACGTCACAGCGAGATTGATGCCGCCCGAGATGATTGGCATTAACATAGCGAGCGTAAGCAGTCCAAGTTCGGGCAACTGGAAGGCTACCGATTCAAAAGTAGCTTTGGACAGGAATCGCGGTGAGAGAGACCCGAAGAATCCAATCACCAAAATCAATGCCAGCAAAAGTCCAATATTCTCGGCGCCCAGCTTGCCGGCAAGACGGCGCAAGAATCCATGCCGCAGCGCTCCAGTTTCGAGCACGCGCTGGGTCATGTGCGCATTCTCTGCCGCCAGCTGGCCAGAATGTACCCAAGCGGCGCATTGGACAGCGTGATGGCGATCAGAATGATCGCCCCGACGATCATCTTGAAAGCATAGGGCGAGATACCGAGGAGGTTCAGCCCGTTTTGCGTCACCGACACAAGAAACACGCCGAGGATGCAACCGAGCACGGTGCCGCGCCCGCCACCCAGTCTGGCACCGCCAAGGACTACAGCTGCGAGCACGTCCAGTTCGCGCCCCACCAATGCGTTGGGCACGACTTCCTGAGAATAGTGCACCTGCACAAGTCCCGCGATCCCCGCCATGAAACCAAGCCAGCCGAAGGCAATGAAGTGCATTGCCGCGATGTTGATACCGAGGCGACGGGCGCCCTCCGGGTTATCGCCAAAGGCGTATAGCTGCCGTCCGGTGGTCGTATACCGGATAAGCCCCCAGGTGGCGGCGACGCAGACCGCCATGATCGCAACCGGCAGAGTTAGCTCGGCCCAATTGCCATTCGCCTGTTGGAACTCGAAAAGCACAGTGCGATGCGTCCACCAGGCAGGCAGATTGTAGATCGATACACCATGCGTGAAGAACATCAACAGGCCGAAAAAGATATTGAAGGTAGCGATGGTGACAACGATAGAAATGATCTGGAAATAGTAGATGAGGCCGGCGTTCACCGCACCCAGGGCGATCCCGACAATTGCCGCCAAGGTGAGGCCGATGAACCAATCGCCACCTCCTATTTGGGCTAGAGCCAGCGCCACAACGTATTGAACCACTGACGCGGCCACAGCGAACGAAATGTCGATGCCCCCCGCGATCAACACCACCAGCAGCCCAACCGCGAAGATCAGATTTGTCGAGCTTGTGTTGAGCAGATTGAAGAGATTGGCAATGGTGAAGAATTTGTCGCTCGCAAGCGAGAGACCTGCGCTCATGATGAGAAGAACCACAACGAGCCATGTCTCGGTGGGATGAGCCCGGAAGAGCTTGCCGCGGTTATGCATAGACGGCAGCTTCCAGGTCGCCGAGCGAGATGGCGTGCGGATCGTATTCGGCGACTATCTTGCCCGCGGCCATATGAAGGATACGATCGGCGTTGAAATAGACTTCCGGTACTTCATCGGATATCAGCAGAATCGCCAAGCCTTCGGCAGCGAGCCTGGCGACAATCTCGAAGATGCCGGCACGCGCGCCAACGTCCACCCCCACGGTTGGCGAATCAAGAATGATTAGCTTCAGGCCGACCGCCAGCCATTTGGCGATGGCCACCCGTTGCTGATTGCCGCCCGAGAGCGTTGAAATCGCATCCGTCTGCGCCCCGATTTTTATCGCCAATTCCTCGATCCAATGACTGACGAGCGCATCCTTCTTCTCTGAGGAGATCAGCCCGCGATGAAGGATCTTGCCGAGCACCGGGATAACGGCGTTGTCGGCGATCGACTGCGGTTGTATGAGACCAAGGGACAGGCGGTCTTCGGAGAGGTAGCCAATACCTGCGCGGATTGCGTCGCGGTTGGACTTCAGATGAAGAACCGTCCCGTTGAGCGAGATGCTGCCGCGATCCGGGCGCAGCATGCCGAAAATCGAAAGCGCGAGTTCTGTGCGACCGGCGCCGAGCAGTCCGGTCAGGCCAAGCGTTTCACCGCGCCGTATTGTCAGCGAAACGTCGTCATAGTCGCCTGCGCGGGTCAATCGATCGATCTTCAATACAACCGGTGAACCGCTCAGGTTTCTTGTGCTCACGGTTTGGTCAAACGTCTTGCCGGTCATGAGTTCAGTGAGGCGTGACTGGGTCATTCCGGCGGTCGGAAATACCCCGACGACCTTTCCGTCGCGCAGAACGGTGACGCGACTCGAAATCTCCAGAACTTCCGCAAGGCGGTGGCTGACAAAGACGATGGCCATGCCTTCGTCGCAGAGTGTTCGAACGATGGCGAGCAACCGGTCTGTTTCCGATTGAGTAAGCGACGATGTCGGCTCGTCCATGAAAATAACCTTCGCATCGCCAGCCAGCGCCCGGGCGATGGCGACGATCTGACGTTGGGCAATTGCGAAGCTGCGCAGGGGCGCGTCGACATTGAGGTCGGCCCCAAGCCGCGCCAACAGCCCTCGCGCCGCCTCGCGAATGCGCGAATGATCGACGAGCCGAGGCATGTTGCCGAGCACAGTTCTGATCCCGATATTTTCAGCGACTGTCATTTCGGGAAACAAGGCGAGGTCTTGCCAGATGACCTCCACTCCAGCGCTGCGCGCCGCAGCCGGCGACATGATGTCGACGGACTTTCCGGCGATCGACATTTGTGCGCCGGCTAGCGGCTGACAAACGCCGGTGATTACCTTGATCAGGGTGCTCTTGCCGCTGCCGTTCTCACCGGCGATGCATTGCACTTCGCCCGGGAGAACCTCGAAGGCGACATTCTGGAGGGCTCTAACGCCACCAAATGTAACGCTTATGTTGCTAAACGACAGAACCGATAGGAGGTCCTGCGTCGTAGATGCGACAAGGCTCACGGCAGGCCCTTCTGAAATGACAAGGATGGGGCGTGCCGGGATTGATCTGCCACCCCGGCACGCCAGCCATGGTCCGCCATCTAAAGCCCTAGGGCCGCAAGACCATCGACCGTTTCGACCGTGATAGGCTGCACAGCGTCCACGATGATGGTGCCGGTTTTGAAGTCAGGGTGAACGACACCCAGACCCTCGATCGTCATGCCGTCGGTGATTTTACCGCCGCCCGCCAGAAAATCAGCCATCGTGACGAATACTTTTCCCGCTTCCAGAGGATTCCACATATAGCCGCCGTCGATAATGCCGGACTTGAGCATGGCGCTGCCTTGGCTGGGGGAGAACGACCCGACAAGAACCACCTTGTCACCAAGCTTCTGCTCCTCGATCGCGCGTCCGGCGCCGATCGGTCCCTGACTGCCGAACGTCAGGAAGCCGCCGAGATCAGGATTGGCGGCAAGCACATCCAGAGCCGTCTTGCGGCTGTCATCGGCGCTTTCCGCGACGCCGTATCTGTCGCCAACCATCTGCATGTCGGGAAAGTTCTTCTTCAGATAGGCGATTGCAGCATCGGCCCAGGCATTGTGTGCAGGCACAGTAAGAGAACCCACGTATACCACGTACTTGCCTTTGCCGCCCATTTTCTCGGCAAACAGCTTGGCATGGGCTTCACCGAAGCCAACGGACGAGACCATCTCGAAGTCCCAATCAGCGTTCACCTGGTCCGGCGATTCATGAGTTATGACCTTGATGCCCGCGTCGCGCGCCTTCTTCAGAACTGGCTCGAGAACGTTTGCATCATTCGGCACGACGCCAATTACGTTGACGCCCTGAGCGATCAGGTCTTCGATCGCGCGGACCTGAAGTGCCGGGTCGGCGCTGGTCGGCCCGACCATGAAGCCGTCGTCGCCAAGCTCTTTCGACTTTTCCTTTATTCCCGTTTCCATAGCATTGAACCAAGGAATACCGCCGATCTTCACGACGACTCCGACCTTGACGTCCTTTGCCAGCGCAGCATCCATTGTGGCGACCGAAAGGGCCGCGCCGAACGCTGCCACGAGTATGGTTTTTGCTAACATTTAGTTCCTCCCTGATTGACGAGTTTTTGGGCTGCCTATTGCCGATGTCGGCTTTGTTTGGCCCACCCCTTTGTGCCCGACGGCATTGACGCACTCGGCGCCGCATTCCTCCCAGAACGCACCATAAAAGACCCTGAATGTCGGCCGGTCAAGGTGCTAAATAGATTTAGCAAGGGCCGTCAGGCCACCGGCGTCTGAAAACAATTCTCGATTGATGTAAACGATCCGCCCTTTCGCACTCAGGCTGCACCCGCAGAAACGACCTGCGATCCCCCGCTAGCCTTGGATGGAAGCGGTGCTACCCAGATCCGAAGTGCCGATGACCGGAGTTGAACTTCTGCAACGATGTCTTGTGACAAAGAATTGCTAGTGGTCGATGCTCTATTTGGTTGCCGAATCCCAATCTTCTTGGGCGCCGTCATGCTCTCCGGTTCGCCCAAAGCTGGTCGGTACGGTCACCAGAGGAAAGTGGTCTACCGAATAACTCTCCAGCAGCGAAAATCCTTCAGCAATCATCACCTCGACATTCTGTCGGACCATGGTCACATCGAAGGGCAAATGCGCCGCGAATGGATCCCAGTCGAAGCTTCCGACAACAACCCGTCCAAGTTCACTTGAGGCCAGTGTCGAAGTGAACCGTAATGTCCCTTCAAGAGCGGTCACGCCGTTAACGAACATGCCTGAGGGCAGATGCCCAAGCTGCGCGTATCGTGCAGCGAGAGACCGAGCAGCATTGGTCGGTGCATATCCGCAGCAGTCAATCGTACCGGGGCTTGCTACAATCCCGTGGGCTGCCAGGACATCGTGAAAACCGAGCAAACGGCTTCGTGTTGCGTCATCATCGGCAACTCCGCCAAAGAAGAAGAGATCTTCGGTCGAGCCCCCTCGTTCTTTCAGTTTCTGAACAATGATCTCGGTGAGCGCCCTGGCGCCTCCGTAGTTGTCAGAAACAACTGAGGGAGCCCGGCGGCCAGGCAGGTCGATGTTGATGCACCGGACGCCCGCTGCGCGGCACAGATCATTCAGCGGATCGGGGTCACGAACTCCGGCAAGGAAGAGAAACTCGACCTGCTGAGCCAATAGGGTTTCCGTTACGCTCAACTCGTTATCAGGATTGCGGTGCGTGCTGACGACGATCGGGCACAAATGGCGGACGCGCGACTCCGCTTCAAAGGCTTCGGCCAAACCGGCGAAGAAGCGATTGCGGTAGTGCGGCAAGATCATTCCGGCGAGCCCGGATCGGGAAAGCCGCAATCCTCGTGCCTTGAGGTTGACGGCATAGCCGAGGCGCTCAGCCCAGTCGAGGATCGTCGCCGCGGTTTCCGCCTTGATCCGGTGCTGTTGCCACGAGCCATTGAGGACGAGACTGACCGCTGTCGGGGACGAATTGGCCGCCACCGCGATATCATAAATCGTTGACTTGCGTCGGACAGACTTTCTCGCCATTTGTGACGCTCCCGCTGGCAGATGCAGTAGACGCTAGTGCGGGGTCAAGGCAACATCTCTAAATTGCGTCAGCCGCCGTGGTGCCCTCGGGGATGGCGCGAAGGTCGCGAGTCTCCATCATGAGACACAGATCGGGAATGTTGTCTTCGGTGCGTTTCAAGACACTGGTAATCGAGCGACGACACCATATGGAAAGTTTGCAGAGCCAATTGCGCTACAATGGGCACCGCACCCGGTGCTACCGCTGACGCGCTCGTAGAGTCGATTTTTTGGCGTTGCTGGAACTGAGCTGGTCACCAAGTGCCGTAGAGGCCGCTCGCGCGATATCGCGGCCTGCTTCGAGCTGACGTCGAACACTGTCAGTCCCGACACGGCGCATCTCCAAGACCGGCGACGCGGACGTGCAGTGCGCGCTACGAGGCGGCAGGATTGATGGCGCGCTTCGAGGGCAGGTACGGGGTCAAGAGTTGGGGCCGGGAGATCCCCAGCGCCCCTGCCATCGATCTCGGCTCTCTCGGAACGCCCCGGCCTCTGAGGGCTCTTGCCGATTTGCCTTAACTGCGCGAGAGAACTCTGGGCTAGCCTTCAACCCTGTTTGACGTAGCCGGCGGTAACCTCATCTTTGTGAGCGGCGAAGGCTGCCAGGACCTCGGCCTTCTCGGGCTTCGGAACCTTGAAGTGGTCCAGGGTGCGCCCAAGCTCCGCTGCCACCTCATCGAATTCTGCCGGAGAGATCCGCAGGTCACGGTGGGCCTCCTCAAGGCCGAGCGGTGTCGTGCCAGGCTTGGTCGCCACGAACTTCAAAGGCCCACCAGAAACGTCGCAGACCCACAGCGTGCGCATGAACTTGAGACCGGCCAGCCTTCCGAGGTTCTTGGTGTGCCATTTCCGCAGCTGCGGGTTCTTGGACTTCTGCCCGACGATGGGGTTCTTCACGATGGCTTCGCTGAAGTGATCTACTACCGCAGCGATGGCGAAGACGCCCCCCAAACGCTCGTAGAGACTTTTCTCCGGTGCCGTTTGCGTCGCCTGCGCGTTGTTCGCCAAAGCCGATGTCAATGCGCCGGTTACCGCAAGTCCTGCGACGACGCTTCGTCTTGTGAAGGAGGTCGAAACAGTCGTTTTCATGTCTGGACTCCTCTTGATGGGGCCAGACCGGGCCGCAGCCTGTCTGGCGGCTATTCCCTCTGCCACTCTCCCTCGCCTAAAGAAGACAACGACTGGCAGCCCCGAATTATTCCGCTAAGCGTATTCGTCATCGGCGTGACGGACTTGTGCACCAACGGAGCGAAACGGGACGCGGCGGAGGCCGCTTCAAATAGATCTACCTCGTCGGTGATCATTGCATCAATTACTGTTCTGGTTGGCTCTACTGCACTTCGGCCGCAAGTATGGCATGGTCATCGACCAGGATAACGCCACACCATTTCGGCCGGCATCGATGGTGGCCAGCCCTATCGCCGCAGCTTCGGCGACAACATCACCTATACGGACTGGCGCGGGGACAATTACTACCGCGCCGTGCGCCAGTTGACGGCGAGTGCTAAGCGCGTCGGCATCGAGTTCGACCATGTCAACCTCGACTTCCGCAGGCAGCTCGAAGAACCGTTGCCTGGCGTGGAATTCGTCGATATTGCCCAGCCCTCGATGTGGATGCGCTCGATCAAGTCGGTAGAGGAGCACACCCTGATCCGAACAGGCTCTAGGATTACCGCTGCCGGGGACCCGAGCATCGCTTCAGACATGTTTAGGCGACCAACGGCTGGCAAGTGGCGGACACTGCAGCTCTTTTCCTCATTTCCCAACCTTGTTTGCGCTTTCGCAAAGTTCTCAGGCCGAGGACAGTCTAGAAATGGTGTGGACGTCGTCGAGAATCTGAACAGAAGGCAAGATCATGAGATACGCAATTGCAGTCGCCGTCCCACTCGCCGTATCGATGTTGGCAGGAGCGGCCCAGGCCGCCGATCACCAAATCCAGATGCTCGACAAGGGCGAGAAAGGCGTGATGGTCTTTCAGCCCGACTTTGTCCAGGCAGCGCCCGGCGACACGGTCACGTTTGTGCCAACCGACAAGGGGCATGATGCCGAAAGCATCTGGGGAATGATCCCGGAAGGAGCAAAGACTTTCAGGGGTAAGTCGAGCGAACAAATCACCGTTACACTGGACAAGGAAGGTGTGTACGGTGTGAAGTGGGCGCCTCATTATGGGATGGGCATGGTAGCGCTGATCGTGGTCGGCAAGCCGGTTAATCTGGCGCATGCAGCGACTGTCAAACAGTCGGGGAAAGCCAAGAAAGTATTCGAGAGCCTGTTGGCTCAAGTTCAAGCCGAAAATTGAAGCGGAGCAAACATTGCTCCGAAAAATCAACAGAAACCTAAAGACGGACATCAGTCCACCATGGGTTTCTCTTTTCTGAAATGCAGTTTATGGCAATTCCTCGCACCCGACCAAGCGCTTATCCGGCGGTTCTGTCCTACGGTTTTCGGCCGTTCTTTTTGCTCGGCTCGCTATATGCCGGCGGGGCCATCCTATTCTGGCTGCCATTGTTTTACGGCGAGCTCAAAACCTTCAGCACCTTTCTGCCAGTAGACTGGCATGTACATGAGATGCTGTTTGGCTATCTTGCTGCGATCATCACAGGGTTCCTTCTGACGGCAATCCCGAACTGGACCGGACGCCTGCCAGTGCAAGGCCTGCCTCTCCTGGCGCTCGTCCTCTTGTGGCTTGCTGGCCGACTCGCGGTTTTCTTTTCGATGGAGACCGGCTGGCTGGTCGGAGCCGCAGTCGACTGCGGCTTCCTTCTGGCGGTAGCGCTCGCCGCAGCGATCGAAATCATCGCAGGCCGAAATTGGCGAAACCTCAAAGTGCTCGTGCCGGTGGCGGTGCTTTTTGCTGCCAATGCGTTGTTTCATGTCGAAGCGCACTACCAAGGCGTCTCCGATATTAGCCGTCGGCTCGGCCTTGGGGCCGCCGTCGTGCTCATCATGGTCATAGGGGGACGCATCGTTCCCAGTTTCACCCGAAATTGGTTGGCTCGCGAAAATCAGGGACGTCTGCCGTCCCCGTTCAGCCATTTCGACGCAACAACGATCGCACTGTCCGCGACCGCATTGGCGGCATGGGCCTTCTTTCCGGAAAGCAACGCAACGGGCGCAATGCTGATCGCCGGAGCGGTCCTCAACGCCATGCGGATTGCGCGCTGGGCTGGTGATCGCACGCTCCGCGAGCCGTTGGTGCTGATCTTGCACGTAGCGCTCGTCTTGTGCCGATCGGTTTTCTGCTGGCCGGACTTGCCGTCGTCCGACCGGAGACCGTTCCTTCCGCGGCGGGCATTCACGCGTTCAGCGTAGGTGCGGTGGCATGCATGACGCTCGCCGTCATGACCCGAGCCACCCTTGGGCATACAGGCCGCGAGTTACGGGCGAGCATTAGCACATGCGCGGTCTTTGTCGCGATCGTGCTCGCGGCTCTCCTACGCATCGGAGCGGCGTTCGTCCCTATTGACGCAATACTCCTCCACATATCGGCGATGTTGTGGGTGGTAGCCTTCCTCGGATACGCGGCTCTGTTTGGCGGTATGCTAGTTCAACCCAAATTACGTGGGCGCCAGCCGAACAAAGCGCCTTCCTGAAGGGCGTATCAGGACCGGATCGTATCGACATCAATCGGCAGAAGGGGATGTGGAGATAAAGCGATACCGGCTCACCTTCAGGAAGCTTCATCACTCAGTCGGCATAGGACGGCGCTGCGCCTGACCACGCTTGCCGATGGTCGCGGCATCAAAAGCGCTGCCGCTAGTATGTCAGCTTTCTGGCCGGACCAGCGCGTCGCGCTAACCCGATGGGATCGCCCTTTCTGTCGAAGAGACAATGCTTCGCTCGCAAACAAGTTTGCGTTTGGACAAAGTGTATTGAGACAGACCAGTTAGATTTTGGGCCTGAGTGGCCTCCGGCAAGAGGAGTCCAGCAAGGGTCCGTTGCCGGAAAGCCACGGCGAAGTCTCGACGGTTTTGATGCGCTATCCGTGATGAAGGCGCTGCGAGGAAGAGGCTATGGTTGGCACTGCGCTATCGCGCTGGACAATGTCATATTTCGCCGTAGCGCTGGCCTTTCTTATCGGTGCCCAGATGTTGATGGTCGCCGGCTACGGTTTCCCTGCGGTGGCGGCGGAGGCGCCCGAGACGCTGGTCCTCGTGCACATGGTTACGATCGGCTGGCTCAGCATGTTGATGTGCGGCGCCCTGTTTCAGTTCGTGCCGGTGCTAATCGCGCAGCCGCCTTGCCGGTCGGGCGTGTGCCCAATTGCGGGACGTCGACGCGAGGCAATGGCAGAAATTCAACGCGCTTCTGCACCGGCGCTGGTGCGGTGCGACGAGCCATATGCAAACCGGTCGGCGCGGTTGGCGCTGCGAGCTGTCGACCATCGATAGCACCTTGCTGCTGGCGGGCGGGCTGGCCGCCGCCGCCTTCTTCGACCGGAACAAGAGGCCGAGAGAGAGATTCGGACCTTGGCGGATGCACTCTACCGTCGCGCGGACTGGCGCTGGGCGCTAAACAAAGGAAAGACCGTCACCCACGGCTGGACTCCCGAGACTGGCTTCCTGATGCATCGGTGGGAAGGTTACGATGAGGCGCTTCTGCTGTACGTCTTAGGCCTCGGCTCGCCGACCCACCCTCTGCCCTCGAGCAGTTACACGGCCTGGAACCGCTACGTTTCGATGGCTGCATTTGTACGGCTACGATTATGTTTAACCCGCGACGCGATGGGTCAAGCCCGGCATCATCGGCCGCGTGAGGCATCTGCGTGGCGAGCAGGATCGTCCACACGCTTCCCTGCAGGATTTTCGGGAGGAATGAGTTCAGCTGCTGGTCTGCTTACGGCCTCCAATCCGGCAATTTGCGGTGAATCAAAGCCTGGACCATCCATTGGGCTAAAAACGCTTGCGGTCATCTCGCTGCTGAACAGAGGCGAAATTCGATGAAACTGATAGCATGTCTCCCACTGGCTACATATCCCGAGGCGAATACGCTGAAGATCGCTTCGAATGCAGTGGCACTCGCCAGGCAGGTGGGGGCCGCGCTTCATGCGGTCGTTGTCAATGTCGACATTCCCGACGTCTCGAACGCGCTTTCGAGCTATCTGCTCGATCTTCCAAGCAAGATTCGAGAAGCCGAGGCGACCAGCCGCAAGCGAGGCAAAATCTTGCTGGAGGTGGTTGCCAAGGAGGCGGCACAAGACAAGGTGCCGCTCACGACCCATGTGATAACGGCGCCTCCGGCTCTGATGGGCGATGCCGCCGCAGAACAGTGCCGCTATTTCGATCTGTCACTGGTCGGCCTGGCGGCGGGCAATCCGACAGCGCGTATGACTGCCGAGGCTATACTGTTCGGCGCGGGCCGGCCGACGCTCCTTTTTCCAGAGGCTACGGATGTTGGTGTGCTCGACCATGTCGTCATCGCCTGGGACGGAAGCCGTGTGGCGGCACGGGCGGTCGCTGACGCGCGGCCGTTCCTGGAGCGCGCCGCCAGGATCACGGTCATCAGCGTGACCGACGAAAAGCCGCTTCCGGGAAAAGACATCTGCGAACGCCTTGCCGAGGGGCTGCGGGTGCGTGGCCTGACCGTCGAGAGCAGTTCGATCCAAGCTGGCGAACGTTCGATCGGTGCCGCTCTCCAGGAGCATGCCGTCAAGATTGGCGGCAAGCTGCTGGTCATGGGTGGATACGGTCATTCGCGGGTCAGGGACTTTGTACTCGGCGGCGCAACCGAGGGTGTTCTCGCGGATCTGCGGCTCCCCGTCCTCGTGTCGCACTGAGATAGCGTCTCGTAAAAGGCCGCCATGACATTCGCTGATAGTCCGACAGAGACAGTTGAGATGCCCCGATCAATCTCGACGGCGGATAGGTATTCCGGCCTTTCAGAGGCTGAGGCCCAAGTCAGGCTTGTCGCCGAAGGGTACAACGAACTGCCGAGGTCAAACCAACGTACGCCGCTGCGAATTGCCTTCGAGGTCGTTCGCGAGCCGATGCTGGCACTCCTGCTTGGCGGCGGCGTTGTCTATCTCATCCTGGGCAATCTGGAGGAAGCGCTGATCCTGCTGGCCTTCGCCACGATGTCGATCGGCATAACGATCATACAGGAGACACGCACCGAGCGTGTTCTGGAGGCGCTGCGTGATCTCACCAGCCCTCGCGCCTTGGTCATACGCGGTGGTGAACGCAAGCGCATTGCCGGTCGCGAGGTTGTTCGGGGGGATCTCGTCATGCTGGGCGAGGGTGACCGCGTGCCGGCCGATGCCAGGCTTCTCCAGAGCCAGGACCTTCAGAGCGACGAATCCCTGCTGACAGGCGAATCCGTGCCAGTCCGAAAGATTGCCGCCGACGGCACCCTGCGACTGACCGAACGCCGGCCAGGGGGCGACGACCTGCCTTTCATATTCTCTGGTTCGCTGATCGTTCGCGGTTCAGGCATGGGCGAAGTCCTGGCGACGGGGCCACGAAGTGAAATCGGCAAGATAGGGCACTCGCTGAGTGCAATAGAGACAGAACCGGCGCGATTGCAGACGCAAATGCGGCGCGTCGTACGCATTTTCGCAATGGCCGGCGGCGCGGTCAGCATTGTCGCGGTTCTGCTTTACGGGCTTCTGCGCGGCGGATGGCTTGACGCCGTGCTCGCAGGCATCGCGCTCGGCATGTCCATGTTGCCGGAAGAGTTTCCCGTCGTGCTCACGATCTTTATGGCCATGGGTGCGTGGCGCATATCACAGGCGCGCGTCCTGACCCGCAGGGCCGCCGCGATCGAAACGCTCGGATCGGCGACTATCCTTTGCACCGACAAGACAGGCACGCTCACCGAGAACCGGATGACTATTGCCGACCTTCGAACGGCGGATGGAAAGTCGTTTCGGATGGCGGACAAGCCGGGCACCGACCTGCCGGCGGCCTTCGCCGATCTGGTCGAGACGGGTGTGCTTGCCAGCGCCCAGATTCCTTCCGACCCCATGGAGATCGCATTTCACAAACTCGGCAAGGAACGGCTGTCCGAGCACAAGGTTCTGGACAAACCGGATTGGGGACTGGTCCACGCATATCCGCTTCGGCCCGGACTGCTGGCAATGTCAAATGTCTGGCAATCGACACATGGCGATGGCAATTCGCTGGTTGCGGCAAAAGGCGCCCCAGAGACGATCGGGGCGCTATGCCATATGGACGCAAAGGACTTCAAGGCCTTGAAGGGTTCGGTCGAAGCGATGGCGGCCGAGGGATTGCGCGTGCTCGGCGTGGCCTGCGGGTCTCATCGCGGCACTGACTTTCCGTTGACGCAACACGATTTTAAATTCGAATTTCTCGGGTTGGTCGGCCTGACGGATCCGCTGCGCGTGAGTGTTCCCGAAGCCGTGAGCGACTGCCGTTCCGCTGGCATCAGGGTGATGATGATCACCGGCGACTACCCGGCAACCGCCAAAATGATCGCGCGCCAGGCCGGCCTCGATGCCGAAGGCGTGGTGACAGGCAGTGAGATGCAAGCGCTCGGTGACGACGAGCTCGCGCTGCGGGTGAAAACCGCAACCGTGTTCGCGCGCATAATGCCCGAGCAAAAGCTTCGCATCGTCAACGCGCTGAAGGCGAGTGGTGAAATCGTCGCCATGACTGGGGACGGGGTCAACGACGCGCCGTCGCTCAAGGCCGCCAATATCGGGATTGCCATGGGTGGCCGTGGCACCGACGTCGCGCGTGAGGCATCGTCGATCGTGCTGCTCGACGACGATTTCGGTTCTATCGTCAAAGCCGTTCGGCTTGGCCGCCGCATCTTCGACAATCTGCGCAAGGCCATGGGCTTCATCTTCGCGGTCCACGTGCCGATCGCGGGCCTCTCGCTGCTGCCGTTGCTGTTTGGCCTGCCGATCCTGTTCGGACCGATCCATATCGCCTTTCTCGAGATGGTGATCGATCCCGTGTGCTCACTGGTCTTCGAGGCCGAAAGAGAGGAAGACGATGTGATGCGCCGTCCGCCTCGCAATCCGAACTCGCCATTGTTCTCCGGGGCGTTGATTGGGTGGGGGCTGCTCCAGGGGACGCTCGCCTTCGCGCTCCTCGCGGGCATTTACCTTGTCGCCCTGAGGCAGGGCATGGCCGAGAACGAAATCCGCGCCCTGGTTTTTTTCTCTCTGGTGCTGACAATCGTAGGACTGATCTTCGTCAACCGCTCCTTCAGCGCATCGCTTCTGACCGCGCTGATCAGGCCGAACCGGTCGCTGATGATTGTTGTCGTGGCCGTCGCTTCGATGCTGGGCGGGACCCTTCTGTGGCCGTTTGCCACCAGTCTCTTCCGCTTCGGACCGCTACACCTCGACGATCTGGCAGTGACGCTTGCCGCGGGATCTGCCGTGCTGGCATGCTTGGAGCTGCTGAAGCCATTCTGGCGGGAGCGACTAAAGGCCTAGCCTTCTCAATGAGCCGATCAAGGACCAGTCTACTGTTGGGAAAGAGTTGGACGTGAAGACCTCCCTGACGAACCGTTTCGGTGTTGGCAAAATGAACGCCGACAATCCACGAGTTCGTCAAAGCCAGGTGGGCACACTTGTACTAGCGGCCGCCACGATCGTTGGGATTGTCGTCTGCGTGCTTCTGGCCGAGCCTTTTTTGGGCGCGATCACATGGGCGTTGGCACTGGCAATCCTCTTTGTCCCTTTCCATTCCTGGATCGAGACGAAGTTGAAACACCCCAACCCTGCGGCGGTGGTTTCGGTCCTGACGATCGTACTGCTCGTCCTTGTCCCCGCAGCTTTCCTGGTAGAGCGCTTGGTCGAGGAAGCTGCTTCTGGGGCAACCTCCGTCCGAGCCCGGGTCGCTGATGGAGAACTCCAACGTCTCCTGGACGCCCATCCCGGTATCGCACCTATTGGAAAGTGGATAGAGCAACAGATCGATCTGCCGTCGATGATGGCGAGCCTCGCAACATGGCTGAGCAACGCCGGTGCGACGTTCGTCAAGGGCTCTGTGTTGCAGGTGGCGGAAGTTCTGCTGACATTCTACATGCTGTTCTATTTCCTGCGTGATCGGAACGCCGTTGCCCGCCTGTTGCGCGATTGGATGCCACTAGAGCGCGCAGACACCGAGCGGCTGTTTCAGCGGGTGTTCGATACCGTCCATGCCACGGTGTACGGGACGCTCGCGGTGGCAGCAGTTCAGGGTTCGTTGGGCGGATTGATGTTCTGGATCCTCGGGTTGCCGACGCCCCTTCTTTGGGGCGTGGTGATGAGTCTGCTTTCTGTCGTGCCTGTGTTGGGTTCGTTCGTCGTGTGGATACCGGCAGCAATCCTCCTCATGCTTGATGGTGATTGGGGCAAGGCCCTGATCCTTTCGGGCTGGGGCGGTATTGTTGTAGGCGGGATCGACAACGTCCTTCGCCCTATGTTGGTCGGCAACCAGCTGAGGCTCCACACGATCCCCGCCTTCATATCGATGATAGGTGGGTTCGCCCTGTTCGGGGCTCCAGGATTCATACTGGGCCCCCTGGCAGTCACGGTGACCATGCTGCTCATCCAGGTATGGGCTGCGCGCGACAAAATCAGCAACCGCCAGCAACAGGAATGACCTCTTGCTAAATTCCTGCGGGGGACAGCTTGAGACAAACCCGCGTGTGGCTCCCGACCCGTCTGGCGGCTCGGCCGCTTATGCCGCGGTCCCGACCAGCGCGCCGATGCCGGCGGTGAGCGCCATGGCGAAGGCGCCCCAGAAGGTCACCCGCAACGTTGCACGAAGGATGTTGGCGCCGCCCGCCTTGGCACCGATGGCGCCCAGCAGGGCAAGGAAGAGCAGGGACGCAAGCGAGACCGCCAGCACCAGCATGGAGGCCGGCGACACCAGCACCATGAGCAGCGGCATTGCCGCGCCCACGCTGAAGGTCGCCGCCGAGGTCAGCGCCGCCTGGATCGGCCGCGCCGTGGTCATTTCCGAAATGCCGAGTTCGTCATGGGCATGCGCGGCCAGCGCATCCCTGGCCATGAGCTGGTCGGCGACCTGGCGGGCCAGGGCTGTCTCCAGCCCTCGCTTGACGTAGATCTGCGCCAACTCCTCGCGCTCGAATGCGGGCTGGGTCTTGAGTTCCTGGCGTTCGCGGGCGAGGTCAGCATTCTCGGTGTCCGACTGCGAGCTGACCGAGACATATTCGCCGGCGGCCATCGACATGGCGCCCGCCACCAGGCCGGCTATGCCGGCGACCAGAACCTGCGAAGCCGGCGCGGCGGCCGAGGCCACGCCGACGATCAGGCTCGCGGTCGAGACGATGCCGTCATTGGCCCCCAGGACGGCGGCGCGCAGCCACCCGATGCGCGACACCTGGTGGTTTTCGACATGCAGGCGGCTCATTCTTTTCTCCTGATCTTGCCTCCGAGTTTCGTGGCGGCGGCGACTGTATTGGAAATCGTGCCGTATTTACGGACATTCTTGTGCAGCAACTCCAGCCGCTGGTCTGTTTCATTGGTGTCGACGACAAGCTCGTAGTCGATGGAGGCAATCCCGGCGGGCTGTCGCGGCGAACGGCATGCAATGCGACCCTGACGCCGCGCAGTTTGAAACCAAGCATCGGGGTGACGCGCTCGATGCCCTTGATCATGCAGGCGGCGATCGCCGCCAGAAGCAGTTCGGCGGGATTGAAGGCGTCGGCCCGGCCCTCGAGACAGGTGTCAAGAACGAGTGCGGCATTCTTGGTCGTGGCGAGGCTGCCTCTTGCATCGATCCGTCTGGCTTCAACGCTGTATTCGAACATGGTGCACCTGCTTCGACGCCCGCCTGGCAGGCATGCTACTGGCGCTTCTAGCCGGTGTTGGGGAGTTGGGGGTTGATCCAGGTCAGAAATCGCCGACAACTTGGAATGTCGATTGCTTTTGTCACCGTTCCTATCGGACGATCAACACAGGGACCGTGCTGAAGGAAAGCACCTCTGTCGCCTGACTGCCCAGCAGCAGTCTGGCGAGGCCCCGGCGTCCGTGCGCGGCCATAACTACCAGATCGCAGCCCTGGGTCTTGGACAGCTCAAGGATTGCCTCGGCCGGCTTCCTATTTTCAAGATGCACGACCTCGGCTTGCACACCGAGCCGGTCAGCCGCTGCATTGCATTGATCTAGTATCCGCCCCGCGAAGCGGCGTCCCTCTTCCTCGTATGAGACGAATTTTGCGCCGGCTGAATAGCCCGACATGGGACTTCCCCAATCAAACATTGGGAATGGCTCGGTGACATGCAAAAAGGTAACCTTGGCCTTGAGGCGATTGGCGAGGGACAGTCCATGCGTAACGCCATTCCAAGCGAAGTCAGAACCATCCGTTGCAATAAGGAAGTGCGTGTACATCGCATTCGTACCTGGGCGAGCGACAGCGTCTGAATGGCGAAAATTCAGTGCCTTTTCAGGTCACCTTTCATCTGCTCATACTGCTCTCTCGTGATTTCGCCCGAAGCGTAGCGGCGATCCAGAATATCTAGTGAGCCCGTATCACGTGATCGCCCGCGCCGCGGTTGATGCCAGAAATAGTAGACAACACCAGCCGCGATCAGGATCAGCAGCAACGGGCCAAAGCCGAAGAATGGCATGCCCCAAGCTCCGCCGCAGCAATTGCTCCACCCCCATGACATCATAACGAGTACTCCATCCTGGTGACACCAAACAATCGGACGGCGCGCATCGCATTGCGTTGGATCAAATCGCAGAAATGATCGCCGATGATCGCTAGGGCTGTGTTTTGGAGCATCCTCAGTTAGTGACTGAGCTGGAGGTCGCCGTGCGGCCCGAAGCGGTCATTGCGGATGTCCAGGTGACACGGACCTGCCCACTGTTATGGCGGGCGCTTGGCCGCTCAGCAGATCAGGTGATCCGCGCGGACCGTCGCGACGTACAATGCGATAGGGCGCACGGAGACCTCGCCGATGAAAGGGATAACTGCATTCGCAGTGGCTACGCTTGTTTCAGCAATGGCGCATGCCGACGTTCTATCCGACGCCCGCGGCGTTTGGTTGAGAGACGACGGCAATGCCCGCGTCAAGATTGCTCCTTGCGGAGAGAAACTGTGCGCAACCAATCTGTGGATCAGGGATACCAGCAAAGGCGAAGAAATTGGCGACAAGCTGATCATGACGCTCAAGCCGAATTCCAGCAGCACGTTGGAGGGGACCGCCTATGACCCTAAGCGAAAGCTCACCTTTTCGATGACCCTGCGTGTCGCCGGAAAGGGGTTGACGACGCGCGGTTGCGTCATCGGCGGAGTAATCTGCAAAAATACCAATTGGACGCCAACCAAATGACCGGGTCTCAAAGATGAGCGGCAGATTAGGTGCGGCGCCAACGATCGTGCTCTTTCGGCGTGACCTGCGCGTTAGCGACAACGCTGCCCTCGCGGCAGCGGCCGACGGCAAGGGACCTGTTCTACCGCTCTTCATTTTTGACGAAGAAAGCGAGAGCACTAGGCCGATGGGGGCGGCAAGCCGCTGGTGGCTACACAATTCGCTAGCCGCGCTTAGCCAGAAGCTGCACGGTTGCGGCACGAAGCTTATTTTTGCTCGGGGCAGAACACGAGATGTCGTGGCCATGGCCATTGCGGCGAGCGGAGCGGATTGTGTGCACTGGAACCGCCGTTACCAACCGGCCGAGGCGGCAGTAGACGCGGCGCTTAAGACGAAGCTTTGCGAAGCCGGGCTGATTGCGCAAAGCTTCGATGGCGCCTTACTCCACGAGCCCTCGCTGCTTAGGACTGGCTCAGGCGGCTCCTACAAGGTCTACACACCGTTTTGGAAGGCGCTGAATAGCGGGGGCGATCTGCGCGATCCGGTCGATTCCCCGGAATCAATCAATGGCTGGGAGGGCAAGTTCGACGGCCTGTCCCTGGACGATCTCGACCTCCCTCCCAAAACGCCCGGTTGGGCGGAAGGGCTTGCACATCAATGGACCCCTGGCGAAGCTGGCGCTATGCGACGATTGCAGGCCTTTGAGAATGAGGATTTGGCTGAATACGAAAACCGGCGCGATATACCTTCCATTCAGGGCACCTCGCGCCTCTCACCCCATTTAGCGTTCGGCGAGGTCACGCCAGTACAGATATTTGCCGCCCTGCGGCGGCATTCGGACAGAGCTGGGGCAGTGAAATTTCGAAAGGAAATCGGCTGGCGAGAGTTCTCCTATCATCTCCTCTTTCACAATCCTGACCTGCACGAGCAGAGTTTCCGCCCGGAATTCGAGGGTTTTAGCTGGCGCCGCGACAGCCAGGCCACAAAAGCCTGGCAAACCGGGATGACGGGCTACCCAATCGTGGATGCAGGCATGCGCGAACTTTGGCGAACTGGGTGGATGCACAACCGCGTGCGCATGATCACCGCCTCCTTTCTCATCAAGGATCTGATGATCGACTGGCGGGAAGGCGAGAGATGGTTCTGGGACACTCTTGTCGACGCGGACCCGGCGAACAATCCCGCAAGTTGGCAGTGGGTAGCCGGCTCAGGCGCGGATGCCGCACCCTTCTTTCGAATCTTCAACCCTGTTCTTCAGGGCGAAAAGTTCGACCCGCATGGCGGCTATGTACGCCACTATGTTCCGGAGATCGCTGGCTTGCCCGACCGCTACATCCACCGGCCGTGGGAGGCGCCAGCTACCTTGATGGCACACGCGAAGATCGAGCTCGGCAAGACATACCCAAATCCGATTGTCGATCATGGCGCCGCACGAGACCGGGCATTGATCCTTTATCAGTCTATAAAAGACAAGGCCAAGGTATCGAGTGCAAAGGAAACAGCTTCATGATTCGATATACGGTCGCCTATGCAACCACCCTGATCATCTTCCTTGCCATTGACGCGGTCTGGCTGACTACTATGTCGCAGCGCCTCTACCGCCCGTATCTCGCGGACATATTGGTGGACGACGTCAACCTCGCGCCGGCTGCCCTGTTCTATCTGATCTACATCGGGGGCATCATCGTCTTTGCTACCGCCCCCGCCTTCTCGACCGGCAAGTTGACGACGGCGGCAGTCTATGGCGCGCTCTATGGGCTTTTCACCTACGCGACCTACGATCTTACCAACCAGGCGACCGTACGCGGCTGGCCGACGATCATCACGGTGGCCGATATCAGCTGGGGTTCCCTGCTCAGCGCGGTGGCGGCGGTTGTTGGCTTTCTGCTGACCCGCTACTTTCTGCCCGGCGCCTGACGTCGCGCCGCTCAGACGTTGCGACGGCCCCCGACAAAAGCAAGCCGATAAATACAATCAATGTCGCGGCGCTCAGGGCGTTGAGCCCGACCATGCCCTTGTTCTCACCAGCGCTATAGTCTGCCAGTGGTTGACCGAAGACGCGCTCAGGTACGAAGTAGGCTGCGGCGCAGAGTGCTATGACAGCGAGCCCGATTGGCCGTTCGGAAGGCCTGAACAAGGCAGCGCCGATCAACGCGCAAGGAACGAGGAATATCTCGACCCCCGACCCGATACCGAACGCCTTGGTGCTGAGGACGCCATTGGCGATACCCGTCAGCGGCAGCATGAGGCGTCCGGCGAGCGGATGCCGCCTCGCAACTGCCGGAACGGCGAGAAAGAAGGGCGTCGACAGAAAAGTGAGAAATGACGGCGCGACCTTATCGGCGCCGACCACCGCCCATAGATAAAGTGGGTAGAAGGGCTGATTCCAGGCGACAACAAGCGCAATCCAGTTAGCGGCGGCCGCCAGCGGATCGTCATGCGCGGCATAGGCGGTGATCCGCCGCCAAAGGCGCGCAAAGCCCGGCATGTCAGCCCGCCGGCCGGAGCAGGTAGTGGCTAACGCCCCACTCTTTACCCCCGGCATGGCCGAACAGGCCTTCGGTGGCGAGGTAGAACAGCCGCCATCGCCGACGCCAGAGCGGCGCATCAGCGCCATAGACAGCCGAAAGGATGGCGTCGATCTGGCCGCGGTTCTTGTCGAAGCGCGCCAGCCAGTCGCGGGCCGTGCGTGCGTATTGCAGGCCGCTCCAACGCCAGTCGCGCTCGATCGAAAAGCAATCGGAGAATTGGCTGAAAGGTTGTGGCTCGGCATGATGCCACCGGTGAAGAAGTGTTGAGCGATCCAGTCGGCCTCATCGCGATGGTCGAAGCGGTAAGGGCTATGGCGATGGTTGAAGATGTGGACGAACAGCCGGCCGTCGGGCTGGAGCCAGGTTCGGATACGGCCGAGCAGGTCGAGCCAGTTGGACATGTGCTCAAACATTTCAACCGACACCACGCGGTCGAACCGCGCTGTCGGCTGGAATTCGTTCAAGTCGGCAGTGATGACCTCGATATTGCGCAGGCCAAGTGCTGCTGCCTCCGCCTGAATGTAAAGTCGCTGCGGAGTCGAATTCGACACCGCCACGATTCTGGCCGACGGAAAACGCTGCCCCATGAACATCGTCAGCGAACCCCAGCCGCAGCCGAGCTCGAGGATCGACTGACCGTCGCGAAGCCCTGCGTAGTCAACGGTCTGCTCCAGCGCGGCGATTTCCGCCTCGGCCAATGTCTCGCTCCCCCTCGGATATAGGCAGCAGGAATATTTGCGGCGGGGACCAAGTGACAGCGCGAAAAACTCCGGTGGCAACTCGTAGTGCTGGTCGTTCGCGGCTGCCGTGTGCTCGGCGATTGAACGGCCGGCCATGTCTTTGGCAAAGCTCCCGTCGTCGTCCGAGGGCATCGCCGCCAGCCGCCGCCGTGTGCGACTGACGAGAACCTCGATGCCGTAGCGGGTAGCGGAGTCTGGCAACGGGGCGCGCTCGACAACGCGGATTGCGGATGCGATCAGGCTCACCTTCAACTCCTTCAATTGGCGGCAGCCGCCTTTGGTGGGCCTGGCCAGAACGCATTGACGCGCGCCTGGTAGCGGCGAAATTGCTCGCCACGCGAGCGCAGCATATGAGCCTCAAGCGGCGGGATGCCCGATACATGGACAAGCAGTAAGTACATCAGGGCAGGGCCGGCCAGCGTGATCCATCCCCATGCATAGTGACCTGAAGGGTCGATGCCGATCACCACATAGGCGAGCCATGCCAGCCATTCGAAGAAATAGTTGGGGTGGCGCGACAGGCGCCAAAGACCCACATCGCAGACCCGGCTTTTGTTGGCGGGATCCGCCCGGAAAGCCGTCAACTGGCGGTCGGCCGTCGCCTCGCCTCCTACCGCCAGCAACATGAGCATGATACCGGCCCAATCATTTGAACCGAAGGCGAAGGCGGGATTGTGGGCAGCACCCACGATCGACAGCACAAGCAGGAAAGCAGCCGCGGCCTGGACCTGCAGAAACCAAAACAGCCTGGCTCGGAAGCTGGAGCCCCATTGTTCCTTGAGCTGGCGGTAGCGCGGATCGTCCTGGCTGCTGCGTGCGGTCCGGTTGGCAATGTGGAAGGCTAGCCTCAGCGACCAGGCCAGCGCGAGAATGGCAACCAGCCACTGACGGTACACCGAGCTGTCACCAGCCGAAACGAGAAGTGCCGCCCAAGCGCCGAAGATGCCGACGGCGAATGACCATATCGCGTCGATCCACCCAGATCGATCCGTTCTCAGAGCAACGTACCACGCCACTACCATGGTCACCGCAAGACCGATAGCAGCAAGGACGAGGGGGGTAGCGACGGTCATTAATCGTCTCAACCGCCAAGCAGAGGCTGGATCAATCGTCCAAAGAAGCCTCGCAGCCTCATCTGCCCCTCGAGAGCGGCGATGCATATACACTCCCCGCTCTCGTCGACGACCGGCTGATGCTGAACCTCATCGTCAGCCTCATCCAGGTCGCCTGGACCGTAGCGGCCGCGCGCGTCGTAAAGCGAGCCCTTCAGCACTTGAGTATATTCGTAGCCGGAATGGGTATGCTCCGGCATCCTGCGCCCGGCCGCCACCTTCAGCAGCATGACATTTGCGCCAGCATCTTGCGGAACCGTTACCCGGCTCCAGCGCACTCCAGGACCGATCCAGCGCCATGGGCCAATGCCACACCCATCCAGAGCATCGGGCAGGGGGATGCCGATATCGGCGCGCGGCCTTGAATGCTCCTCGCGCCTTTCGCCGTCCACCTCGATCCTCGCCAGCTGCCGGTCCAAGGCATCCAAGCTCATTGCTTGCGGTTCTATCTCATCAAGGAACAAGCCGCCTGTGGCTTCG
The DNA here is from genome assembly GCF_056403115.1 of Mesorhizobium sp. P3_A2. Taxonomy (NCBI): domain Bacteria; kingdom Pseudomonadati; phylum Pseudomonadota; class Alphaproteobacteria; order Hyphomicrobiales; family Phyllobacteriaceae; genus Mesorhizobium; species Mesorhizobium sp. P3_A2. The sequence continues at coordinate 135,930 of NZ_JBFUGC010000014.1, forward strand.
AACTGCGCAATTCGTTCGGCACAGGCCGGGCAACCGCCGATATGAACCGCCACGACAATTCGCGGCCCGGCCTCCAAGGAGCCACTGGCTTGGCGCAGCAACGTCTCGTCGCTCGGATGATGATTGATCATTTGAGGTCGTCCAGGATCAGGCGAAGGCGGCTGAGAGCCAGCCGCACGCGCGATTTAACGGTACCCAGCGGGATGCGAAGCTGGGTCGCTATTTCCGATTGAGGTTTGTCGCCGAAGAAGGACAGCCGCAGAATATCGGCCTGTTCAGGAGACAACAGGGCAACAGCAGAGCGCACGCGTTCGTCGCGCTCTGCCGCCATCACCGCCGCCTCACCCGAAACCGGGCTATCGGGCTCGTCCGAGGGATCGAAGGCGCTGACAACGGCCGCAGGCCGGCTTTCCCGGCGCAGCCGATCGATCCGAACGTTGCGGCCGATCGTGAATATCCACGTCGAGACCCCGGCACGCGCTGGATCGAAGTACGAGGCCTTCTTCCAGACCAGCAGCATGGTTTCCTGAGCGATGTCCTCGGCGGTGGAAACCGCCATGCCGGAGCGCATCATAAAGGCTTTCACTCGGGGCGCGTAGAAACCAAAGAGTATGGCAAAGGCTGCGCGATCGCGTCCTTCCGCTACGGCGGCGAGCAGACGCCTGGCTTCCTCAGCCGATAGCGCCCCCGTCTCAGCGCGCATGGTCATCGCCATTTCAATCCTCGTGAGATCGAAACTACGCGAAACCGTGCCGGCAATGAACTCGTATCTCGATGCATCCATGCGCCCTGATACGCGCGCTGGCCGCGTTCGGATCACAAACCTCCGCGGCTTTCCGCGCAACTGTGATCCATGCCGCCTGCAGCCGCGTAGAAGTTGAAGTTGAAGTTAGGACAGGAGGGCAACGCCTTCCACTGGAAACTGGAGCGTGCGTATGACGTTAGCAGGCAAACGCCGGGTCACGGATGGGCCGATGGACATAGCGGTCATCGGCAGTGGCATTTCCGGTCTGTCGGCGGCGTGGCTGCTCTCGCAGAACCACAACGTATCGTTGTTCGAGGCAGATACTCGGCTTGGCGGCCACAGCAACACTGTCAATGCCGGCGGAACCCAGGTGGACACCGGATTCATCGTCTACAATGAGGTAACCTATCCCAATCTGACGGCTCTTTTTGCCCATATGGGTGTGCGCACCAAGCCATCCGAGATGTCCTTTGCGGTTTCGCTGGACGGCGGCCGCCTGGAATATTCCGGGACCGGGTTGGGCGGTCTTCTTGCACATCCCGGCAACGTCACACGCCTACGGTTCTGGCAGATGCTCAGGGAGTTGCTTCGATTCTATCGCGAAGCGCCCTACGACATTTCACGGATCGGCGAGAGCAGCCTTGCCGAGTATCTGGATGCCAAAGGCTATGGTGCAGCATTTCGCGAGGACCACCTGTACCCGATGGCAGCCGCGATCTGGTCGACGCCGGCGGCTGAAGTCGGGAACTACCCGGCCGCCGCCTTTATCCGGTTCTGCGACAATCACGGCTTGCTGAAGTTTGCCGGCCGGCCGATGTGGCGGACGGTTGATGGCGGCAGTCGCAATTACGTCGAGAATTTGGCTGGTCGATTTACCGGCCGGATATTCCTGGGGCGTCGCGTGCGTTGCATTGCGCGGAACTCGGGAGCGGTATGGCTCACCGATATTGACGGCGTCGAGCAACGCTTCGACCAGGTGGTGGTAGCGACCCATGCCAATCAGGCGCTGGCCATGCTTCCCGACGCGAGCCATGAGGAGAAGCAGTTGCTGGGTAGCTTTGGCTACAGTCGAAACGAGGCCGTGCTGCACTCGGATCCCCGCCTCATGCCGCGCAGGAAGCGGGCCTGGTCGAGCTGGAATTACCTTGCCGAAACACGCGGTGAAACCCGCCAGCTCTCGGTCACATATTGGATGAACAGGCTGCAGTCCCTGCCTGACCAACTGCCGCTGTTTGTCACCCTCAACCCCGCTATGGAACCCGAGGCTCGCGCGGTAAAACATAGCGTGATCTACGAGCACCCGGCATTCGACACCTCCGCGATGCGCGCCCAGAAGAAACTTTGGTCGCTCCAAGGGGTCCGCAACACCTGGTTCTGCGGCGCCTATTTCGGTGCCGGTTTTCACGAGGACGGACTGCAGTCCGGCCTTGCCGTGGCCGAGGCGCTGGGTGGCATGCGGCGCCCTTGGGATGTGGTCGACGAATCGGGCAGGATCCACCTTTCGGCAGCCGTTGAGCGGCCTGATCTGGCAGCCGCCTGATGCCAGATGTTCAATCAGCCCTTTATACCGGCAGGGTCATGCACCAGCGCCTGAAACCGCGCCGGCACAGGCTGTCCTACCGTATGTTCTTTCTGCTGCTTGACCTTGATGAGATCGACAGTCTAGCTGCAAGGCTATGGCTCTTCTCGCGCAACCGGTTCAATTTTTTGAGCTTTGCCGACCGGGACCACGGCGACGGTTCCGGCGGCGCGCTCAAGGCCTATGTCGAGCGCCAACTGAACATGGCCGGAATCGAGATCGACGGCGGTGCTGTGCGGCTTCTGTCGATGCCGCGGATGCTGGGCTATGCCTTTAATCCGCTCAGCGTCTATTTCTGCTACCGCCGGCAGGGCGATCTCGCCGCCATCCTCTATGAGGTGAACAATACGTTTGGGCAGCGACACACCTATCTCATCCCTGTCGAGGATTGCGAACGCCAAGGCGTGGTCGAGCAGCATTGTGTCAAGCGCCTCTATGTCTCGCCTTTCATTGGCATGGGCATGCAATATCGCTTCCGGATCGGTCTGCCCGATGAGGCCGTCTCGCTTCACATAACCGGCAGCGACGGTCAGGGACCGCTGATCGTCGCCAGTTTCTCGGGCAAGCGGCAACCGCTCAGCGACGCGAGGCTGGCGGCTACCTTCTTGGCTTACCCTCTTCTGACGCTGAAGGTCATAGTCGGCATTCACTGGGAGGCCTTGCTTCTCTGGGCAAAAGGGATGCGCCCGCACGAGCGCCCGCATCCGCCGCACCAGCCGGTCACTCATGTCGCCGTGGAGAGGCGGGAGAAATCGGAGCAAATCCCATCGAGCACGGAAATCAGGGCTCAAGTGGAAAGCCCATTGCGGCGCTGAGCTTCGCCTTTGCGCCAGCTATACCGTATACACGACTGTCCGCTCGGGGTCCGTGACGGCGATGACAAAGGTCTTTGGCTGATGGACATGCACTCCCTTCTCGTGCTGGTCGCCTTCGAGGTCGCGAGCTTCGCTGCGGCGGCTACCGGCGTAATCTTTAGGCCAGGCGACTGGTACAAGCAGCTCGACAAGCCAAGATGGCGCCCGCCCGATTGGCTGTTCGCCCCGGTCTGGACGGTTCTCTATGCATCGATCGGACTGTCGGGCTGGCTCGTATGGCGAGAGGCAGGCATTGCGGGCGCAGCACTACCTCTCAGCGTCTATGCGGTCCAACTTCTGCTGAATGCTGCGTGGACGCCGATCTTTTTTGGACTTCACCGACCCGGGCTTGCGTTGGTGGAGATCATAGTGCTTTGGGCTGCGATCGTGACGACGATTATAATGTTTGACCCCGTGAATGCCGCTGCTGCCGTGCTGCTTCTTCCCTACCTAGCGTGGGTGAGTTTCGCTGCGGGACTTAACTTGTCCATCTGGTGGCGCAACCCCCTGTAAAATGTCGAAGGGCGCGCGACAGATTCCGCTGGAGGTGATGGATGCAGCAGGGGATGGGTTGGCAATCCGCGCGATAGGTCACCGATATGGCAGTAGACGCGAAACGGAGCGTAAACCCAAGGCATTCCGGGTCAGGAGATGGATGAAGAAATTGGTCCGATTCTTCGAAGCCATCATGTAGGGGTTGCGCTAGGAGCACGGATAACAGACAGCGCTTGGCATAAATGCGCGCTGGCGAGGCTACTGGCGGCCCAGCGGTCAAGGGCGGGGGGCTTGGGTTTTGACCACCGGGCCTAACCGGCGTGAGGGTGCCGGCTGGCGAGGCATCATACGCCGATACAACGTGTTGTAGAATGGGCTCCTTCCGTTCCTGAACCGTGCAGGACGACGTTCCTTACGTCAGTTAAACATACCCACCATCGGCTGGCGATGCTCGAGGCCCCGCGCTGGTCGGCCGGACGAGCCACCAGCAGTCCGCCGCGTGCCCCCACGCGACGGACCTCTGATGGGAGCGGCTACATCCCTAAGGAATCGACCGCTTGTAGATGTATTGTGACCTGGCGGGATCGCGTTAGCCTATGGTGTGATCGCGGAAGCCTGAGGAGATTGGCTCCGGAGGGGCCGAGCCGGCAAAAGGGTTAGCGGAACCTAATTTGCTGCCGCAACTTAATTCCACATGAGCGAACAGCCGAACCGTACGAAACTTATACCCGATCCTCAGCCAAGGCGGGAGGTGAGCAAGGGGGGATTGGTAGCGGCCGCCGCACTGTTTCTTGTCTCCTTCGTTCTGGTCGCTTTTTGGGTCCTTCAATGAGCAAGCGCGGAATCGATTTCCTAGAAAAATGGATGGCGGAGCATCTGCCGAACGCCTTCACCGACGATCCGGCGGCAATTACCGACCTTGCCGATCAGGCTATTAAGGCGGCCGAACAAGAGGGCATCAGCCTGGAAGAGATCACCGAAGAAGTCGGCAGCGTGTTCGACGTCATCTTCGATGCGATGCAGAATCGTGCCGGCGGCGAGGGCGGATGACCGTGCCGAAGTCGAAAAGGTTCTGGATCGCTACAGGGGTTCTGGCGACGCTCGTCATCGTTGCTCTGGTGCTGTCGCTGTCCTTTGCGGCTCTCTCACCCCCTTGAGAACCGCAAAGGACAGCGACAGACTGCGCCGGGGCCGGTCAAATTCCACTGCATGAAAGCCCCCTTGCCGATGATGGCCAGCGGTGCGTGGACGTCACGAAGCGCTTGGTGGTGCTCGCGGTGGTACGCCAGATGGGACCAAAGATGCTCTTGTGCGGTGCCTCTGCCGCAATCAGAAAGCGCTCGATTTCGTCCTGCTACTGCTTGGAAGGTTTGGTTCTGGCCATTGGCGATCTCCGTTGAAGGGTTCCCCGCAACGAGGACAATAGTCCCATAATGCCGAGCGGATGGTAAGTGGTGGGTCAAGCCGTGCGCCACCGGCGCCTCGCGGCAATAGGCATCGGCGTCGACGGCCTTGCCTCGTCGAGCGGCGCTTCGCCGACCAGCACGACGTAGTCATCGCGAATGCCCTTTTCCTTCATCGTGTCGGTGATGACCTTCATGTAGGCATGGTCGTGGTCAAAAGGGCCGAAATGCCGATGGTGTCGGGCAGATGCTGCTTATGCCGACGAGGTTCTTGCCTATGTCGAGAATGTCGCCCTTGACGGTGTCGATCACCATCTTGCCCTGCTAGGGCGCGCCGGTGGCGGCGAGCAGGGGGCGCAGGATGTAACATTCTCAAGTAGTACTTCTCAACATTGCAAAGGTCTGATCTTACCGGGCGGTATCGGCCCGGTCCTTTTTGCAACCTTCTTGTGCTCGTGATAAATTCCGCCGATTGGGCCTCAAATCGAGGGACGTCGATGACGAGTTTCAATTCTCAAAAGATTTCGAAGATTCATCACGACTTGCACCACGACTTACCGTCCGAGCCGGCTCTGAGAGCGAAGGCTCTCGAGAGTCTCCTGGTCGAAAAGCGATTGGTCGATCCGGAAGCGATGGACGCGTGGATCGAGATGTATAGGGAGGAGATCGGACCCAAGCGCGGCGCGAGAGTTGTGGCGCGAGCGTGGAAAGATCCCGCCTTCAAAGCGCGCCTGCTCGCAAACGCTACGTCGGCGATCGACGAGTTGGGCTTTGCGGGCCACGCGACGGGTCATTTAGACGCTGTCGCGAATACCCCGGACGTTCATAACCTCGTCGTCTGCACGCTTTGTTCCTGCTATCCGTTTTCCATTCTGGGCATGTCGCCCGCATGGTACAAGTCCAACGAGTACAGAGCGCGCGCCGTACGCGATCCTCGGGGAGTCCTGAAAGAATTTGGCGTCGAACTCGAAGACACCATTGAAGTGCGCGTCTGGGACTCGACGTCAGAAAGACGATACCTCGTGCTGCCGCAACAGCCGGCGGGCACTGAGAGCCTGGACGAGGCCTCTCTTTCGCGACTGGTGACGCGCAACTCGATGATCGGAACGGAAAGGGATCTCTCGCCGTCGCTGAGTGGCCGCTGATGGATGGCGTTCATGATCTCGGTGGACGAGAAGGCTTTGGCTCGATTCAAGGCCCGGGCGATGGTCGACCTTTCCATGAACAGTGGGAAATACGCGCTTTCGGATTGGCGCAGGCCGCCGCTGGCGACTGGTCGATAGACTGGTTCCGGCACTGCCGCGAGTTGATCGTTCCGGCGGACTACCTGACTCGATCCTATTTCGATCATTGGCTGCTCACCCTTGCAGCTGAAATGATCGACGTGGGCTATATCACTTTGGCGGAGCTCAAATCAGGGGCATCGACATTCACGCCGCAGCCAGGATATCCGCCTGAGACTGCGGAGGAGGCGAGGGCTTACGCGAAAAATCCACGCAGCTACGCGGGTGAAATCGATGCTCGGCCATCGTTTGCCCTAGGCGCGACCGTGCGCGGAAAGATGTCGGGGCACTCGGGACACACTCGTCTTCCCGGTTATGTGCGCGGCAGAAAAGGAAGCATCTTCGCTCGTCATGGTGCGCATGTCTTCCCGGATGCGTCTGCACGGGGCGAACATAAGGCGGAGCACCTTTATACGGTCAGCTTCGCCGCATCGGAACTATGGCCAGAGGCGAAGGACCGGCCGGATCGCGTTTTTGTTGATCTTTGGGAGAGCTACCTTGAGCGTGCCTGATCCCGGCTACGGGCCGTTGAGGAGACGAGACGACGAGCCAATCTTCGCTGAACCATGGCACGCCCAAGCAGTGGCAATCGCCGATCTATTGATTGGATCGGGGACGATCCCGCAATCAACATGGACGGAAACCCTGGGCGAGGAAGTCCGCTTGGCAAGTCTTGCTGGGAGCGCCGACGACGCAGGCACGTATTACAGAGCCGTGCTGTCAGCGCTCGAGCATATTCTGGATGCTAGAGGGAACGTGTCGTGCGCGGAGCTGGCACGACGTCGGAACGAGTGGCGGCGAGCATATTTGCAGACTCCTCACGGACAGCCAGTGGAGCTTGACTGCGGGCGATTTACCCAAATTTCAGACTAGAATCCCCTTCTGGTCCGACCGTGGAAACCACAAGGCTACACTTGATCGCGTCGCCCGATTGCATGCTTCGGCAACGGGTCATGTCACGACCTGACGTGGTGCTTGGGCGGCGCGGAGAGGAGATCCGAACAATCCAGCAGTGACCGGTGCGGCCTCCACCCCCAAGCACCGGTCCGCACCGGTCATTCCGCCTCCGACAGTGAGTCATTCCGCCCCAGGAACTCGTGGCGGCAAGTTGCGTTGTGCCCTTCCGAGCACTGGGATTGGCATGGCCGAACTGACTAACGCCGCAAAAATGGCGAACGCTGCGGGCATTCACCCGGAGACGTTTCGCGAGGCTTTGCGCGGGTCGGATTTTTCGTGGCACAAGCGCGGCGACGACTGGACTGTCGAGATTGATAGCCGGGAGCATGAGGCAATGCGGACCATGCTGCTTATCCCTTTGCTCAAGAAGAAAAAGAGAAATTAGCTGAACGGCATATTAGGCCGTGGGTTGTGTAGGCGGCAGCACTGCTGCTGGCCAAGGTCCGCAAGACTTGGCCGGGCCCGCGTCCTGCCTTAGTCGCGGGCCCGCGGATTGGCCTGCGCGCTGGGAGCTGGGAGAGGTGGCGCGCCGCTACGCAGCGCAAAGGTCTGACTCGCACACGCATTGGACCCAAAGGAGCAACAAACCCTTGTCGGCTGGGTTAGGCGACAAAGGAAACCCAAATGCCCATCCCAGATGAAATGCGTGACTTGGATCTCAGGTTCGAATGCCCTTATTGCTTTCTTCCAGTCGTCCACAAAGGGTCCTGGTTTAAAGTGATTTCCAATTACAAATGCGCGGGATGTGCCGAGACTGTTCGGATCGGGTATCAGGACAAGCTCGCCTTTTTTGAACAGCACCGCCAGCGGCGAAAGGAAACCGCAAAGGTCGCGCGCTAGGCTTAGGCCCGCTCCAAGCTGGGCGACATGGCGTACGGACTAGTTGCCCCATGTGAGCTTTCTGCTCGCGGCCCGGCCGGCGGGCTTTTTGCTGATGGCCGGAACTTCCTTCCAGTGAGACTGTTATGCCGTACCCAGCCCGTTCTTCAGCGGTCCGTGCTGGGACCAAAAGATGCCCAAACATCATGGTCAGGCCCGCGCCGCCTTCGCACGAGGCGAGCGCGGGCATTCCATTCGACTGCTCTACCGCTATCGTTTAGCAAGGCCAGCCTTCACGGCTCGCTCCAGTGTCTCACGGTCATTGCCGTGCTTGGCGATCAGTTCGCGGACCTGCGCTGGCGCAATGCCGTTCTTGTCCGCGAAGTACTGAACCTCATAATCCTCATCAGCCGATACGCGGTTACGGTCTCGGAAATCGTCTTGTCGTCTGCCATCTTCGTTGGCTCCCTAGCTGCGTGTGTTCGCTTTCCGTCTAAACTGCAAAATCGTCGCACTGTCCTCCGGCTCTAGCGGGTCGTGCCCCGGACCTTCGTGATAAAACACTTGCCGGGCGTCGCGTTGATCGACCAACTGGCCGCAGTGCGGGCAGTTGTAGAAACAGTCTCCCTCATCGGTGGGCTCGGCTCGTTTGCCTATATGACCGGCGGACCTAGATCCGACAGCTTCGTCATTTCTGTATGTCCTCGCTCACTTCATCCAGCATCTTTAGCGCGGCACTCTTTTCGGCGGGCAGCAATAGGCGCTGATCGATAGCGGCGGCCTTGAAAGCCGCAAACGCGATGGCCGGAGTGCAGGTTCCCGCCCTGGCTGCAGCGATGAGTCGGCAAGCATCCTTGTATGGCGCCGCTTGTTTATTTCGCCACTGTCCTTGCAGCGCCACCTCGGCTTCACAGATGGACGACACCCACATTTTTGCCCCGTCCACGAGCTTCAAGGAAAGTGGCAAAAGGTTGCCCATTACACCTCCGATTGTTTGAGCGCCTAAACGTTTCGAGAGCCTTTTGGTTTCCTGATTTGGGAACCATTTTAGCTTAAGCTTATTGAATCGCCGGGTTGCGGGTGGTGGTTCATGCGTTTGAAGTTTATCGATCCTTTGTTGCCGACCCTTGTCGAGAAGCCTCCCGAAGGCGGCGACTGGATTCACGAAGTCAAGTTCGACGGCTATCGATCCCAGATTGTCAAGGATGCCGGTGGGGTCCGCGTCTTCACACGCCGTGGCCTCGACTGGACAGCGAAATACCGCGACATAGCCAGCGCCGCCGGCGAACTCGATGAGGTGCAAAGTGCCATCATCGACGGAGAGATCATCGTTCTAAACGATGCGGGGCTGTCCGACTTCGCAGCGCTGCGTAAGGCGATTACACAGCGGCAACATGATCTGTATTTCGTCGCCTTCGACCTTCTGCACCTCAACTGCCACGATTTGCGGGACATGCCGCTGGAGGACCGGCGCGAGATACTGGCCGCGATGATCCCAGAGGGGCGACGCATCCAGTTCAGCCAGGCTCTGCCGGGCGATGCCGCAGCAATCTTCCATCTTGTCGATCAGGCCGGGCTTGAAGGAATGGTTTCGAAGCGCAGGGACAGCGTTTACCGGAGCGGGCAATCGACCAATTGGTTGAAAGCGAAGTGTTACACCATCGGCGAATACGACCTGCTCGGCGTCGAGCGCGGGCCCGGCCAACCGGCCTTTGCCCTGATGGCCGAGCGCGGCACCGGACGCTATATCGGCTCTGCCTTCATCAACTCGAGCCGGGAAATCCGCGATCGGCTCTGGAAGCGCGTCCAGGAGCACGCTGGCCCGGCGCCGAAGGGCATGAAGCGGCCGGCGACGCAGTGGGTCAAGCCGGGCCTGATCGGCCGTGTGAAGCATCTGCGCGGCGAGGCAGACTTGCGCCATGCTTCGCTCCAGGATTTTCTAGAGGAGGAGGATTAGGTGCCAATCAGACGAAAAGCCCGACCGTGCGAGCCCACAGCCTCATGTCCGAAATCGCCCCAACCGAGTTTCTGGTTGAGGACGGAAAATCCGTCTCAGAGCAGATTACCCTGACGGCGGAAGACGCTGCCGAGGCCCGTGCCCTGGCGCTGGACGGCAAGCTGTTCTGACTTGGCGCGGGGTGATCATTGATGGACAGTGCATGCGAACTGGTAGGTCATAGCTGTTCGCAGCCGGTTCCATGATCTGCCTGCCGGCAATCGTATCCCTGCCTATCGGCAAGCCACTCTGGTCGGAACAACATGTTCCAATGGTGATTTTCCCGCCTGCCCCAAGAATGATTTAGATCGCGGGTTAAGAGGAGTGCCAACAATGGACGAGCATTTGCAGGGCAGAATTATTGCCCTTGAACTTTTCAATGCGGTCCGAACTTGTGGCTGTATCGATGAGCCAAAAAGATCCTGTCAGCCACCTCCTAGCGCTGAAGACCGCTTTGCTTGGCGACTTCCATGCATTCGGGCCTGTAGACGCATATAGCCAGAGCGTATTGAACGAAGCACAGGATGCTCTAATCCACACGTTCAACCAGGCCGAAGTGCGATTGAGGCATGCCAGCCCGCAGCAATGAGAGGAAGCCCGCCTCTTGAGGGCGCAATCGACAATGCGCCTGTCGACGGGAAGAACTCATTCTAGACGTCCCCTTGCCCGTTCCCGCTGGTTTGTCACCGCGCCTTATGCAGCGCCTGGGCGCTAATAGCGCCTTCCCGATCGGCCTTGGATATATCATTTGTTGCTGATGGAACGGAATCGCGGGGCTACCCTTTTCCCGCCATGGTACGTTTTCTCCTGAGCCTCGTTCCGGTCCTATTTTGCAGCACGCTTCTTCAAGCTGAGGCGTGGCAACAGTTCGGTATCAGACAGTTCGGCTTCACCTTTAATGTTCCGCCGGGTTTTGTCCTGACAAAGCGTTCGGACCAAGGCGCGGCTTTTCAAGGCGAAAATGATGCCTTCCTTGCTGTCTGGGGTGCCAGACTCGAGAACGCCCGTTTCCCCGCCGAGATCGAGCACCGCATCATTGAGGACGAAAAGGTTGGTTGGAAGCTGACCTATCGGCGTGTCACCCCGAGGTGGGCCAGTTACTCCGGCATTAAGAATGGCCAGATTCGATATGTCCGCGCTATCGCGATCTGCAACGACCGTGCCGCACTCTTCACCATAAATTACAGCAGATCGGAAAAAGTCCGTTATGACCCAGTTGTGGTTCGGATGGTGCGGTCCCTGAAAGCGGAAGGTTGCTAAGTTTTGGGCTTGGAGCGCGCTGTCGAGGCTCGGCTGGAACCTTACGCCCGCTTCCAACTGGAAACAGGGCAGTTCGCTACGATTTCCCAACTTGCCGGGGGCCAGGAAACTCGATCGATCGTTAATATCCCACGTCTTCCAGCTAACGCTCATGGCCCCGGAACTAATCGAGGCAATCCTCGACGGGTGTCACGATGCAATTGCAGCAGCTGGGTTCGGGGCTTTCCGGTCGAGTGGGAAAGCCAGCGGAGCGAGGCCTGTTTGGTCGTAGTCTGATTGAACCAAACGGTGATTGCCGGCGTTCGAATGGCCGCGTGCGCCTCCTGTCGGCCATTGCGGTGACCGTTGTGTTAGCTTTCCACTTTGGTCACACCGTGCCCAACGTCCGCTACCTATTTCGGACGCGATCAGCCGAACCTGCCGAAGCCGGCCAAAATCTGTCGGTCAGATGCGCCTCTAGTGTGCCGTTGGCCTCCACCAACGCATAGCGTTAGACTAGTTGATCGGGCTACGACGACCGAGACTGCTAGCAACGGGGACGGGACATGTCGGCGACTGCTTTTGCATTGACTGGGTTCATCACCTGGGCACTGGGGCTGCTGATCGTGATGGAGGTGATCCGGACGTATCTGGTGATTTCTGGACAGGTCGCAGCAAACGGCTTTACGCCAGACAACGCAGCTCTTTCCCCCTTTATGCAGAGGTTAGCCCGTGCCCACGCCAATTGCATTGAAGGGCTTCCAATCTTCGGAGGCCTGCTCGGAGTCGCGATCATTATTTCAAAGACAGATGTCACTGATCCACTGGCCTCTACACTGTTAGGCGCGCGGATAGTGCAGTCGACAATTCACCTCGTCTCCACGACCCAGATCGCGGTCAGTCTCAGGTTCACTGCGTTCGCCGTGCAAATGGTGATTGGTGCGTATTGGTCCTGGGCGCTGTTGAGGTGAAGAGTGCTGCCACTTCAGACCCCGTCGCGCCGGCCAGGGATAAGAAACAAGGGCCGGAGATCGTCAATCCTTGCACTTCAGGTTCGACGTCGCGGGCGATCGGCTACCAAGGCCTCGGGACTTCATCCACGCTGGCCTCCGGTTGCTTAACGTTCTCGTACTGAACAGCTGAAACGGCTGGTTGCGCCTTTTGTCAGCCGTTGAGAGACCGTTACGACTGCCTCCTAGTGCCCACCCAACAACCCGAGCCTGACAAAAACCGCGCCGGGTGTATTGACGGAAACATTAGTCGCCGCTGATGGTGACGACACCGTCGACTCAAGGAGCCTAGCCATTGAATCCGCCTTATCGTGTCATAGTCAGCAGCCTGACTTTTGAGAGCCTTCGCCGCGCAAGTCTGCCAGCCGCCTCTGCCAGGTGATTGCCAAAGGCTTCGGTGACGAATGCAAGGGTCATCAAGTCGATCAAAAAATCGTCGATCGCGGGCGAGACAACGTTTGACCGCCCCTCGACTTGAAGGATCGAAGCTCGCGCCACTTCCAGCGCGGCGTGCGGATCGCACGCATCCAGTAACGCTTCAACTCTATCGAAGCCTTCACTTCAATCCCCGCCGTGCGCGCGCACCCTTAACGCGGAGGCCTGAATAAAATTGCCCGACTAACGGAAAAAAGATTTGCCCGCTGCCGCCTGACGGTGGCGGGGTTTTGCATTGAGCCGGAACTCCTTTCCATTGAGAGTGTTAGGCTGTCCCCAGCGCGTTCCTTCAGCGGTCCGAGTCGGCGGCCAGGGTGCCCCCCGCATCATCGCGCTGACCTTAACCGAACGCGCGGGCCACTTCCTCTGACAGACGGCCGAGGCTAAGCTTATCAAAGCGTCCGAAAAAGAGGTTGGTTGGCTTTCCCCTCTATGCGTTTCGTTGCCGGCGGCGCCACATTCTATTGTTGGTGGCGAGACCACTATCATCTTCAGGGCGGGCGAGCGATGGAGTGCCTCCGACGCTGAAGACAATTCCGGCGTCCTCAAACGCATTGCGCATGGCTGCGATGTTATGAGGACGCGGTTTCCTAACGCTGTTCTCAAAATCGCTGATCGTCATTTCGCTAAGATTGGCCTTTGCGGCAAGTCGGACTCGCGACCAGTTCAGTAGGGATCGTGCTGCTCTTACTTGCTCTGCTGAGAGTAGGTTGCGGCTGTCCATAAGCAATCAAACATTCAGCATGGCTCATATGTTCCCCGTGCTGGTGCGACCCTCAGCTGGGAAAAGTCGATAGGGGCTTTGTCGCGCAACTGGTAATATATGCAATTTGTTCAGCCGGCCTGGCTCCCAAGTCGCCGGCATGGGCGAATTCGTCCCACCAAGTCAGGAATAGTCGATTTGACTTAAATGCGTCTCGACGACGTATTCTGAGCATCCGAGCTTGCACCGTGGGTTCGTCTCATGGGTTACCGTGATCCAGCTACGGAGAGCCTCGATAAAGCCGTCAGCCTGGAACGCGGCACAGCTAATGAAGTTGAGGCAAAACGCGGAGACTTAGCCCGGTGGTCATCACCGATAGTACGTTGCTTGCAGCGATTGTGAATAGGTCAAGCAGGGGAGCGAGAGCTGCAAAAACGCAAGCCGAGGAACTGGCTCTGTGGGACATTCCGGACCTGAGGGTGGAGAGCCGTCCTTTTGGCTCGTCGGTAAAGGCTGATTCCGTGACCAACCCCGACTCGGTGCATGCCATTCGCCCCGCCGCCCAGCTCTGCGCCCTTAGGCCTTTTGAGAGCGCCCGACCGCGGCCTATATCCATCAATTTCATCATCATGCTCAAGAGCCGGGCCGGTCGCGGTCTCGGCGTTGGATTCAGCCTTGCTTCCGGAACAACCCTATCGGGATCTGATGGAGACCGAAGCATTCGCTTTCTGGCGAAATACCTGGGCTTCCCTTTTAGGCAAAAAGTTTTTAGCCCGTGGCTGTCGATCGTTTGAACATAATGGTAACTTTCGTGCCTTCAGCTGAACTTGAGACCACGTCAAACGAGGCCTTGGCGTTCTCAGTTAGTGAACGCGCGATTAGCGCCCCGAGTTTGCCCGGCTTGGGCCAGGTCTCTCCATCGGGTAAACCAATCCCGTCATCCGCGACGATGATCCGGCAACCGTCACCGTCGACAACGCTGTGAAGTGTTATCGTTCCGCCTTCGCGTCCCTTAAAGCCGTGTTTGAGTGCGTTGGTCAGCAGTTCGTTCACAACCAGGCCGGTCGGCATTGCAACGTTGATCGACACTGGATAGGTATCCACCTTCATGTCAAGGCGTATGCCCTCAACGGCATGCGAGGCCATGACTGCTGAGGCTATTTGGCTCAAATAGATGCCGAGATCGACGTCGTCCTTCTGCTCGTCAGCCGAGAGCGTTTGATAGAGGATGGCTAGAGCATCAACGCGCCCCGCCAGCCGCTCGAAACGTTTCTGATCAGGCTCTGCTGCGTTGCGGGTTTCCAGCCGGATGAGTGCGGTAATCATCTGGAGATTATTTTTTACCCTGTGTTGGAGCTCGCGCAGCAGAGTATCCTTTTCGCGGACAAGCTCATCAACCGTGGGCGCTGCTCCACCATGGATCGTTACGTCCACAAGGGCAACAAGTCGAAAGCAAGCCTTGCCGTTGTCGTCTACGATCACATTTGAGTATGCATCAACCACGGTCGGTTCGTCGCCGCGCTCCAGGCGAAAAGTTCCCACGAAATCGGTATCTGTTACAATGCTGTCAGCCAGCGCACTGTCCTGCCGCTCATGGAGACCTACTCCGGAAAGCGCTGCCCAGTTCCTGCGTGCCAATTGGGCGGCTCTCAAGCCCGAGAGCTTCTCAAACTCCGGGTTGACATACACGACGCGCTCATTCGCGTTCAGCTCGGAAACAGCAATCGCGATCGGAAGCTGGTCAAGGAACTTCTTGAATTGTTCGCTTTCCAGGGCTGTGGCAAGGTCAGGCGTGTCGAGCAACTGCTCGACCGCTTCGGCCTTATCTGAATCCGATGTCATCTGTGCACCTGTGATAGAGTGTATCACATCATTATCAGCCAGTGCTTTCATCCGCTACGGCCGAACTGGCAGCGATCCCGTACGCTGCCACTAATAGCCTGGCACCAGCCTGGTGTCGCGCAGGGGCAACGCCATGGCGAAGCGCAGACCGTCGCGGTGGTAGCTCAATTCGACCTTGGCATCGCACTGCACAGGTACAACTTTCTCCAGCAGTGTCGTACCAAACCCGCGCTTTGCAGGCTGCTCTACCACAGGCCCGCCCCGTTCCTGCCAATCGAGAGTGACAATTTTACTGCCGCCTGAGCTGTCGACTGACCACCGGACTTCCAGGCGGCCTTGAGGTCGAGACAACGCACCATACTTCGACGAGTTGGATGCAAGCTCATGGAACGCCATGCCGACCGGTATTGCGATGTCGGCGACAAGCGCTACGTCCGGGCCTTCGAGCAATACACGGGACTTGTCGTTGGTATCGTAATGTCGCAACTCCGACTCGAGCAGTTTATGCAAGGAAGCCATTTGCCAATAATCGTCAGTCAGAATCGAGTGAGTGTCAGCCAGAGAGACAATTCTGGCAGAGAAATCGCGCATGAAGTCCTCCACGCTGCCACTGGACTTCGCGGTCGCACCCATCATTGCACGGACATTGGCCAGCGTATTTTTGACACGGTGGTGTAGCTCTCGGATAAGCAGCTTCTGCCGATCAGCAACTTCTTGCTTCTGTTCGATATAGGACTTTACCTCAAGCTGGCGGGCACGGGCGCGCAGTGCCGAGCGAACGGAATTTGTGAGGCTGGAGGGTAGGAACGGCCTTTCCAGGACAACCAAATAGCCGTCCAGAAACGACAACCGCTTGTCGATTTCTGTGCCACGCATGGTCAAGAGCACGATCGGAAAATCCGACCACGTTGGCTGGTTATCCAGCCAGGCTGCGAACTGAGTTCGATTAGAGCTGATCAGGGCTTCCGCAGCAACGACGAGACATTGGGCCTGGTCCAGATGGGGAAGGGTTTCATCTAGGGTTGCGCAGATGTGCGACCGGATGTCATTCGTGGCGAGAATCGAGGCCGCGATCTTTGCGTCACGCCCCACTGGCGCGAGTACGAGCACACCGCGAGACGGCATCATGACGCCTTGTCTTTGAGGAGGTCGCCCTTCTTGCCCTCATAAGACGGTACACCAGTCAAAATGCCTCGGAACTCTTCCAAGGGCTCGCCGACGGCCAAGCCCGCCGGGCTGATCTTGAATTCGCGGATGGTGTCTTCATGCGGGCCAACGCGTTTCTTGACGACCGAAACAGCCCGTCTCAACCGGCCGCCGCTCTCGAAGAAGCGAAGCAGCATGACGGAATCACAGAGATAGGTCATGTCGACAGATGAGGCCATTTGGCCGATCAGTCCATGATTGGCCAGGAGTAGGATCGTCACAACACCTTTCTGGTTAAGATAGGTGAGGATCTCGTGCATCTGAAGTACAAGATGCTGCTCTTCCGACATGGCGTTGAGATAGCCAGTCAGGCTATCGATCACCACGATCCTAGCGCCAGCGCGCTCGACAGCCGACTGGATGCGTGACGACAGCTCGCCCGGCGATAACTCCGCCGGATCTACCTGTTCCAGCAACAGGCTCCCGTCGTTTGTAAAGGTCTGCAGCTCCATGCCGAGGCCTGAAGCGCGCGTCAGAAAGATGCGCTTGGTTTCGTCGAACAACAGGACCAGTACGGGTTCCCCGCGCCTTAGCGCGGCATGGCAATAAGTACAGGCAATCGTCGATTTGCCTACGCCGGATGGGCCTATCAAAAGTGTGCTGGTCCCGCGTTCCAAGCCGCCGCCCAGCAGAGTATCGACAGAACTGTTGCAGATGGCCGGCGAGCCGTGCTCTGCCATTTCATGTTCTGCAGCAACCAGACGGGGAAAGACGGTAACGCCGCCATGTCGAATGACGAAATCGTGGAAACCGCCGCGAATTTGAACCCCGCGCATTTTGATCACGCGAAGCCGTCGGCGCTCGCCGCCATAAATCGGCGAAAGCTGCTCCATGCGGATGACGCCGTGGCTGATCGAATGCAAGTTGAGATCGTCATGTTCAGCAGTGAGGTCGTCCAGCAGAAGCACGGTAGCGTTGCTCAGGAGGAAGAAGCTCTTCAATGCCAACACCTGCCGCCGGTAGCGCAACGACCCTTGGGACAGCAATCGAATTTCCGAGAGCGAATCGAACACCACGCGATTTGGTTTGATGCGCTCGATCTCCGCCAGAGCGGACTGCACGGTTTCGCCCAGCTCCAGATCGGACGAGTGCACCAAAGTCTGAAGTTGCGACGGATCAAGGCTGAGCTCTGGCGGAACCAGCTCGAGGATTTCAATGCCCTCAAGCGGAAACCCGTGCCGTTCCGCAACTGACCGCAGTTCTCGCTTACTTTCGGAAAGCGTTATGTAGAGGCATTTCTCACCGCTCTCAGCGCCTTTGATCAGAAACTGGAGACCGAGGGTTGTCTTACCTGACCCAGGCCTACCTTCAATCAGATGGGAGCGGAATTTAGCGAACCCACCCCGCAAGATGTAGTCGAGGCCCTCAACGCCGGAGGGTATAGGTGAAGCGTCGTCGTGGTCCACGGTGCCTCGCTAATACATTTCGTGAACAGCCTAACGGATGGCATTTTCAATGGTTCCCCGCCGAGGCAAAACGAAGACCGTGCCTCGCATATTCTGAAGGCAGATCGCGCAGGTTCGGGAGAGGGGCGAACGGCCGGCCCACACTCCGTGGTGCGATGCGGCATTTGTCGCCGGCCCCACTGTTTTCCTATTTTGGCTCGATGAACGGCGATGCGCTCCAGCCGGTCGCTAAGATGAGCGACGCTTCAGACACTGGGCTCCGTTGTCCCTCCTACCTAACCGTGATTTTTGCCAGCTCGCGCTCAGGCATTTCATCGCGCGCAACATCCTGCAGGATGCGCAAGGCCTATGCTCGATCGCTATCGCGCGACTCGAACAGTTGGCCGTCTTCGTCGAGAACCTGACCGTCGCTGTTAGACGTAGAAGAAAGCCAGGCCGGGGCAAAGCTTTGCGCGATCGACGTTGCCAAGGCTGAAGCCGCCCGGCAGGCCAAGGACAACACGCCACTTTGAGGCGACATGACAATTACGGGCCAAGGAGTTGGTGATGGCAGCTCGCAGTCTTGTTCACGCCCCCCTCAGCAACACGTCCGTTCACGTCTGCGTCGATATCCAAGGCCTCTTTGGCGCGAGGGGCCCATGCACATACCGTGGCCTCCGCAACATCCTTGCCTTCTAACAAGACGTTGTTCATCCATTGGCGCTTACCGTCATATGGCTCGATCTCGATGGTAACTCCGAAATTCTCGTAAGTAACGCCTGAAGCGGCCCGTCGAGTTCCAACGAACTCAAAGCACCGCTTCGGCCCGGTGGGGGCTTGCGCCTGCCCGGCATGCCCAAGACTATTGAGTTCGAGGGCGGTCTAGATGTGGAGCCTCCAGAAACCTATGGCCTGTCCTCATCGTCATGGAGGATTCGCTCAGCCGCGCCGTCCAGATCATCGTACTGGCCAGCGCGCAGGGACCAGAGGAAGGCCACAAGCCCTGCTAGGCCCAGCAGGATCGCGACCGGGACGAGGACGACCAGGTAATTCATCGAGGCATGCCAGCAACGACGTGCTCTGAACCCGAGGGACGAGCGCGCCTCACAGGCTCGACCGGAACATTGGGCCGCAGCCGCATGGCGTTGGCGACCACGAGCAGCGAGGACAGCGACATCGCAAGAGCCGCCAAGAGCGGGGTCACGTAGCCCGCCACCGCTATGGGTACGGCCAGGGCGTTATAGGCAACGGCAAGCGCAAAGTTCTGCCGGATCAAATTCTGCGCCCTCCTTGATATGTCGAGAGCCTGCGGTACAGCGGAAAGATCCTCGCCAAGGAAGACGAGGTCTGCAGCATTTCGGCCAATATCCACGGCCGTGCTTGGCGCCATCGAAACGTGGGCGGCGGCCAGCGCTGGTCCGTCGTTCAGCCCGTCTCCGACCATAAGAACCTTGCTTCCGCAGCCGGCAAGTTCCTTGATCCGGCCGAGCTTTCCGGCCGGAAGCAACTCGGCTTCGACCTGATCGATGCCCAGCCGCATCGCCAGCATCTTTACCGGCTGCCGCCGGTCGCCAGAAACGATTTCGACTTGCAGTCCGGCCCTTTTGAGATCGCCGACTGCCTGCTCTGCACCAGGGCGAACACCGTCCTCGATCGCGAAAGTGGCAAGCCACTCCCTATCTTTCGTCAGCACGGCAACCGAGGTCGCTGAGTTTTGTTCGTGTTGCACGCCGCTGTCAGTCGCCCAATCATGGCGACCAAGACGGTAGACGACGCCTTGCGCGCGGGCTTCCAGGCCAAGGCCCGAAAA
Source organism: Mesorhizobium sp. P3_A2 (assembly GCF_056403115.1). Classification (NCBI taxonomy): domain Bacteria; kingdom Pseudomonadati; phylum Pseudomonadota; class Alphaproteobacteria; order Hyphomicrobiales; family Phyllobacteriaceae; genus Mesorhizobium; species Mesorhizobium sp. P3_A2. The sequence continues at coordinate 155,691 of NZ_JBFUGC010000014.1, forward strand.
TTCCTTTAAGTGATCGAAGGCAAAGGGCGTCTGCGGCAGGCCCACCCCCGCAGCCGCGATCGCCAAAGCAGACGGGTGTCGGGACCCGGCCCCGATGGCGGCTGCAATGCCAAGAGCAGCCGGCGCGATCTTTGCTGCGTTCGCCAGGACGGGCTCGCCAAGAGTGAGCACGCCGGTCTTGTCGAACAAGACAGTGTCAGCCTCGGCAAGGCGCTCGAGTGCGGAACCGTCCTTCACCATGATACCCCGTTCGAAGAGACGCCGCGCCGCCACGACCTGGACGATTGGAACGGCAAGACCGAGGGCACAAGGGCAGGTTATAATGAGGACAGAGATGGCAACAGTTATGGAATGATGCCAGTCGCCGGTGGCGAAAAGCCAAGCGGCTAAAGATAGCAGAGCGATCGTGTGGACCACAGGCGAATAGTGTGCAGCGGCACGGTCAGCCAGCCGGCGGTAACGCGCCCGCCCGCCTTCCGCAGCTTCCATCATCCGGACCATTTCAGCCAGCAAGGAATCTTCCGCGCGCGCGGTGGCTTTCATCGTCAGTGGCCCAGTGAGGTTCATCAGTCCCGCCTGGACCCTTGTCCTCGGCGACGCTGCAAGAGGCGCGCTTTCGCCGGAAACCAGAGAGCAATCGAGATCGGAGTTTCCGGTTTCCACCACCCCATCGACCGGAACGCGGTCGCCGGCTGCAATGAACACAGTGGTACCCGGCTCGATCGTGGCCGCCGGTACATAGCGCTTCGTGCCGTCGGCCTCGATGACCGTGGCGCCGACTGGCGCAAGCCGCGCCAGTCCGGCCACCGCGGATCGCGCCTTCTCGCGCATCACATGATCCAAGGTGCGTCCAGCCAGCAGGAAGAAAAGGAGGGTCGTTGCTGCATCGAAATAGGCGTGCGGGGCGCCGTGAACGGTATCGTAGAGGCTAAGGGCGAAAGCGAGAGTTACGCCGACTGAGATCGGCACGTCCATGTTCGTCCGGAGGTTTCGTAGCGCCGACCACGCCGAGAAATAGAAGATACGGCCGGAGTAGAGGATGGCCGGGAGCGCTAGAGCGGCTGAGAGGAGATGGAACGCCTGCCGTGTTTGCCCGGTGGCACCGGACCAGACGGACACCGACAACAGCATGATGTTCATGGCGCAGAAGCCAGCTACGGCCAGCGCCTTGAGCAGGTGCGACAGCTGCGGGTCATTTGCATCTGACTCTAAAGAATAAAGGTGCGCTTGGTAACCGATCCTTTCCAGCGTGCCAATCAGGTCCGGAGCAACACCATCGACCGTGCGCCATCGGACTGCGACCCGCCTCGTGGACAGATTAACGCGCGCATTCGCAACGCCTTCGAGCGCCGACAGTATCTTCTCGACGGCAGCAATGCAGGCCCCGCAGTGCATGCCGGGAACCGAAAGGTCCGTCTGACGCATCCCGTCGCCGAGATCGCGGCTGGCGAGGAGGAGTTCCTCCGACGCGACCGAGCGTGCGACTTCGATTTCCAACCTGGCGCCGGCGGGCGAGCAGCAAGACATCGCTCAGGTCATCCTCACCGCATTGCCTTGTAGGCATGCCAGGTGGCATGGCCAAGCAGCGGGAAGATCACAATCAGCCCGACCAGAGCCGTTGCCACACCCACTGCGAACAGGGCTAGCACGACGGCCCCCCACATGATCATAGGTTGGAGATTGTTCCAAACGATGGCCATGCTGGTTGCCATCGCCGTCAGCGCATCGGTGCGCTGGTCGAGCAGCATCGGAAGCGAAAAGACGCTGATTGCGAAGCCGAAAGCGGCGAACAACCCACCGACCAGCGTTCCAACGACAAGCATGGCGATACCTACCGGAGTCGTGAAAAGCATTCCGACGATATGGTCCAACCCAGGAAACGCCCGCACACCGAAGAACAGCGCATAGAGCAAGACTGCCGCGCGCATCCACAAAAGCATGAGCAGGCAAAGGAGAACCCCAGTGAAGAAGATCTGGGCGCCTGCACGGGACTTGACGCGGAGCATCCCCCCCAGCGTCGGCACTTCGTCCTCTTCGATGGCGCGGCTCTTCGCGTACAGCCCAACCGCAATAGCTGGCGCCACGATCATGAAGCCGGCGAGAGCCGGGAATAGAATGTAGTCCCAGCCAAAAGCGAACATCGTCCAGACGAAAACTACGGAAACGACGAAGACCACCACGCCATAGGCGAGGCTCAGTCCGGGTGCGATCATCAGGTCGCGCCAGCCTGCTGCGAGCCAGGCAAATGCCGCGCTCGCCGGCAAGTGACGCTCACGCTCGGTATTGCGGGTTTCCTCGATGCCTGACAGTTGGTTCAGCAATCCGTAGGGCTTGTTGGCGTTGCTCATTTGTCTACCTCGCGATTGCGTTGATTGCTGTTCAGCAATCGGAACCCGCCGCCCTGTATAAGCCTGTTCCAGGGTCTGGTGCCTTCAGATGGCTTACGCATCCCGGCTGGGACGAGAATGCCACGTAGATCAGATGAGCGTTCGCCCCACAAAAAAGCAGCACGGCCGCCGGAACCAGGAGCCACACCAGCAGCGGTGCACGCGAACGCTTCTGTTCAGTTGGTGCCATCAGGTTGATCCCATCACGGGTTCTCGACGCCCAGCTTGTAGACATAGAGCGCGAGGATCTTGATATCGGCTGGTGTCAGCCGCTTGTCCCACGTCGGCATATGCCCCTGGCGGCCGCCATGGACACTCGTGACGATTGTCTGCAGGTCGCCGCCATAAATCCAGTATTGATCGGTCAGATTGGGAGCCCCCATGTCCTTGTTGCCCTTGGCATCCTGGCCGTGGCAGGCGGCGCAGGTTGTGAGGAAGACCTGTCGCCCCGCTTCGATTGTGTTGACATTGTCAGGGGTGGCATCGGACGGATTGCTCAGTGAATGGACATACAGAGCCACGTCCCTGACCTGTACGGGCTCCAGCATTTGGTCGCGTCCAAACGAGGGCATCTGCGATACCCGGGTTTCCGGGTTGCTGGAATTGACCCCGATACGCATCGTCTCGGCGATCGTGTCGGGCCCTCCACCCCAGATCCAGTCGTGGTCTGTCAGGTCGGGATAGTTGTTGCCACCCTTGCCGTCGCGGCCGTGGCAGGCGGCGCAGTTGTCCCCGAAAAGCCGATGACCGGTTTCTTTAACGACCTCCATGAGGTGCGGATTGGCCAGGATCTCGTCGAAGCTCGACTTTTCGATCGCGTCGATCCATGGCGCTCTGGCCGCGTTTTCTGAGACGAGCTTCGCCTCGACAATCTTGCGCTGGTCGGTGTCCAGCAGGCCCTTGGTGTAGGTCGTCCCAAGAGGCCATGTCGGCATCACGAACCACCAGATCACCGCGAAGAGGTGAGTGACGATCAAGAACATCAAAACCCCCCTCGGGACTGGAGTGTCAAGTTCCTTGATGCCGTTCCATTCATGTCCCGTCGTCGCGCGACCGCTTACGGGATCCAGTTCCTCTACCGCCATGGCATGTCATCCCGGTCGAGAATGTTCTTTTTGGCTTCACGAAACCGCTGTCGGTTCGACGGCCAGAACGTGTAGATGCAAACGCCGACGGCGAACGCGATCAGATAAAACAGCCCCCAGCTCTTCGAGAAGGCGACGAGGGTGTCGTGGTCCAGCTCCATGATGCGGTCCTCCCTTCGGTCCAGTCGCTGTTAGGAATCGGGTGCCTTTTCGGGCGCAGCGGTTTGCTTGTAGGCGGCGTCCGTCAGGCGTCCCAGCACTTGCAGATAGGCAACCAGCGCGTCCATCTCGGTGACCTCGGTCGTTACGCCATCGAAGGCACTTACCTGGGTTTTCTCGCCGTAGCGCCTGGTCACACCCGCCCCAAAATCGCTGTCAGGAGTTGCCTGTCCGAACGCATCTCTCGCGGCGTTGTTGATCATGTCGTCCGTGTACGGCACGCCGACTTCCCTCAGAGCGGCCAGATGCAGGTTCAGCTCGTCCATCTCGAGTGGCGTGCGCGCCAGGAATGCGTAAGCCGGCATATTGGATTCTGGGACGACCTGACGCGGATTGGAGAGATGTGTCACGTGCCAGATATCGGAATATTTGCCACCGATGCGCGCTAAGTCCGGACCTGTACGCTTGGATCCCCATAACATGGGGTGGTCGTATTTCGATTCCACCGCCAGCGAATACGGCCCGTAGCGGTCAACCTCGTCGCTCAGCGTCCTGATCATCTGGCTGTGACAGGCATAGCAGCCTTCGCGGACGTAAATATCGCGGCCAGCGACCTCGAGCGGCGTATAGAGACGCATGTCCGGTGCGTCTTCAATCGTTTCGTGAATCGTGAACAGTGGCGCGATTTCGACTATGCCGCCGACGCTGGCCGCGGCGACGATGGCCAGAAGGAATCCGACGGCCGTTCGCTCAATCTTTCGGTGGAAGAGTTCAGGCATATCGGGTCACTCCGCCGGACTCGGGGTAATGCCGGGGGCAGCGCCAGGATCGGGGAGATCGGCTTGTCGTTCTGTCATGAAGGGTGCTGCCGTAGCGGTCATCCACATGTTGTAACAGCCTACCATCGCGCCAAGCAGGAACAGGAGACCGCCGAAGGCCCGCGCGATGTAGTACGGATACATCGCCACCAGCGAATCGACGAACGAATAGGCTAGCGAGCCATCCGCTGTATATGTGCGCCACATCAGGCCCTGGATGATACCGGAGTTCCACATCGCGAAGACGTAGATGAGCGTGCCCGCCAGAGCGAGCCAGAAATGAACTTCAACGAGCGCGGCAGAGTACATCCGTTCTCGTTTCCACAGCGCCGGCACGAGGGTGTAGAGCGAACCAAAGGTAATCAGCGCCACCCAGCCGAGCGCTCCAGCATGCACATGCCCAACGGTCCAATCGGTATAGTGCGACAACGAATTGACCGGACGGATTGCCAGGAAAGACCCCTCGAAGGTCGAAAGGCCGTAGAAGACGGCGGCCACCATCATGAAGCGCAGCGTCGCGTCGTCGCGGACCTTGTGCCAGGCCCCGTTCAGGGTAAGCAGCGCGTTTCCAGCCGAAGCCCAGGAGGGAACCAGAAGCATGACGGAAAACGTCATTCCGAGGTTCTGCACCCAATGCGGCAGGGCCGTATAGTGGAGGTGATGGGAGCCCGCCCACATGTAGAAGAATGTGATGCCCCAGAAGCTGAGAATCGACAGCCTGTAGGAGAAGATCGGTCGTTCTGCGCGCTTCGGCAGATAGTAATACAGCATACCCAGGAAGCCAGCCGTGAGAAAGAAGGCAACGGCATTGTGGCCGTACCACCACTGGACCATCGCATCCTGCACGCCTGACCATATCGTGTAGCTTTTGGCGTGTCCGAGCGAGATGGGGACGGCGAGGTTGTTGACGATGTGCAGGACCGCTACGACCACGATGAAGGCCAAATAATACCAGTTGGCGACGTAGATGTGCGGCTCCTTGCGTCGCGCGAGCGTGCGGACGAAGAGGAGAAAATAGGTCACCCAGACGATGACCAGCCATAGGTCGGCGTACCACTCCGGCTCGGCATATTCCTTTGATTGCGTCACGCCCATGAAGTAACCGGTGACGGCAAGCACGCAGAACAGGTTGTATCCGAAGAGGACGAACCACGGACTGATCTGGCCGGCCAGCCGAGCTCGCGAAGTCCGCTGGACGACATGGAAGGAAGTGGCGATCAGCGCGTTGCCGCCGAAGCCGAAGATCACGCCCGTGGTATGGGTTGGCCGCATCCGCCCGAAGGTCGACCACGCTGCATCGAAGGCAAGATTTGGCCAGGCGAGCTGGGCGGCGACCCACACGCCCATGAACATGCCGAAAACAGCCCAGGCCATCGACAATACGATACCGACCTTGATTGGATCATCGTAGTAATTCGCCTGCCGGTCGATCTGTGGCTCGGGCGCGTAGTAGGCCGACAGCACCAGAAATAGCAGCGCGCCGCTGAACACCATAACGATAACGCCGTGCACGCCAATCGGGTCGGACTTGCCGAGCGCGGCCATCGTCAAGCCCAACAGTCCGACCAGAAGAAGTATCACTGCCGCGTATTGGCGTTCGCTTGAGGTTAACTGCGTGACCAAGTCGAATGCCTCCCGGACAGAGCGATAATCGATTCAACCCGCCTTTTCGGCAGGATTGCAGTTCAAGCCCGCATTTTCAAGAAGGGCTTTCGCTTGGTTCGCCAAACCACGTCTCGCAGGCTGTGTGTGAAGCTCTCCTTGTCTAGGCGAAGGTGGGAATCGACCCCCGAGGCTGTGCGGCGTCGATGAGAGCGCTTGCAACGTCCCGCGTCGAATCTGCGAGTATGGCGTCTGGCTGATGGCTAGAAGGTTGTACGAACGAACCGATCAGACCGGGTGAATGCCAGCGATCGCCAAAAGGCTCAGCAACAGCGAGCCGATACTGGCCACCATCACGATAGCGCCAAAGATGAAGGCGAGTACCGCAGTCAGGTCTGAGGGATAGGTGGCTCTTTCGGGCATAGGGAAGAAATAGCGCCGTTGGCTTCAAGAAACAAGCTGCGGTCCGATGCGTCTGCTGGTGACCGCAGGTAGCAGTCTGTTCGCATAGCGCAAAGTTGGCTCGGGATTGGCATGCGAACGGATCGATATTCCGACTCACTGGCGCGAATGGCGGGCTCAGAGTGCGGCAGCTCCGTCGTTGCGGCTGGCGGTCGGACGGGATCCCGCAGATACCAGATCCTGTGCCGATGGCGAAAGCACGTCTGATTGAGATCGCCTGGGTTAATGCGTCGGCACGGACTAGAAGCGGTGAGGATCGCGGCGCCGAATCCATTTGCCCGCGGGTCCCTCTAATCGGTCGAACGGGCCGGAAGGCCCGTCACCCGGCTGGCTCCCGGCCAGCGGGCTTTTTCTTATAACAGACCGCAGATTGGCCCCGGAACAGGCGGCCGTCCTCCGACGGACTGTATCTCCGTCCAAGCCCGGCAACTTGCCGCGCCTCCTAAAGTAATCGTCCGTCGTTTCCGTTGGGGAGCGTCTCCTTGGGAAATTGAGCGGGAACGAATGTGGCAGTGCCCAGTTTGGATAGCGACGGGACACACACGGAGAATTCAAATGACACGCCGACCAAAGATTTTGGCCAGCACCGCACTCGGTTTGCTGATCGCCTCAGCGCCGTTCGGGGCACCGCTCATCGCAGCCTTCGGTGCCGAACCGTTCGTCGCATCGGCACGACCTATTTTCATCAAGTTGAAATGTAAGGAGGGCGAGTCCGCCGAAGCCTGCGCGCTGAGGCAACAGGCTCCGTCCGAAAGCCCCGCTCCCCTTCCAGCGACCGAACCACAGCCTTCACCAAAACCGCAGGAGCAGCCAAAAGAGGCAGCTCCGGCGTCTGGGGCAGCTCCCGTTCCGGACTCAACTCCACCGGCTGAACCGTCCGCGAAGCAACAACCTGCTCAACCGGCCGCGCCCGCGCCAGCGTCCGAGGCTGCGCCAGCCCCCACCGACCAGCCGGCCTCCAACAAATCGGCTCCAGTCAAGCAAGTCCAGCCACCAGCAGATCAGGCGCCTTCTCCCACCCCGCCTACCCAGGCGCCTGCTGCGACCGCTGAGCCTGCGCCTGCCCAGGGCGAACAGCCGCCGGAACCGACGAGCAAGTCAGAAGAGACACCTTCCGCCGAGCAGCCTGCACCAAAGCAACCCGTGACTGGAGAACAACCTTCAACCGATCAGCAGCCTGCAACCTCCGAAAAGCCAGCCAATGGTGAGCTGGCGGCGCCCGCCCAAAACGAAAAGCCAGTCCAGGGCGACGCGCCGGCAGACCCGAACGCCGCACCCGTCCTCGACAGCGAAAAAGATGCAAAACGTCCGGGCAAGGACGGCAAAGCGCCTGCTCAGCAGAGCGATGGCGGTCAGGCCGCGGCGCCTGCGGCTGCCGCTGTAGACGCCGGACCACCGCCTGCGGACGACAAGGCCGCGCAGCAGGAGATCAAGCCTGAGAAGATCGTTCCGGTGACGGAGGAGAAGGGTACTCGCCGTGACAAGGCGCCAGATAGCCAGTCGCCGAAACGCCCAAAAGGCGCCGATGTCCTCACGGAAATTGGCGGCCGGGTAATCATCCAGTTCAACAACCAGACGATAGTCGAGAGCAACGAAGCGCCGCGAATAGACCGTGGTGCCAAGGATGTGTATTCCGAGGATCTGCCGGGTGGCCGCACACGCGAGACGATCGTTCGCGACAACGGCAACCAAATCGTCACCATCCGCAACCGCTATGGCGACGTCATCCAGCGCTCCCGCATCACGCCGGACGGCCGCGAATATGTGCTGAGCTATGTCGACGAGAGGTATTACCAGGACGTGCAGGATTGGCGCGATCCTGGAGATGATTTGCCACCGATGCGGCTCAATATACCGCGGAAGCGATACATCTTGGAGTCGGACGCGGTAGAGGATCCCAGCGACTACTACATTTTCCTCGAACAGCCGCCGGTGGAAAAGGTTCAGCGCCTCTATTCGGTCGACGAGGTCAAGCGCTCGGCGCGTGTGCGCGACATCGCCCGGCGCGTGGATCTCGACACGTTGAATTTCGAGTCCGGTTCGGCGGCGATCTCGGACAGCGAAGTCAAAAAGCTGCAAGGAGTTGCGGACGCAATGGCGCGGCTGCTGAAGAAGAACCCGGCGGAAACATTCTTGATCGAAGGCCACACCGATGCCGTCGGTGGCGAGAATGCAAACCTGGCCTTGTCCGACCAGCGAGCCGAGGCAGTGGCCGAGGCCCTCACCAACGCCTTTGGCATCGCGCCAGAGAACCTGACGACCCAAGGCTACGGCGAGCGATATCTTAAGGTGAACACGACACGGCCAGAACGACAGAACCGTCGTGTCGCAATTCGCCGCATCACGCCGCTGGTGGCCCCAGTCGCCAGCGCTAACTGACAAGGGGTCTCGCGACGCGGTAAGGGCTGGCTCAGAAAACCGTCGGAAAAATATCCGCCTTCGAGTTTTCTATAATCCAGGAAACGTTTCGATCCCTGGTGACGAGGGCAGCTGAGATTGAGTATTTGATCGTGGCCATGACTGGCTCGGGTCAGATCGACCCAGAAATGATCGCTTGCCTTATCCGCTCGAGCTCGAAGTTGAAGGCGAGACGTATCGACAAGGAGAAGTTTCACCGGGCCGATCGCGAGTCCCGGAAAGTCCTGAATGCTGAGCGCATCTGGAGAGAGGCTAAGACCCGGCGCTTGCGGGAGCAGAGGCTGGCTTTTCAAGCTTTGGTGCAGCCCGGTGCGCACACAGTTCTGAGAGCGAATTGGAGTAACGGGCGCCCACCGCATAGGGATAAAGTGTAGCGGTCGGAGCTGAGGTCCCGCGCGGGATCAGGAAGGGACCGTGGCCATTATCGATCCTTACCTTCACATCACCAGATCAAGGTGAAGACACAGGCTTCGAATAGAGGCGAGTCGATTGACCTTTCAGAAGGAATGAGCGCTCAAAACGAAGTTGCCATCTCGTTATGCATCTGCCGAATCGGCGCCGGTATGTGATCGAAGGTCCAAGGGTTGGTCCTCCAGCAAGCGTCGCATCGCCACGGCATTCTTTGGCGCAAAGCCGTCATAGTCGTTATTGAAATAAACCCAGGCTCTCTTTGCGCCACTGGCTCGGATGTTCTCGGCCCATTTGGTTAGCTCATCTGCGGTGTAATCATGTCGGTACCAACGCTCTGGACCGTGGAGCCGCACGTAGACGTCATCGGCGGTCCGTACCAGGACATTCGGAAGGCGAGGGCCGCTGCATGAGCAAAAGATTGTGCCGGTCGCTCGAAAGGCAGAGTAGACAGTTTCGTTCCACCAGCTGCCGTGACGAAACTCCACCACATTGCGCCGGGCGGGTTCGAGTTGGCCGAGAATGCTGTTCAGTCTCGCCTCTGTAAAATGGTAGCTGGGCGGGAGCTGGAAAAGAAAGCAGCCCATTCGCTCACCCAAAATATCGGCAATCATCCCAAAATCCGTCACGAGGGTTTTGGTGCCCTTGAACCTCTTGATGTGAGTGATCAGCTCGCAGACCTTTACCGTATAGACGAACCTGCGGTCCCCCGCTTGCCGAACCCAGCTTTTGATATTTGTGACGGTTGGCCACGTATAAAACGATGCATTGATTTCGACAGTGTCGAACCGGTTCGCGTAGTGATCGAACCAATCGCTTGTGGGCAAGTCCTTCGGGTAAAACTGTCCCCGCCATTTCCAGTAAAACCATCCCGAGCAGCCCACATAGATGGATGCCTCCAAGTCCGACACGGTATGCCCGCGCTGTGCACTTGCCCCGGCCAAGCGGGCCATATGCATTTTTTCGGCACGCCCTATGTTTTCGATTCGCTGCTTCTCCCTGCGCAGCCGACGCCTTTCGCGGCGCTCATCAGGCCCAAGTTCTTTCCGCTTGATGGCTTCCACGTCCATGAACAAGACCTTCTTTTTCACTCTGGCGCGACGGAGTTGCGCTGGCACACTGGCGCAATCTTGAAAAGCATCGCTTGATTATGGCTAAGGGGCGAGACGGCATACTGCGCGATTATCGTATACGGGCCCCCAATGTCCTCTGGGTTTACAGCCTGAAGGGGCGTTCCGAAGCGCCCGCTGATTCTCGCGCCTTGTTCGGCTAGCGCTGCCCGGCGGTCACGTCCACGTCCCGACATCGCCTTGCGCGGTCATAGGGGTCGCCAACAAGTGCTCGCTGAGACTTCTTCCGTGACAACCTCGAAGCCAGCAAGTCTCGATGACCCGAAACTGGTTGAGAGTGCAACATCAGTCGCGTCGCAACCCGTCGCCATCAGGATCCTACCTATTCGAGGGCGGTTATGCCGAGCATCAAATGTGAACCAGTGACCGCTTAGATATGCTTCGAACCACGCGCTGAAATCCATGGGATCCGGCACCGGAGGCACGCCAATGTCGCCGAGATAGCCGGTGCAATAGCGCGCCGGGATGTTCATGCAGCGGCATAGCGAGATGGCCAGATGCGCAAAGTCGCGACAGACGCCGGTTCGATCGGAAAGAGCGCCGTGGGCAGTCCGAAGCGGGTCCGCGGCTTGGTAGCTGAAAGCGATGTGATTGTGCACGAAATTGCAGATCGCCTGCACCCGCGCCCAGCCGGATGGAATATCGCCAAAATTTGCCCAAGCGAAGTCGCCGAGCCTATCGGTGTCGCAATAGCGGCTGCCCAGGAGAAACCTGAGCACCTCATCGGGCAGCTCCTTGATGTCGTGCTGGATGGCTTCTGGCATGACGACATCGGACTTTCCGGTATCGTAAATCTCGAAACTCGTAGATATCGTGGTCAGCCCTGCAGGCGCTTCTATTCTTGTGCACGCGTTGCCAAAAGCATCAATGTAACCCCGGGCTTCGATCGGTCGATCAAAGCCTATGACCTGTTCTGTCAACAGATCGACGCGGCGTGACGGATGAATCTCGAGGACGAGCAACATTGGTGTCTGCTGCGGACATTCGTAGGTGAGGTTGAAACCTGCGCGGATCCGCATCGATGTCCCAATGCCTTGATTCAGGAACGGGGCTAACTCCAAATTGCCCAAACAGTTCCGGAGAACATCAGACCGATCTAATTTTCCTTCACCACTTTCACCTCAACACTCATGCCAAGAAAACTTGAGGCGCTGCCGGAGTAGCTTCCCGAAAGAGGTATGGCTTGCTGGGGATGCCTGGCCACAGCAACCCTGATCAAATCCCGGTTGCCGACAATGCCATTGGTGGGATCGAACTCGACCCAACCGGCACCTGGCAAATAGACCTGGCAATCCTCCGCCGCGCAAATCCGCACTGTCGCGGCTCGGCACATAGACGTAGCCGGTCACGAAGCGGGCAGCGAGGCCCAGCGAGCGAACCGCCTCCATCATGAAAAGCGCGAAGTCCCGGGATGTGCCTTTGCGCAGATGCAAGGTCATCAGCGGCGGCTGTGTCCCGGTTTCGACCCGTCGGGAATACACGAAGCTCTCGTGGATGGCGTAGCAGAGCGTCATCAGCAATTTGCCGGTCTCGGTTTGCCCTGCGGCACTCACGAACTGCCGTGCCCATTTGCCGATCTCGTCGCTGTCATCGGCATGATGTCGCTCCATGGTTTGGGCGAGGTCGGCTGCCTCATCGGGATCGTAAGAGAATGGATAATTCAGCGCAGCATCATCAATACGGAAATCAGGCGCATGCTGCGGCGCGTGATCGAGCCGAATGTCTGTCGCGAAACGGAGTTCCTTGGCCGAACCCTCGAAATCGATCACGGCAACGCAATTGCCAAAAACGTCATGGATCCAGCCAACCGCCTTCGGTTCGGGGTCCACGGACAAAGCATGGTCCAGCAGCCGCTGATCGAAACTATCGCGCGGCCGACACATCACCCGATGCTCGCCAAAGCTCACGGGCTGGCGATAGCGATAGGCGGTCGTGTGCTTGACTGAAAAAATCGGCATCGGTGTCTGTCAACAATCTCGCTAGGCACGTCCGTGGCAACCTAGCGCCTATTGGAACTGGCACGGCACCGGTGGCAAGGTCGGCTGCGCACTTTGTCAGATGAATTCCAGTCCGGTGGCTGGTGCACAACTACTTGCCTGTTTTCATGGTAAGACACCCCCATCCTCCGCCATCACCGCATCTGCCTCGACATTCACGGGAGGCACTATGATCAAGGATGCGGGAAAGGCGAGAACTGCACTCGGCACAGAGCCGCCGGGCCTGGCCCTAGAACCATCCAATAGCTGGAGACGCTGATTGACGTGATGGCGTGAAATGGCAAAGTCCACCCTCGCGTGGAAGTGATTGAAGCCTGCGACGAATGGATCATCCGTGTGGTCGAAGACGACCGAGAGCTAACCCGATCATTTGAGATGGAGCCTTCGAGATGGAAACCTTCGCCCTAACCTATGCGGAACGCGTTCACGGATGACCTACGAGGATATTGAACAATAGGTTCAATCTTCGACCCGGCCCTCGCTCTTTTGGCGTTGGCGGGCTGCGAGACTACCGCATCGATCGACACCAGCGATCGAACCTCTGACAGCATAAATGTCTTCGAGATGTGCTACCTCTGTTACCAAACAACAGTTTTGGTGCAACCTTGCAGATACAAATGTGGAGCATTTAACAGACTGTTGAGCGGCTCCTTGGGTATATCCCGAGGCGCCCAAAGCTCTACAGGAGAAGAAGATGTCAATGTTTGAAACGGTCGCGCGCTACGGGGCGGCCATCAAAAACGCCCGTGAAGCACGAAAATCCGAACGCGTTCTGAACAGCCTGCCATTGGAAATTCAAAAGGATATTGGCTGGCCGGTTACGCCGCGCCAGAAAAGGCTCTCATCAAACAGCTGGGGCAGGATCCTCTGAACGAGGCGCCACCCCAACCTCGGCGATTCGCTGGAGTTCGGCTGCAGGAGTTACGCCAGCACAGCGCTTCGCCAGGCGATTCCACGCCCACTCCCATGCTGCGTACAACACGTCCGTGGGAAGACATTCCGTCCGCTGAAAAGTCGGACCCTCACCTGTCAACAGGAGTACGACATATGACCAAACACACGGAAACCGCCACAAATGGTGTCAACGTAGCCGCCCTGCTCGGCGCCCGCGAGGCGCTGAAGGATGCCCCCGAGGCCGCCCGCTTCAAGTGGCGCGCAACGAGTGAATGGGTCAAGGGAACCCACAACCGAGCCACAGTCGACGGATTCTTCGGCCTGGGCGCAGAACAGCAGCATCGCCAGACCTACAAGTTCGAGTCCGATCACCCGGAAATCTTTGCGTCCGAGGACAAGGGTGCGACCCCCGTTGAATTTGTGCTGGTCGGACTGGCCGGCTGCCTCACCGCGGGCATCGCGGCTGTCGCGCAAAACCGCAACATCCAGCTCCACTCGGTCAAGGCAACGCTCGAAGCCGGCATGAATATCCAGGGCATCCTCGGCATCGATCCGGACGTGCGCAACGGCTTCGACGGCATCAAGGTGCACTACGATATTGACGCGGACGCCAGCGCGGAAGACATCGCCGCTCTCGTCGCGCAGTCGCAGAAGCGCTCGGCCGTCTTTGACGTGATCACCAACCCGACCGATGTAACGGTCACCTCGAGCAAGTCCTGATGAGCAAAAGCGCTTCGCGCGGGATCGCCGGCGCCGTTGACGTCGTCGTCATCGGCGCCGGTCACTCAGGCCTGGCGATGAGCTATCTGCTGGGCCAGCACTCGCTCAGGCATGTGGTTCTCGAGCGAGGCGAGGTCGCGAATAGCTGGCGCACGGAACGCTGGGATTCGCTGCGCTTGCTCACGCCCAACTGGATGGCGCGACTCCCCGACTACCCATACCAGGGCGACGATCCTGACGGCTACATGAGCGCCGGGCAGATCGCCGATTTCATTTCCGATTACGCCACATACACATCAGCACCGGTTCTAACGCGCACCGCAGTCAACAGAGTTGCGCAGAGCAGCCACGG
>NZ_JBFUGC010000015.1:0-129222 GCF_056403115.1 Mesorhizobium sp. P3_A2
AGCACTATGAGATATCCCGGTACGGCTCGCTGCGGGAATGGGCAAAGGATCTTGGGCATGATGAGGCGCACAAGTTGCTCAGCGAGATCCTCGACCAGGAAAAAGCCACCAACAACAAGCTGACGAACCTGGCGGTTACGTCGATTAACAGGACAAATTGATCCCCGGCGTTGGTGCGAGCAGTTCCTGGCCTTCGGAGTGACAGTCGCTCCTTAAGCTGTAAGGGGCACAGCGGGGAGGAGGCGCCCCGCTGCATCCAACGAACTGCACAGCGAGCTCAGCTCTGTTTGTTGATGGGTGCAGGAGGCGACCGCCAATTCGTCGGAGGCATGGCCCGCGCGACGCGACTGCGAGCTTATCGAGCGTCCCTGCAAGGGGCTGGACGCCGTGTAGGCATGAGGTAGAGCACGGCGCGATGCGAAAGAGAGGGATGGCGGGGTTTCCCTTATGCCTTTCTCTGCCGGCGGCGCCACATTCTATTGTCGGTGGTGAGACCATTATCATCTTCAGGGCGGGCGAGCGATGGAGTGCCTCCGACGGTGAAGACAATTCCGGCGTCCTCAAAGGCTTGGCGCATGGCAGCGATGTTATGGGGACGCGGTTTCCTAACGCCGTTCTCAAAATCGCTGATCGTCATTTCGCTAAGATTGGCCTTTGCGGCAAGTCGGACCCGCGACCAGTTCAGTAGGGATCGTGCTGCTCTTAATTGATCTGCTGAGAGTAGGTTGCGGCTGTCCATAAGCATTCAAACATTTAATATGGCTAATATGTTCCTTGACCTTTCTGCAGCAATCTGAGGCCTATAAGCCGCGACTAGTGCCAGATCTGCCGCACCTTCGACGATGCGTGCAGCTTGCAGGACCACGAGCTTATCGAACGGCCTGGCAAAAGCTGGGGCGCCGCGGGCAAAGGGTGCAAAGGTCCATCTACTCCAAAACGCGGTGCATGTAAGGGTCGCTATCGGATGGCTAAGAAACTCAAAGTCTATCAAACCTCCATCGGCTTCTTTGACCTTGCCGTCGCCGCACCATCGATGAAGGCTGCCGCAGAAGCATGGGGATCGGACCCCGACATCTTCAAGCGCGGATTCGCGAAACAGACGGAAGACCCCAAAGTGGTTGAAGCAGCGATAGCCACGCCAGGCGTGGTTTTGCGGCGGCCTGTCGGATCGCGCGAGAAATTCACTCAAAAGGCTGCGCTTCCGAGAGCACCCGACGTGGGTCAGCGAGTTGCGCAGGATCGTGTGCAACGCCAGGACGTTAGCAAGAAAGCCGACAAGAAATCCGCAGAGAAAGCGGAACTGAATGCGGCTGCGGCTCTCGAAAAGGAGAAAAAACGTGAGGCCCTCGATCGCGCAAAAGCAGAGGCCGAGCGCGAGCGTGCGAAAAGGCTACGCGAACGAGCGATTGCCAAGGCCAATGCCGTTTTCGAACGGGCTCGTAGCCGCCATGAGAGCGCCATGAACGCCATCAGGCAGCGACGGGAGGACCTGGACAAAGAGGAAGCTGACGAGGAGGAAAGATGGGAGCGCGAGCAGCAGGCGCACGACGCCTCGTTGAACGAAGCAAAGGCGTAGGCTGCAAGCACGGCGCTGTCCGACCGCATCAGTTCGAGCCAGCCCAATAGGGCGGCGCGGCAAATTTGCATTGTGCCCGCTGCCTCCCGCTGACCGGCCATCGCTTGCGTTCGGCCGCCGCAGGAACCAAAGCGGCCGACGGAGGTTGGTTTATCGAAGGGACCTCGAACCGTAAGGATTCGGAACGATGGTCGAAATCTATGACTTTGAAGCGGCGAAGGCCCGGCTGCGCGTGAAGCGTGCGGAGCGTTCGCTTGATCAAGCAAATCAGGCTTTGGACGACGATACCGGCGTTTGTCTCAGCCTTGCGATGCTCTGTAGTCGCATCGGATCCGACCAGCTGCGCCTTAAGGATGATCCCCTTAAGGATAATCCAAAGTAACGCCCGGTGACGCTCAATCGTCCACAATACTGACGTGGCACGATGCTCAACTTGGACCTTGCGACCGCAACGGGGAACAAAAGTCCGGGAGCGATGTTTACCCAGCGAAGGGCACTGTAGTTCCTCGGAGATCTGAAAATGAAGAATACCCTGATTCTGGGCGCGATGTCGCTTTGCCTGGCCGCGCCTACCTTGGCTTCGGCGGCCTCGGCCGACGTGGTCATTGCCACTAATCAGCACCGGTATCACCGCCATCACCACAGGCCCGCAATTGTCATAAATGAGGACGGCCAGCGCCTCCATTATCGCAAGCACGGCCGGGAAGCTTTCTACGACCACGGCAAGCGCCATTGGCACGGCAAACGCTATTGGCACCGGAAACACCGCTCTGACGACGTCGTGGTCATCAGGCGCGATGATCGCCCGCATCGCCATCGTCACGTCATCATCCAGAACTGAGTTCCGTCCATTGCAGACCCGGCTCTGTGAATGAGCCGGGCCGACTGGAAAAAGGAGTCTAATCCATGACACCGACCTTTCCTCTCGATCCTGAAATCGCCAGGAGCGGGCCAATATATCGGCAAGCCCGGCTCGCATTGCTGCAGCACGTACTCGTGCGGAGCATGGACGAAACCGACGCGGCCGCCCAACAGGTCGAGCGAGATATCGCAAGGCTGACAGAAGCAACTGCGCCCTCGCGCCACTAGCCGCGAAGGGCTGTGATGGATTACCTCAAATCGGTACTCAGGGAACTCCTGCCCGCCTGGCTCGTGCGAAAGACGGCCGATGTGGACGTGCGTCCCGTTGAGCAGCAGCCGCCAATCCGCGACCTTGTAGGCGCAGCGCCACCGCGGCGGTATCGAGGCCCCGTGCCACAAGAGGGGCGGCGCTTCTCACGCTGAGACCGTCCTGGCTTGGTTTTCCCGCTTATCAAAGCTCATCTAGAGCGCGCCAGGATGTTTTGGACGTTCGAGTACCTGCCACTGTCCGCCGCGGGCTGTTCGCCTCGGTTGTGGTCGCGACATGCAGAGGTCCACCTGGTCGATAATGGTTGACGAGACTCCGAAGGACTTCAGGCCGAGCTGAGGGTGAAGCCCTGAAAAGTGACGCGATCCTCCGGCTCTAGGGCTTCCTCAAAATAGACGCTTCGCGCAACAGCGATGTCCAATTGTGAGGCCCAAGGAAGCTGACAAGCTCGGTGGCTTGGGCTTCGGTAATCCCGGTCTCTTTCACCAGACGCCGCGCCGCAAGGCCGCTTGCTGTCTCGGTGATCCAACGTAGCGCGACAGACAATGGTTCCGTGTGCGTTTCAGCCGTAGGGGGCTTCACCGGCCCTGTCCTGTTCGGTTGGATAAATGGCGCTCTTTTCCCAGTGATCGTTTCAGGGCCGACCCGTCTAAGGATTAGCGGAACCTAATTTGCTGCCGCAACTTAATCTCGCATGAACGAACAGCCGAACCATAGGAAACTTGTACCCGACCCTCAGCCACGGCGGGAGGTGAGCAAGGGCGCATTGGTAGCGGCCGCGGCACTGTTTCTTGTCTCCTTCGTTCTGGTCGCTTTTTGGGTCCTTCAATGAGCAAGCGCGGAATTGACTTCCTAGAAAAATGGATGACGGAGCATCTGCCGAACGCCTTCACCGACGATCCGGCGGCAATTACCGACCTTGCCGATCAGGCTATTAAGGCGGCCGAAAAAGAGGGCATCAGCCTGGACGAGATCACCGAAGAAGTCGGCAGTGTGTTCGACGTCATCTTCGATGCGATGCAGAACCGCTCCAGATGATTTCGAAAGAACTCGCGGCCAAAGTCGAGAGTGTAGCCAAATTTCTCGAATTGATGGGGAATAAGAAGCGGTTTTTGATCATGAACCACCCTGGCCGGCGGCGAACTCTCCGTCGGTTTCCTCGCCGCGAAAGTTCTGCCGATCGGCCCTCTCGCGGCACATCTTGCCAGGCTCCGCGCCTTTGGCCTTGTCACCCGTCCGATGGCAAATTTTTATTTCTGCTTCTCCGAATGCGGCGCGCGATTGCCCATGCTGGATGGCTTGCTGGTTAGCGAAAAACCGCTCAAGGGGCAGCGATGAGAGCCGCGCTGAGCTGCGGGCTGTTTGTTTAAGGCTCACGAGACTCGAGGTTTCCAACTCCTTGACAACGTTGGGCGGTCTACGTCATTCATGGATGAGGGAAAAAGCGAGGGACGTATAAATGAAGAAAGCATATGAAAAGCCGGCACTGAACAAAAAGGACCGGCTCTCCGCAGTGACAGCATCACCACCAGCCTCACAGATCCCGCCGCCGCCCCAGCCGCCAGCTTAAGTTGTTTGGAGGCGAGCAGCCTCTATCGGTAAGAAATGCCAAGTCCGCCTGCTCGTGCCGGCGGGCTTTTTTTCTTTGAGCCGGGAACCAAGGGCAAGCGGCGATGTTCGCATGAGGCAGCGGAACGAAATGGCTTTCTCCTCCGCTGTAGATCGTACCTCCGTGGACGATCGGAGCCCGCTGCCGTCTAACCCCTCAAGGTCCGGCAGCGGGCTTTCTTTCGATTGACTGGAACTTCTTTCCGCAGAGACTGGCAAACTCGGGCGCGTGCTCCCTCGCACGCTCCGAAGGCCAGATGTCACCATCCTCGTCGGCCCGCGCGGCCTTGACCGAACGCGCGGGCCAATTCCCATCAAGCCACCTGGTTTCGGCCGATGGGAAGGGTACCGCTTCCTAATTTCGCCGCTACGAAAAGAAAAACCCGCCGACCAAAGTCAGCGGGCCATCTTCCCTCGTACTACGCTAGGGTTCCAAGGATTGGCCCCCAACAACCCGGCGCCCCAGCCAACAACTCGGCGCCCTAGCGCTGACGAAGGTTATATTAGCTTGCCAGAAACTTCGCTGTAGCGAACTGGCAACAGCGGCCAGAATTCGCTGATTGCGCCCTTTGCACCGCTCAATCGCTCCCTGCCGGATCTAACGTCTTCGCTGAGTGGAGAAGGGGCTAGGCCGATAGACCGTAAGGACTAATTGCCCACAATATAAGCTTTAGCTAATTTGTTCTCGACGAGTAAGCCAACCCCTCGTCAGCCTTTAGATATTTAAGCCCGCTGGCCCCCTGGCGGGCTTTTTTTGTTTTCCTCAACCTCGTTGAATTCCCCTTTTGGAAACCACTTGTCGTAACCCTTGATTCAACCATTGCTGGTATTTTTTGATTTGTGGAAGCGGCCCCGACACACTGGGCTGGGTAGGGCGTAGCCTGCCGGAGCCGCCTGCGCAGCCGGGTATGGATTTGACCGCGCCGTCCTATTTTGGGACAGTGCGGTCAATGATCCGTTAAAATTTTCCGGAACTAATCAAGCGCATGCTAATTAACTCGCCGGGTTGTGGGTGTGTTGATGCTGCGTCTGAAGTTCGTCGAACTTTTGTTGCCGACTCTTGTCGAGAAGCCTCCCGAAGGCGGCGACTGGATTCACGAAGTCAAGTTCGACGGCTACCGATCGCAGATTGTCAAGGATGCCGGCGGGGTCCGCGTCTTCACACGCCGTGGCCTCGACTGGACGACGAAGTACCGTGACATTGCCAGCGCCGCCAGCGAACTCGATGAGGTACAAAGCGCCATCATCGACGGAGAGATCATCGTTCTAAACGATGCCGGGCTGTCCGACTTCGCAGCACTGCGCAAGGCTATCACCCAGCGGCAGTATGACCTGTATTTCGTCGCCTTCGACCTTTTGCACCTCAATGGCCACGATTTGCGAGACATGCCGCTGGAGGACCGACGCGAGATACTGGCAGCTATGATCCCAGAGGGCCGACGCATCCAATTCAGCCAGTCCCTGCCAGGCGATGCCGCGGCAATCTTCCATCTCGTCGATCAAGCCGGGCTTGAAGGAATGGTTTCGAAGCGCAGGGACAGCGTTTACCGGAGCGGGCAATCGACCAATTGGTTGAAAGCGAAGTGTTACACCATTGGCGAATACGACCTGCTCGGCATTGAGCGCGAGCCCGGCCAACCGGCCTTTGCCCTCATGGCCGAGCGCGGCACCGGGCGCTATATCGGCTCTGCCTTCATCAACTCGAGCCGGGAAATCCGCGATCGGCTCTGGAAGCGGGTTCAGGAACACGCTGGGCCGGCGCCGAAAGGCATGAAGCGACCGGCGACGCAATGGGTCAAGCCGGGCCTGATCGGCCGTGTGAAGCATCTGCGCGGCGAGGCAGACCTGCGCCATGCTTCGCTGCAGGATTTTCGCGAGGAAGATTAGAGCTGTTGCACGTCAATGACATCGTGTGAAAAGGCCGGTGCAGCACCCCAACCAAGACAATCCGTCGGCACGTATGTGTGATCGCGGAACCCCGACCAAAGGCCAATGCCAGAGTTTAATGGCAGCGATCGCGTGACCGGCATCCTCGGCGATTACGGCGGCTCATGATCCTCGAACCAGAATGATGAGTGGCGTCGCGAGATAGTTCCCACCGACGGCAAGGGAAAATGTGACGTCATGACGATGCGGCCGTTGTCCGAGCAAGCCTCCAGGAATGCCCACCGCGTCCGGCGTGCCTGGTCAGGGTCCGTATCGTACCGAAAGTTCCAGTCGGGGTATATGCATTGCATCGGCCAATGCATGAGATCGCCGGAAAACACTGCTCCTACGCCTTGAGATCTCAGTCCGATGGCTACGTGCCCCGGGGTGTGGCCCGGCGTCGGCTCCAGCCACACTTCGCCATCGAGTTCATAATCCATATCGACAAGCACAGCCCGACCAGCCTCGACGATTGGCAGTACATTGTCCTCATAGGTCCGTTCGTCGGCATCGCCGGAGGCCGCCTGTGCGGCCTCGAACTCGCGCCGCGCCATGATGTAGCGGGCGTTGGGGAATGTCGGCATCCAACGCCCGTCCACCAATCGTGTGTTCCAGCCGCAATGGTCGACATGAAGATGGGTGCACAGCACATAGTCGATCTGCTCGGGAGCAACACCTGCATTCGCCAGCCGCTCCAAAAAGGTGCCGTCATTGCGGCGATGCCAATGCGGGAAGTATGCGCACGTCTTGTCGTTGCCAACGCAACCGTCGACCAGAATGGTATGGCGCCCGGTACGAACCAGAAAACTCTGGATGGGAAAAATAAGCCGGCCGGTTGCCGGCGATATCAATCGGGGCCTAAGCCAATGAAGATGCGGTTCGAGTGCTTCGTCGGTGCAGTCCGGGAATCATTCCGATGGGGTCAGCAGAGGGTCGCACATCTCCAGAATTCTGGTGACCCGGATATCCCCGATTCTCCAATCATCCATTGATACGATCTTTCTACGATCGAGGACGGATCGCCAAAGATAACATTTGCGGCGAGACTGTGCCACGCGCTGCCGTTAGTCAAGCGCTTGCTAATATTTGACTGGAGGCGCAAAAGTTCTGACACATGAGGCTCTTTTTGATCGCGCTCGTCGTCGCTCACAACTGGTATACCGGCTACCAGGATCCGGTCACCGGCTATGAATGCTGCGACGATAAGAAGGATTGTCGGGTCATCAGCCCACGCTACGTGGAGCCTCTGCCCGGCGGCGATTTCAACATCCGCACGGGAGGTAACGGCCGGTATTTCATCCCCAAGAAACGCGTCCTGGAGAGCGAAGACAGCCAGTATCACATCTGCACGTCATCTCCGAATTTGACTATCCGCTGCTTCTTTGCGCCGCACACGGAAGCCAGGACCCGCTCGGCAGCTGGCGAATTAACCTTTTAGGGTCTCAGATGCGTTATGATCTGGACCGTGGGCAAGAAGGCAAAGCAGAGCCGAAAAGAACCAATCGACCGCGAACGAATGGCCGAAGCGGCCTTCTACGCCCGCAGATGCGACCTTACCCACGAGGAAGCATTGAAGCTTCTCAAAGAGGCCAACCCGTCAAAGACCTCCCAGCCGACAGGCAAAGGTAAGAGGCGCTAGGCGCCGCTCTGACCGAGAAACGGTCAAGAAGCTCATTCGCAGTTCGTAAGGCGCAAGCCAGCGCTACCCAGCCGTAGGGGGATTTTGTCGTTGACAAACCAGGCGCGTGACCGCCCCGTCTCGGCGGCTTAAATCTGACTGAAATCAAATCCGCGCGCTGAATTGAGCTCATAATTGCTCAATGTGGGAGAGTATCCTAACCGCGCCCTTTCTCCATATGCTGGAACTCGCCGTTCTGGACGAGGGGACCATGCACTCTTTGGTTTTCCCTTGCGAAAGGATTCCGGAAGGGTGGAAGCACGCTGTCACCGGAAGGCTTGTCGACGTGAGTCCAACCCACTGGCGACATTGGGGAGAGAGGGACGAGGAAGCCTAAGTCGACCGATTTTGCGGCCCAGCAACCCGGCGATTGCGATTAGTTGTAACCGCCGGAACAAACCGAGACCGGAGCACCAGCCACACGCGATGGCTTGGACTTCTTTTCTGGCGCCGGGGGCGCGTGGCCTTTAGGATGGGCGTCTCCGATAACCTTCTTCAACACGCGATCAAAGTTCTCCTCGGACTCGTCGGTATCCAGTTCGCGCGCCACATAGGACTCGCCAGGGCGCGGGAAGCGTCCTCATCTGTTCGGCCAATGTGCCGGGCAAAGGAAGGGGAAACAGACCCGCATGAGCCGTCGCTAAAATTAACTTGCGAGGTACGGACGCGGATTTATTTTGCCAGACGTCATCTGCCGCTTAAGGGCATGGGGATGATTGAAAGAGGACAGCGCTTTCGCCTTTCCTGTCAAAGCGGGATGCTGCGATGTCAGACGCCAAGGTGTCGGCACTAGATGCTGAAATCCTCCGAAACGCATTTCAAAAAGCGGCCCATGAAGAGGGCATTCCCGAAGATCGATGGCGTGACTATGCCTTGCACATGATCCGCGACTATACCGGTGTTAAGGTGGTGGATGCCGAATTGCTGGATTGGATCACGCACAAGTAGCCAGCGCCTGACGCAGGGTAAGCGCATCAGCGGAACCTAATATACGTCGCGAGCTTATTCGCTCATGAGCACTCGCGGCATCAACTTCCTCGATCGCTGGATCGCCAACAACATCCCGAAGACGGCAAAGGCCGATGCCGTTTCGGTGAGCGAACTGACCCACAAGCTTTTCGCCGATGCCAAGGCGCTCGGGATCAAGCGCGAAGAGATCGATGAGGAAGTTTCCAGCCTCTATCGAACGTTGGTGGACGCGATAGCCCACTTTGACCCGGGGCTCCCGGAATGAGCGAGCGAGCTGTTCAATTCCTGCATTTGTGGCTGGAAAAAAATGACGTTCTCGACGCCCGTTCCGTTGACGACGTGTCGCTCCTCCATCTCGCGACGCGCCTGTTCCTTGACTCAAAGGCGGCTGGGATAAGCGAAAGCGAAATAGTCGAAAGCTGGGATGATATCCATCAAGGTCTCGTCGAGATCATGGTCCGACGCAACCTGCCGCGACCAACATTGCACTAGACCCATGATCATCGTCTGGATCGCATACTGTTTGGTTGGCATCGTGGTGGCGCTGGTGGTGTTATGGTCGATGAGGTTGTAGCGGCTCAACGCTATATTTCTCCCTGGCCACTTGTTCTGATGAGTGCTCCTGCGGTTGCACCGGCCCTCTCATGTTCGGCTGGATGATGGTCATATTCGATTTCAACCGCTGCCCAAGAACTACAGGCTGGCTAGGTCGCAGGTTTGGGAGGAGTGCCAACAATGGATGAGCATTTGCAGGGCAGAATTATTGCCCTTGAAATTTTCATGCGGTCGGAACTTGTGGCCATATCGATGAGCCAGAAAGACCCTGTCAGCCACCTTCTAGCCCTGAAGACCGCTTTGCTTGCCGACTTCCATACATTCGGGCCTGTAGACGCATATAGCCAGAGCGTGTTGAACGAAGCACAGGATGCTCTAATCCACACGTTCCAACAGGCCGAAGTGCGGTTGAAGCAGGGCGGCGGATGAGAGGAAGCCCGCCTCTTGAGGGCGCAATCGACGGGCTTCCCTTCCGGACGCTCGGTGAGGGAACCAAGCCAATCGAAACTTCGATGAAAGAGACAAGTTCCGAGGCGGACGAAAAAAACATCGGCCCTCCCTGGCGTACATCGCAACTTGTAGCCGCACCGCGAAAGACCTGGAGGAACCCCACATAGTCATCGGGCGGTCACGTTGATGTCGGATGGTGCAAGAACCGCCCGGTCCCGTCGTTTCGTCGGTCGGCTCCCCACTAGGCCCGAGGCTTCGTCGGGCCATTTTTTCCATGCAGCCCTCGGCCTGCAGCTGAATTCTCATTCATCGGCTGTTCGTGCGGCCATGGCGACACGGTCAACAACTTCGGCAACAGCCCATCGCCTCGTTTTGCGGCATGGACGTGAAGCGCATTCAACAGGGAAAGCATGCCGACCTCTCTTCCACAACTAGGAGCCTTTGCGCAGCCGGCGACACAGCCGATGATAGCTGGGCGCGCTTTGAAGGTCTCGAACTGCGTGGGTTAACAGCAGCACGATAAAGAGAACCACCAGGGCAGCCGCGAGTCCCGTAACTATAGCCATCCAAGCGAACGTCGCTGTCGTCGAGATGTTCCGGGAGGATTGCGTTTGCGAGCAAGGTTCGCCCCGCAAGGGCGCGGTTGACACGCGGGGGCTGTCAGTAGCGTCCCCAGCTAGGCGTTTGAACAGCCCAAACGGACAGCACCACGGCGATTTTTGCGAAGGAGCGGCCCGACCGCCGAACAACAGGGGAAGGCCAAGCCCGCCCGGAAATTTCGAAACGGTGCACTTTTCAATACGACGAGAAAGGCGCAATGATCACATTGCTCGGCCATGTGTAGGTTAACCCTCGCTCTCGCCTTCGTGCTGACCTGTGGCCCGGTGTCCGCAGTAGAGCATTGGTTTGCTGATGACGGCGACACGCTGTGGCGTGACAAGAAACGAGTTCAGTTACTCGGTGTCGATGCCCCCGAACTTTCCCAGCCGTGTTTTGATGCCGCTGGCAAGATCTGGCCCTGCGGCAGGTATGCGCGTGACCACATTCGCCATCTCATTGCCTCTGGGGATGTATCCTGCACCATCGAAGGCAAGGACCGCAATGACGACGATGTCGGCGTCTGCTTCGTTGGGAGCATCGATCTCGCGCGCGACCTGGTAAAGCACGGATTGGCGGTCGCCGACAAACAAGCGCCTCGATACCTTGCCGAAGAGCGCGAAGCCCGCAGTGCCAAACGCAACTTGTGGGCAGGGGCATTTATCGACCCCGGCGAATATAGACGGGGTGGTCGCCCATAGCTGCTACGATGGCCCAGGACGGCGTTAAGGTGCAGATCGAGGAGGACAACGCCGAAGCCGAATGGGCGATGGTCGTTACTTCCTCTTCGGAGTCTGAGGTGGCACTAGTGTGACATAAGGTGTCCTCGGCTCCTTGCCGGGCTCCCGGTAAAACGGGGCCAACTCGCCGGGTGGTCCGAGTGATTTGATGTAAAGATACACCGAACGCAAGTCGCTGTCGCTCATGGCTTGGACTTGGTACCAGCGCATTGGCGGCAAATTGACCTTGTTCTTGAGGTGGTCGACCCATTTGTCCTCGTTAAAGCCCATCGCCAAGTCCCTGAGGTTTGCTGCATAGGTTGTGCCCCATGGACCCTGCCAGCCAACGGAAGAGCCTTTCAATGCTTTCTCCGGGTCGATTTTCCCATCGGCTTCACGGTATCCTTCCGTGTGGCAGAAATGGCAGCCGCCTATGATCGAAATATACAAACCGCGCTCGACGGAAACTCCGTCGGCCGCCAGCAGGCTGGAAGGCACGATGCACAGAGCGCCGGCCGCAAAAATATCGATTGTTCGCATATTCGCTGCCTCCCCATGACTGATTGCCGCCCATCATACGTGAATGATCCGCAACATTCGACGGGCATCGTCAAGGCGGGCAAACTACACCGGGCCCGTGTGCCGATAGCCAGCGATGTTGATTCCTCCTCTGGAAAGGGCAATGGTCGTGCATATGTGTGGGCCAGTCACGGTCGTTGGCTCGGATATTTATGACCTCGACCGTGACGGCGTAGGCTGCGAAAACGGTTAGAGCCAACGTCGCTCATAGCAGTTTGATCGGTTCGATAAGCCCGGCGTAGTCGTTGGGCTGTTTGTTGACAGCTGCCGCATTGACCTCTCGGCCGACCCGATAGAACTGCAGGCTTCCATCAATGTCGTGACGCAAGATGTCCTTCAAGTCACCACCTGGCGTGCTGGGGTCGAGCCAGGCGTCGTAATAGGCTGGATCGAGGATGAGCGGCTGGCGGTCGTGAATCTGGCTGACAGGCGCGGCAGACGGCTGCGTGATGATCGTACAGCTGGTGACGTCGAGGTGCGAGTTGTAGGCCCACAGCCCGGCGAATGAGAATGGCGCGTGGCCGGGCTGGAAAATGTGCCAAGGGTCTCGCTTCTTGTCAGCTGGTGATATCGTCCACTCGTAGTACCCGTCGGCGGGGATGAGACAACGCTTTGACTTGAAGGCGTCGCGGAAGGCTGGTGTGATGTCGACGCCTTCAATCCTGGCGTTGAACATCGCGGCCTTGGGCATTTCCTTGGCCCAGAAGGGCACCAGCCACCAGCGGCCGGTCCGAAGCTTGTGGTTGCCGTCGTCGCCAGCGGTGATGAACGGCACCTCGTCGGTCGGCGCTATGTTGTAGCGTGGAGCGTCATTGCGGCCGACCTCAGCCGGCGCCGTCAGCCGGTAAAGGCCGTGGATCTCCGACCATGACAGATATCGGGTGTAGCGACCGCACATGGCGTTGCCCCCTAATTTAACAGCCTCGCGCTAATTCACAGGCCCGCGCGCCAGGTCGGCATATGCTGTCTTGAATTCGCGCTCGATCTGGCCTTGCACGATCCGGAACAATTCCTTTGCCTCTTCCTCATTGGGCATGAGGCTGACGATCAGATCGGTCATAATCCAGCCGGTCGCAAAAATGGCGCCGTCCGGCGTGAGTTTGTTCAAGATTTTGCACGCCTTCTTGGCTGCCTTCTCGATTTCTGGACGGTCGCGCATAATGTTGACAGACAACTCTTCTTGCCGGCCTTCGGCGGTGTAAAGCACCTCAATCATTACAACTTTCTTCCGTTCGTTGTGGCAAGTCAGCCAGCGCTTCGATGCCTCGATCCGCCTCATGTGGCTATCCTGCCAACAGTGAACAAAATAAGAACAAAAGAGTCAACCCAGCCTTGACGAGATGGGAAAATGCTCCCCATTTCCAGGTATGCCGGAGCAACCAGAAAAGTGGCCGAAGGGCGTCCCTTGGACTTTGTTGCATGCCCACGACGCCGGGCAGGTAGCGCGCATCCGGTGCGGGCATTGCAACATCAAGCGGTTCTACAAACCGAAGGAGTTGTGCGAGGTGATCGGCAACGTTTCGATTGATCAGGTGCGAGCAAAGGTTCGTTGCGAAAAATGCGGCCGCAAGGAATCAATGAGCGCGGAGCTGTTCCACCCGGTGGCGCAAGAGCATGTGACGATCCGGTACCGGCGCCTGGTTGAGATTCGATGGGAGCGGCGGGTGATCTGGAGAGATGAATGAATCAACAGAAAGGGCGCCCATCGGGCGCCCCTTGAAATTACTGGTCTTGAAGTAGAGATTCCGATCTACCAGCCTTGCATTGAATACCAGTCATCGACGTCTCTCCGGACCCGGTCCTTCTCAATGCCGTATCTCTCCTGAATCTTTCCTTCGAGCTGATCGCGCTTGCCGGCAATGCGGTCCAAATCGTCGTCAGTCAGCTTGCCCCACTGTTCCTTGACCTTGCCCTTGACCTGCTTCCAGTTACCTTCAACGCGGTTCCAATCCATGGCCGTTGCCTCCTTGGTTGTACAGCAGTTGAAACGCCTTCGGCGCGGCTAGGTTCCGCTGGCAGATCGTGGCTTGACGGAACATTAGCCGCCGCTGATGGTTGAGGCCTGCGGCGGGTGGTGCCCTCCATCGCTCGCCGAAGATCGGGCCTCCGATCGGCCCGCGCCCTTCCCGAAGAGGCGCGGGCGTTACTGGCGCTTCCGAAGCTATGGACGGCGTCAGGGTAATGCTGGTCCACCTTGCCGCCGCGCGAAGTCGACGAACGCCTTGAACGCGGCGGTCGGGTTGCGTCGGCTCGGATAGTAGAGGCTCAAGGGCGAGAGCGTTGGCATCCAATCCTCAAGCACGCCCACAAGGCGGCCTGCCTCGATGTCGTCTCGTACGTCGGACTCCATCGCCAGGGTGAGACCGAGGGAAGCGAGGGCCGCGGAGCGTGCGAGGCTCGCTTCGTCGAGGGTGACGGCGCCCTCAACGTCGATATGGACCGATTTTCCATCCTTCTCGAACGGCCAGCGATAGATTGCGCCATTGGGAAGCCGGACGCGGAGACAGGAATGCTCGGCGAGATCCTGCGGGATCACGGGCGTCCCGTGCGCTTTCAAATAGCTTGGTGTGCCCACCACAACATTGCGCCGCGCGACCCCCAATGGGAGTGCGATCATGTCGACTGGGACAAGATCTGAGCTACGGACGCCCAGGTCGAATCCGCCAGCCACAATGTCCACCAGGCGACCCTCCGTAACGATGTCGATATGGACCTGAGGGTGCACTTGGAGAAACGGTAGGACGAGCCAAGAGAAAATCTCCCGCGCGGCAGTCGGAAAGGCGTTGATGCGCAGTGTGCCCGAAGGCGTCGCCTGTCGAGACCGCGCAACCTCCATCGCCTCATGAATGTCACGCACGGCGGGAGCGACTTGCGCGACGAATTGCTGGCCTGCCTCCGTTAGGGAGACGCTTCGCGTCGTCCGGTTGAACAGCCGTACGCCCAGCGTGCGCTCCAGCTTTCCGACCGCATTGCTGAGCGCGGTGGTTGAAACCCCGAGCTCAAGGGCAGCCGTGCGGAACTTTCCCCGCCGGGCGACCATTAGAACGGCGTCCAATTCCGTCAGGCTGCTCTGCACCATAATCCCTGCTTTCGTGATGAAGCATCCCGAATTGTCCTGATTATCGCGCCAGATGTCCATCGCTATCTTGCCTGGAAACCGCTTCAGCCGCTCCAGCTGCGCCGCCACTGAAAAGGACAAAAACAATGACGCTCGAACTTCCATCCCCGATTGCCGCATATGTGGCCGCGAACGCCCGTCTCGATGTAGACGGAATGTTGAGCCCCTTCACGCGCGACGCGGTCCTTTTTGCTGATGGAGGCCGTCACGAGGGCTACGCCGGAATGCGGGCCTTGTTCGAAGAAGCGGTGATCCCGGTCAAGGCGATCTTTACGCCGGATGCCGTTCGCCACGAGGACGATCAGGTCGTCGTCGAAGGGCCGGCCCATGGCGACTTCAAGGGGAGCCCGATCCGCTTCACCTACCGCTTCACGCTCGAAAATGACGCCATTAAAGCTCTGGAGATCACGGCATGACCATCAAAGCTGATCCGATCGAGTTCGCGGGAAAGCGTGTGCTCATCAGCGGCGGCACCAAGGGTCTGGGCCGCGCCACCGTTGACCGCTTCCTTGCCGGCGGCGCCCAAGTGATCACCTCCGCCCGCGGAGCCCTAGATCCCATTGATGGTGTCGAGTTCGTCCGGGCGGACCTGACGACGGCCGAGGGCGGCGAAGCCCTGGCTAAGGCGGCGCTCGAGCGTCTGGGGGGCGTCGACATTCTCGCCCATGTGCTCGGCGGCTCGACCACGCCAGGCGGCGGCTTCGTCGCCTTGACCGACGACTACTGGCTATCCGAACTGAACTTAAACCTGCTGGCCACGGTTCGTCTTGATCGTCTCCTGATCCCGCAGATGATCGCGCGGGGCGCCGGCGCGGTGGTGCATGTCACCTCCATCCAGTCCGTCCTGCCGCTTCCCGAGGCAACCACCGCGTACGCCGCCGCCAAGGCCGCACTCCGGACCTACAGCAAGTCGATTTCCAAGGAACTGGGTCCGAAGGGCGTGCGGGTCAACGCCGTGTCCCCCGGTTGGATCATGACCGAGGGGACCGAGGTGTTTTTGGAACGTATCCAAGCCGCCAACGGCGGCACGCTAGAGGACGCGCGCCAGCTCGTCCTGGACGGCCTTGGCGGCATTGCCATCGGACGCGGAGCCGAACCATTCGAGGTCGCCGAAGCCATCGCCTTCCTGGCCTCGGATCGCGCCTCTTCGATCCATGGTTCGGAACTCGTCGTCGACGGCGGCACGGTCCCGACTGTCTGATCGCACGGACATGTCCACGCTTGGCCGGTCCTGCCATGCGTGGCCAGACGCATGCCATGGCCGGATTGTCCCAACGTCTGCTCGCCGGCCTTGGAGCGAATGTCCGCGGCTCTGGCCCATCGCGACATACTGCGCGACCGCCCGAAGTCGTCGCTATAGGGCAGAGCAGACATTGCTTTGGTCGCATCACGCCGCCGGGTTTATGGGTACACGGGTGAGTTGACCCGATGTAAGCTTCACCTAATCGTCGATGAGAATTGCAACTTCGTCGGCCATTGATGAAAGCTTCTCGCTCGCTCGAACCAGCGGGCTTTTTTGTGCATGGCCGGAACGTCCCGTCACCAAGACTGTTGTGACTCACCCGGCACGTGCTCCCTCAGCGTTTGCCGGTGACCAAGATGAATACATCATGGTCGGCCCGCGCCGCCTTGACCGAACGCGCGGGCCATTTTGAAGCCCGTTGGCTTCGATCCGAGGGCTTGTCGCCACCTAACGATCGAACACCATCGGAGGCGGATAGTTGCGCGCTGTCCCGCGAAGCGGAGGCTCGATGCATATCGGAAGCGAGTGCTACAATTTCAGGTTCTGTTGGAAACCTTTTCTCCTAATCGACATTGCATTAGCACGGCTGCACTTAAGCAGCTAACATCGATCAGGAGGAATTTCATGAACTCGAAAATGCTCGTCCTCGGCGCATCGCTCGCACTTATGACCGGTGCCGCGTTCGCCGGAAGTTCCACTGGCACTTCAGCGCTCGATGATCCGGCAAAAATGTCTCCCTTCTTCACCGACGCCGGCATGAAGACCATGAAGTCGGAAGCGGACGTCAAGGCCGCGTGGACGGCCATGAGTGCGGACGACCGGGCCGCAATAATGAAGGAGTGTGCCGACGAAGCCGTCGCGAAGTCGCATGCAGATTTCTGCAAAATGGCAATGCAAATGGGCAAATAGGCCCAAAATCACGTCAAAGGAAAAGCCCGCTGGCTCGCGCCGGCGGGCTTTTTTGGGTCTGGTTGGAACATCCGACGCGCTCTTGTAGTTGGTTTCTTGCCGTGGGCTGAACGGCTTTCTTGTCCACTGCAGATCGCTCTCCGTGGACGATCGAGGCCCGCTGCCGTCTAACCCCTCAAGGTCCGGCAGCGGGCTTTCTTGATGAGCGGACAGGGACCCGCTGCCACCCTCCTGGCGCGAGATTTTTTGTGTGCTCGAGGAACCGCACGACGACCGCGAAGTTAATGAGACCGCGGACCGAAGCCTCCGCATCGGCCCTGTTTGCGTATTGGGAGTCGCAATGCCTATTTCAGATGACATGCGAGACGAGGATTTGGAATTTGAATGCCCAAACTGCGGCTGTCTGATCGTCAAGAAGGGCTCTTGGCTTAAAGTTATTTCCGCTTTCACCTGCAGCCAATGCGAGACAAGGGTGCGAATTGGGTACCCTGCCAAAGTTGCGCTTTTCGAACGAAAGAAGAAGAGTTCTGATCGGCCCCTCTGATAGACGTCAGTCTAACGGAGAAGGTCCGCCTGGAAACTCGTGTTCTTTTTCGCCCTCGTCAATGACGCGGATCCAGTTGGGCTCGGCGATTTCGCGCTCGGCCTTCCGCGCCGCGCGTTCGGGGCTGGAAGCCTCAACAATGCGCCATGAACATGCTGAGCCGCATGGCAAGCGTTGTAGCTGGATCTTGCGCATTGTCTGGGACAAATCCGCTGCCGTGGAATTTGCCATATGGCGCAGATCTCACTAATGTCCAGAAACCGTACAGAAACGCGGGGCAGAGCTAGCGGAAACGCGAATGAGGGCTTCGATCCTTTTCATAGCCCTGTTCGCCGATACAAAGCTTGCAGCCGCGCTGACGTACTATGCGCTGGACGATGAGCGTTGTCGGCAATCCGTTTCGCTTCCTACATCTCATATCCTTATAGTGCTTGCAGCCACATGCGCGGTCATGCTGGCCATCAGAGCGCTTGCCTTGGCTTGGCAGTGGCTGAAGAAAAAATAGGAAGCCGTTTAGACCTCAGCCGCTTCCTTTTTGGCAGTTAGGAGCCAGGCCGCCATGCCGACGATGTTCGCGCTGCCTGTAGCGCCAGCACTGGCGATCATCAGGGCGGTGATGGCGACGTAGAGACCTTATTGCCAAACCTGCGTCAAAACGCGCGAGACCTAAGCTCTTACGGCGCACTGCGGAAACTGCCCAGCCGCTCGATCCGCAATCGCCTTTTTTGTCTCTGCTTCTGTGGTACAGGCTCGGCCATCCATCTTGACTGTGAAGCCTTTAGACTGGAGGCAGCGGACCAGGTATCGGTTACGCAACTCGGCGTTGACGTCACAAAGTCGTCGACGAAGCCGGAATGTTCACTGCTCCGATCCGCTAAACGCCTCGAAAGACAGATTTTGATTTGCTTTCTAGCAGGAAATCTTCAAATCAGATTGAGACTTTTGTGAATCAGCGGTAATGCGCGGTTATAGCGAGGATTTTTGTCCGATGCATTGGTGTGAAAGTCTCCGCTCATGACGGCGGTCTCGCCGGTTCGTCCGAGCAGCGATAATTTCACAGCGATTCGTCTGATCGCTGCGCTCAGTGTCGTACTGAGTCATTCCTATCCGATGCTGGGACTTCCAGTTGAACCGATCGTCATGAACAGGTCGCTCGGCAATTTCGCCGTGCATTGCTTTTTCGTGATCAGCGGATACCTAATCGCCGGCTCTTGGGCTCGCTCGCCAGGCTGGCCTTTTGTGCTTCGCCGTGCGGCTCGTTTGCTTCCAGCGTTGATCGTCAGCCACGCTTTTGCCCTCGCCGCCGCTGCTTATTTTAACGACTATGCCGGTCAACCGCAGGCAGGCATCATCCACGGGAGCTTGTGGACAATCAACTGGGAAGTCCTGATGTACATCGGCGTTGCGCTGTTTGGCATTATGGCTCTGCTGCGCCCGTCAGTTATCGGAGCTGTCTACGTGGTCGGTCTTCTGCTGATCATTATCAACATGAAGTCCGCCAGCAACGGTCAGACCGTAATAGCGCCCTTGGTCCTTTTATTCGTCTGCGGTGCCTACATCCGGCTTGAGAAAAGCATCGAGATAGCTCGCCTTGGCCCACCGGCGATAGCTGTTCTCGCCCTGCTGTTTACGCCACACGTGTCCAATGACGTCTTGGCCTTCGTGCAAGCATGGTGGAAATTCGGCTTCATCTGGGACGTCACGATATGGGAGGTACGCTATTTCATCTACCTTTTGGCGATGCCCATCGCTTTGATCTACATCTGCGCCTTCGCACCGTTTTCGATCAAGCTGCAAAACGATTACAGCTACGGTGTCTTCGTCTTCGCTTGGCCTATCCAGCAAATCTGCGTCCATTACATGATGGCGGGGTGGATGCCGGCTAACCCACTTTTGTTGTTTACCGTGTCGGGCACGCTGTCCCTTCTGGTCGCGGTTCCGCTTTGGCGTTATATTGAAAAGCCGATCAGCAAATGGCGGCTCCAGCAGCGAGCTGAAGCGCCAGCGGCTTCGACCGCATAGGCCACAAGTTGCACGAAGGCGCCGGCATCTCTGCCGACAATTGTTTGTAACAATCGCCGAACGACCACCGCTAGGATGCTAGCCAGGTCGCCTTGGGGTTTGCGTCACGCCGATTTTGGTTCAGCTCATCCAACGGGAGCAGAACAACAGGGGTACTGACGCCGCGTTTCAATTCACTACTTTTCGGTATCAACGGAATTTACATGTTCTTTCTCAAACCCACGCACCAAGCTCCGGTACTTCGGAGACTCCAGAGACAGGAGCGTGCCACGATTTTTCATCTTGGCACACCCAAGACCGGCACGACCTACATCCAATCGCTGTCACGGATAAACCAGACTAAGCTTATGGCCGCGGGTATCGTTTACCCAGATGTCAGAGTGGAGATCGGCAACTACGCCCATCACTCACTGGCTGGCGATCTCGAAGCGCCTTCTCCTGGCGCTGCTGCAGCCGACTACGGTGCGCTCAAGAACCGCGCTGAAAACATCGTGATATCCTCCGAGGGTTTTTCAGAGTTGTCCCCTCGTGGAATGAAAGCTCTTGCCGACCTGCATCCTCACCGTAGGGCTTTTGCTGTTGTCTACTTCCGCGAGATGTCAGGCTTCCTGCGATCATTCACCCAAGAGCTTGTAAAGCATGGCTGGACTGAAAGTTTCGCAACGGAAACGTATGTCAATCGCTTGTGCGCTTTCGTTGAAGACCCCGCAAAGCACAATCTGGGGCACTATCGGCAGATCGCTCAACGTTGCGCGATGACGTTTGGCGAGCCCTACACTGTCTTCGTCGCCTATAATAACGTGATCGACCAAGGCACCGATCTGTTCACCCATTTTTGGCAGAGCGTGGTCGGTATCTCAACTTATGGGATGGATATCTCGACCCCTTTCCCAAATCGTCACGTTGGCTTCGAAGCATTGGAGACCAACCGGTTACTAAATGTGGCGCTGGTAAAATTGGGCGAAGAGCCGGGTCCATGGGTCCATCGCTGGCTTCTAGAGAATCTCTCCGAAATTAGGGCGGAGGTTGTCGAACTGGCGGACCTCGTGTCGTATCGCAACTCGATCAAAATTCACTCCGAGAATGAACAGTTTCTCGCCGTCGAGCGTGATCTGGCCAACCACCATAGTGGACAGTTCCTGAATGCATCCGGGCGCGGTCGCATTTTCTCACGGGCCCATGAAAGTGAGCTTGAGTGGGCGGATATCGAGCGCTTCAGCGCCGATCATCCGGCGGCAGTCAAAAAGCTCAACGCCCTCGCTTGGAAATGCGCGAAGGAAGCGTTACGGGATTGATCCAGAGACGTGCAAAACGACTTCACATATCGGCAAACGTCGGCTTTGCAGCCAGCCGAAGCCGTTAGGGCTTGAAGACGATTCTCCTCAAGCGGCGGGGCAGGCTTACTTTGATCCGCCTGCCGGCAATTCTTAGAAGTTCAACGGTCCTTGTTTCTGCGATCAGCCGTCCAGAAACGGCCGCGTCTTCACGAGGTTGAGGATATGGGATCCAGGCGGAGTTGCGGCCAACTTTTTCGTGAAAATGATGAGCAGATAAGCCTCTTTGAATTATCTCGTCTGGCGGTACTTCAAGCAGGATTTCCGCTCCGAGCTGATTGAACATCGTCTCATATAGCCCTCGGTGATCCAGCAAGTACGACGCGATTTCAAATTTCAATGCACCCGGGTCGCAACTCGTCGACGCATTGATAAACCCGAACGCAGCATAGAAATTCTCCGGAGTAATCGTCCTCATCATGTTCACAAGGATGAGCCTATGTTCATTGATAGACCTATTACTAGTCGTAGGGCTTGGGCGACTCGTATTGGTGGCATGCACACGGAACCCTACTAACTTCTCAGGCATCACGAAAATCTCGTAGTGCTGCAAGACCCTAAGCCACATGTCCAAATCGGGGAGCTGCCTGTAAAAATTGTTATATGTCCCAACAGTCCCATAAACCTCGCGTTTTATGAGCACCGACGGATGGCAGAGGCAGTTACCACTCTCAATTAGATCCCTGATCCATGTAAAGCGGGATCGATTCGGTTGCCTGAAGACAGCCTCAAACGATGGCGAATTCGCCGATGACAAAGGGCGGCCCAGCTCGTCGATCCATTCAACGTCAGAAAAGACAGCAGCCAAATTCGGTCCGACCTTAAATTTCTCGAGCTGTTGCTCAAGCTTAGCGGGAACCCAGATGTCGTCAGAATTGCAGACCGCAATGTAGGCGCCTTGACACATCGAAAGGCCTATATTCATGGCCTGACATGCGCCAACATTGCTGGGCAGAAACCGACGAACAATTCGCTCGTCACTTTTTGATCGTATCACGTCTCCAGAATTGTCGGACGAAGCGTCGTCCACAATGACGACTTGCAAATTTTCATACGTCTGCGCAAGAACGCTATCGATGGCCGCACCGACAAAGGGGGCGTGGTTGTATGACGGTATAAGAACGGAGACCAGCGGACTAGACGTCATTTAGTGCTCGCTATGGCGGCGTCGATGTAAGGATCGAAGGAAGCGTCGACGTTGTTCTTCAAGGCTAAAAGCGACTTGATAATTGCCGATCGCTTCTGCTCCGAATTAAGCCGGGTCCATGTGCCATTCGCGTGCAACCTGTAAACCGTGCATGTTCGAGCGGCAAATAGGGCTCCCCCGCTTGAAGCGATTGTCATGTTGAGGAGCCAGTCGTAACCGCTTTTGACGTCCGTTCGTTCGACCACTTCTACGAATCTGTACGTCCGATACAAGCAATTCGAAAACGTAGCGATCGGATTGTTTGTGAGCATGTCGAGAAGTTGTACCACACGATGCCGATTGACCGGCCATCCTGGATGATGCCAACTGGTGCCTGCTGCGTCATCAGTCACCAGGCAGGCAGAAAAGCATAGGCCGACGCTCGGATGAGCATCCATGAGAGACTTCTGGAGCTCTAATTTGTCAGATGATTGCCAATAATCGTCACCCTCAAGAATTGCTAGGTATGGCGTATCCGCTAGACGTGCCAGCAGCTTGTAATGCTCCATAACTCCGAGGTTCGACGCGTTCTTCCTAACGGTGATATTCGCGACCCCGCCTGACACTTTCCGAGCGACGTCAACTGTATTATCAACTGAACAATCGTCAGATACTATTACATTGCAGTGCTGAAAGATCGACTGACTACGAACGCTTTGAATCGCCTCCTCAATGTACGCCTCGTGGTTATACGTTGGTACAACGACGGTTATCTGGGTATCAGTCATCAATGGCGTCCTTGACCGATTTCGCAATGAATAACGCATCATCGTTTGAGACCCCGCCATGCAGCGGAAGGGTCAACACTTCCGAAGCCGCGCGTTTTGCGTTCGGAAGATCAAACAATGTTTGTGACATCCGGCTTGTGTACGGCACTACATCGGACATCAGGGGGTAGAAATACTTTCGCGTATAAATGCCAATCTCACGTAAGGCCAGGTAAACTTTGTCGCGGAGTGGTCGTCCATTCTCGACAGGCAGTCTCATAGCAAAATAGCTGCTTGACCCGACGGTCCCAGGGCGCTGGGGCACTATCTGAATCTTACGGTGTTCCGAGAGGTTATCCCGATAGATTTGAGTAACGGCGCTACGGCGAGCCCGTTCTTCAAATAGGGCGTTTAAGTTTGCCAAGCCAAATGCAGCGTTCAGCTCACTCATCTTGCCGTTGATTCCTACCTCCGAAATCAAATCTTCAGATTCGATTCCGAAATTTTTCAGGATGCTAACCCGTGAGTTGACCTCGAGCGACGACGTAACCACGGCGCCGCCTTCTCCGGTATTAAATTGCTTTGTCGCGTGAAAACTCATGGTAGTG
The DNA here is from genome assembly GCF_056403115.1 of Mesorhizobium sp. P3_A2. Lineage (NCBI taxonomy): Bacteria > Pseudomonadati > Pseudomonadota > Alphaproteobacteria > Hyphomicrobiales > Phyllobacteriaceae > Mesorhizobium > Mesorhizobium sp. P3_A2. The sequence goes on from NZ_JBFUGC010000015.1 coordinate 23,458, forward strand.
GCGTCACCATAGTTCACCACCGGGCGTCCGTTGTAAGTCGCATCGAACAAATGCGCGCCGTCATAAAGGATTGGAATTTGGTTGGAGCTCGATATCATTGCCAATGCGTCGACATCGCAGGGGCAACCATATACGTGCACTCCCAGGATCCCACTGACGTCTCCGTCAATCGCCGAAACAACAGAGTCGGGACTAATTGTAAGATAATCTTCTTCGATGTCCACTAAAACAGGGTCGAGACCAATCCAAAGCAGAGCTCCGACCGAAGCTGCGAAGGTAAATGGGGTGGTTATAACCTTTTTTTGAAAATTCAGTGCTTTCGCCGCGATCTCGATTGCAACGGTGCCGTTGCTCATGAGGTTGACATAGCGCGTGCGGAATAGCTCTGCCAATCGAAGTTCTAGATCGGCTGAGATCGGGCCCCCGTTTGTAAGCCGGCGGCTCTCTAGTGCCGGAGTTAATTGTGCAACGAAATCGTCGATCGTCGGTACGATTGGGCGAGCAACATAGATCGGCGTATTTGGCACTAGAAAGACCTCGGCTTTGCTGGCACGCCGACCACGATTTCGTGATCGCCGACGTCACTCACCACGCACGCCTGGGCGCCAACGACCACATTGTCGCCAATGTTCAAGGGATGGTCGGATGTCCCATTGATTACGGTGCAACCGACGCCCAGCCAAACTCCTGAGCCTACCTTCACATTTCCAGCAATCGTCACACCGCCGGCTATGAAGGAATTGGCACCTATTTTCACGTCATGATGAAGAATGGAGCCGAAATTGACGATCACGTTGTCCCCTAGCGTTGTGCCAGCTGAAATGACGGCATTCGCAAATATTTGTGCCGCTCCCGAAATCGATGCAGACGGAGAAACTAGAGCACGCGAGCTAATAAATGAGCCGATTGGCAAGCCTAGGTCTCGAAGCACAGCAAGGATGTTTTTCCGGCCAGCATTGTCACCGATCGCTACGAACCAGCGACCGTCCAGAAAACGTGAGGAGGCACCTTCCTGGGAAAGCACCGGTATGCCCTCAATATCAAAACCAGACCTGAAATCATCAACAAAGGCGAGCGTAGGTACTCCTTCGGCCTGCAGCTGGAACTGCAATTCCCGAGCGTGCCCGCCAGCTCCATATATTATAGCTTTATAAGTCATCACTAATTTCGCTCGAGAGATGTCGTAGCGTTCTAAGATGGGCGATCCAGGATTGCTAGTTTTTTGTGCCATTTGCCCTAGAAATGCACAGGGCGTGAACCTCGGCTTAGGTGAGGCAACTGAGAGGCCTGAGTCCGGGCTATTTTTTGGCGAGTGATTTGATGAAATCGTACGACTTGTTGATTTTCGATGACGTATTGCCATCTTCGCTCTCGCCGTTCAGGACAACGGAATGCAAATACCTTATGGGTACTTTTGATTCCGCTCTTATCTCATTGGAGGGATGGGGCGCTTGGCTCAAGGGAAGAACTTTTTCTGAAGAGCTCGCCAGTTCGACATTTGATTTGGACGCAAAGTCGCGCATTTTTAAGTTCAACAGTGTGCCAGAGATTTATGGAACTATCGCGTATGTGACATTTCTGAATAATGCAAGCGCGTTGCTTCCGTATTTCACTAAAAGACGTCTGCCGTTTATTTTGCAACTTTACCCAGGCGGCGGTTTTGAACTAAATCAAGAAAGCACGGATACTAAATTGAGGTCTGTGCTAACGAGCCCCCTCTGCAGAAAGGTCATAACAACGCAGACCATAACCCGGGAATACATCACATCGGAACGCATAGGCTGTGAAGAAGATAAAGTCTGGCATATTTTTGGCGGCGTATTTAAAGGTTCGCGGGACTTTGACTACTACTCTGATAAGAAATCATTTCCGATACACAAGCAATCCATCGACCTATGCTTCGTGGCTCACAAATACAATGGAGACATTAAGTCGAAGGGTTTCGACTATTTCGTGGAGTTATCCAAAATTCTTGGGCGAGATATCTCCGAATTACGTTTCCATGTCGTCGGTGAATACGACGTTCATGACATGCCTTTGGAGGGCATTCGCGATAGGGTAACGTTTTACGGACGCCAACCAAGTGAATTTTTCCCTGAGTTCTATGCGGGAATGGACGGTATAGTCTCGGTCAACAGGCCATTTGTTCTAACTCCTGGAGCCTTCGACGGATTCCCTACCGGCGCGTGTTTAGAGGCCGGCTTCCACGGAGTTGCGAATTTCATAAATGATCCGCTCGGACTAAACCCCGGATTCAAGGACGGTGAGGATATCTTGCTGATTGATGAGAATCTAACGGCGGCGGCCGTTAAAATTGAGGCCGTCCTTCGCGATAACGATCGGCTGGCAAAGTTGGGGCTGGGTGCGTACCGGGCCTTTAAGCGTGTAGTGGATATTGATCAGCAACTCTCGCTAAGGACGGAGCTGATCGCGTCCGAATTGTTGACCCTGAAAAGTGGGCATCTCGCGGAGATTCGTACGGCACAACCCTGAGGACGAGTATCGGGTGATTGGTCGGGCGGCAAGCACGGGCCAACCGCGCTTCATGCCTGATGACGTAATTTCGTCCTCTGGCTGTTCTCGAAGGCGAACTGGTCCTGCAAAACGTTGGCGGTTCGTGAAGGATTATCCGTCGATTGCCGGACATTGCGATGTCGCTTGGTGGCTAGGCGCGCATATTTCCTCTAGACGCTTTGAACGCCAGCTTTGGGCCTCGACTTGCGGTTCCACAAACCGAAAGAGTTGTGCGAGGTGATCGGCAACGTTCGATTGATCAGGTGCGAGCAAAGGCTGGTTGCGAAAAATGCGGCCGCAAGGAATCAATGAGCGCGGAGCTGTTCCACCCGGTGGGGCAAGAGCATGTGACGATCCGATACCGGGGCCTGGTTGAGATTCGATGGGAGCGGCGGGTGATCCGGAATCACAGAAAGGCCGCCTGATGAGCGCCCTTTGAAATTACAGCTCCCCGATCTACCAGCCTTGCATTGAATACCAGTCATCGACGTCTCTCCGGACCCGGTCCTTCTCAATGCCGTATCTCTCCTGAATCTTTCCTTCGAGCTGATCGCGCTTGCCGGCAATGCGGTCCAAATCGTCGTCAGTCAGCTTGCCCCACTGTTCCTTGACCTTGCCCTTGACCTGCTCCCAGTTACCTTCAACGCGGTTCCAATCCATGGCCGTTGCCTCGGCCGACCTCTCTTACACAATCTCGTCTCACACAATTCGCCACCCAAATGGCCAAGGGGCGCTAGGAGCCTTTGCGCAGTCGGCGACACAACCGATGATAGCTGCGCGCGCTTTGAAGGTCTCGAACTGCATGCATCAGACGGGCATCCCGGCGATAAGCGAGACTAGTGGGGCACCGGGGTCGCGACAAAAGAACCCCGCTCCGGCGGGGTTTTCTATTTGCTGAAGTTAGTCTGGCCGGTCGCCAAGCTCCGGGCTGCTTCCTCGATCGCCTCGCGGTCATTGCCCAACCTATCAATTAGGACTTGGGCTTGGTCGCCCGTAATGCCGGTGCGCATTGCCAGCGCCTCCACGGTCAAGACGTCGGAACTGGCAGCCTCAGCGCGCCGCGGCTTTCTCGTCTTGGCCGATAGTACTGTCGCTCCAACCGCGCTTGGTTCAGTAAATGCCTGTTCGGTTTCCAAACGCTCTTCGCGATCGATTTCTGCCTCGACCTGGTGCCAATGCTTCTCCGGGTCGCCTTGCACTCCGCCTTCGCGCTCCCAAATTTCGTATGCTCTTTGCTGAATTCTGTTGTGCCGATCGTCGCCCATGATGAATCCTCCCGTGATGGTTTTGCTCAACGCGGAGAAGGGCGAAATGATCCAGCACGGAATGATGATTTGGATGGATGAGGTGTGACGGCGAATTAGGGTTACGAGGCCCGACTTTGCTGTTGAGGGACAAACAAAAGCTCCGCCGTCACACTGAGTAAACTTTAATTAAAAGGGATGGTTCCGGGGAGATGGTGAACGACCGCCCCGGAAAATGCCTCGCGCGGGCTTTTTCATGCTACCTCCGCGCGCCAGTCAGCAGGTCTATGGCTGGCCTCGCGTCCATCAAGATCAAATCGGCCCAAAGCTGAGACAGTTCACGCCTGCGCTCCATGTGAATCGCACGGTTGTAGGCGCCTTCGGTCTTGTCTTTGGCTACGTGCGCCAGCATCAAATCGATAACTGGACGGTCGGCGCGAAACCGCTCATTCATAACGGACGAGAACGTTGACCGCCAACCGTGCGGGACGTGCTTGTGATGGTACCCAGCACGATTGAGCAGATACCCGATTGCGTTCTCGCTCATGGGCTTGTGTGCGTGCCGTGTGTTTGGAAAGGCGAGGGGGCCGCGGCCGGTTATTTGCCGCAGCGCGTCGATTGCCTCTAGCGCCTGCCGCGAAAGCGGCACGAGGAAGTCGCGAGCCTCGTCGCCCTTGTGTTGCAGACGCAGCTTCATTCGCTCTGCCGGAATGCGCCAGACATCGGCATCAGCGGGCCATTCCGCCCAAGGAGTTGTCGCCAGCGTTCCGGGACGCACCGCGGTCAAGGCGAGGATCCTAAGCGCAAGCTTGGTGACAGGGTGGGCGGGTTCTGCTTCGGCCTTGGCCAACATTTCGCGCGCCTTGTCCAAATCCGTGATTGCCGGTTGCTTTCCCTTCTTCATTGGCGCCATGGCCTTCTTGACCATGGCCGCAGGGTCGTTCTCGGCTCGCCCTGACGCAACTGCGTAAACGAACACCGCCGACATGCGTTGGCGGATGCGGCGGGCTGTTTCCTTCGCGCCGCGCTTCTCAATCGGACGTAGCGTGGCAAGCACGTCGGCGGCTGTTATGTCCTTGATTGGCGCGCCACCAAGAGTGGGGAATATTTCTCCCTCCAGGCTTTCGATGACATCGTCTGCGTGCCGCGCAACCCATTGCGACTTATTCAACTCATACCACTCGCGCGCGATCGTCTCGAAGGTGCCGTCTCCGCTAACCGCCTCGAGCTTCCGGATGCGTTTTGCAACTGCGGGATCTCGACCGGTGCGGAGTGTCGCCTTGGCATCGTCACGCGCATCACGCGCAGCTGAAAGCGTCACGTCGGGGTACGGACCAAGCGAGAGGAGCTTTTCTTTGCCTCCGAACTGGTAGCGTACGCGCCAAAGCTTCCCTCCAGATGGCGTGACGAACAGGTGAAGGCCGCCAGAATCGTACAGCTTGTAAGGCTTCTCGCGTTTGTCGGCCTTCCTGGCAGCAAGATCCGTCAACATGCTGTCCGTCCCTTCGTGGTATCAATTCAATTCGAATCCCACTGTACCCCAAATACCCCGGCCTTCAAGGCCGAATACCCCAGAAGATACCCCGGATACTGTGGGATTGCTTGACGCGCGGCGGGATTGTTTGGGACTAGGAATTGGCGGTAATAGATTGATTTGCGTAGGCTTTTAGCAATCAATGGGACCGCTTGGGAGCGGTAACTGGCGGAGGGAGTGGGATTCGAACCCACGGTGGGCTTGCACCCACGCCGGTTTTCAAGACCGGTGCCTTAAACCGCTCGGCCATCCCTCCGTCGTGATTTTTCAATCACTTGCGCGCTCGTTCTGATCGCCGTTCCTAGCTGCCGGAAGCAGCAGCGAAAGGAGATCATGCGCGTTTCATTGCTCTAGTGCGCGCTGCAAAGGCCTGTCAACAGCGCAAGATCGTCGGCATCGAATATCTGCCGAAACATGACAGTGAGCTGCTTGTTCTGTCCCGAACATTGACAATGCGGCGAAACACCGGCCAATCTGTGCTTGCTAAATGCAGGAGCAAGTGGGGAAACCATGAAAAAGACCTACGAGAAGCCGATCCTGGTAAAGCGCCAGAGGCTGTCGCATGTGACAGCGCAAGAAATCCCCTCCGTCGAGCCGCAATGACGGATACGGCTGACGTCGGCAGCGGTGCAACCGCCGCCACAATCTCGCCCGGTTCCGGACACAATCGATTAATACGCTGATAAACAATTCCTGCGCACAAGGGGATGGGGATTGGCGCGTCGCAGGCATTGCTGCTCTGGCTCCGCCGAGATTCTAAAAACGGTGCCTGTGTCGATACGGTAGGGGACATCTGAAAACATGCAGACCACGACGCATCGGCGTCTTCGTCGCGCTCCTGCTTTGGTCTTGTGCGCTCTTTCGGCTGCGTTGCTGGCGGCCTGCGCGTCGCCGCAGCCCGAGTCGAAAGCGATGGTCTACAAGAAGCCTCGCTCGAAGGAATATTTTGCCGAGACCGAATATGGCGTGAAAGCCAGCCCGCGCGTGCAATACATGCGGCGCGGTGGCGGCCGTGACCAGCTGGGCAAGCCCTATCAGGTGCGCGGCAAGTGGTATTACCCCAAGGAAGACAAGCGCTACGCCAAGGTCGGGCTGGCCTCCTGGTACGGCGACGCCTTCCACGGCCGTCTCACCGCCAATGGCGAAGTCTATGACATGACGCATCTGACGGCGGCGCATCCGACCATGCCGCTGCCGAGCTATGCCCGCGTCACCAACCTCGAAACCGGCAGCTCGGTTATCGTGCGCGTCAACGACCGCGGCCCGTACCATGAGGGCCGCATCATCGACGTCTCGGAGCGTGCCGCGCAGATGCTCGACTACGCCAAGGTCGGCACCGCCAAGGTCAAGGTCGAATATGTCGGCCGCGCGCCGCTCGACGGCGACGATGACCAGTATCTGATGGCTTCCTACCATCCAGGCAACCGCATACCGGACCCGTCGGATGGTTTGCCGACCGGCGTCATGGTTGCCATGAACGGACCTTCGCCAAGCCTGCCTGTCGGCGCCGCCGCCGTGCCGTTCCCCGGTCAACTGACCAATTCCGGCACCGAGGCGCAGCCCGTAATGTCGGTCCAGGCGCCGGCTTTCGGCGACATCACGCTGCCCGAATTCGGACCGATCGTGCCTCAGCGGCCGGAGACGCCTTTTGCCGTGGCATCGCTGTCCTATGCGGATGAACGCGTGCAGCGCGCCGACGTCTTTGCCGCACTGGACGACCAAGGCATGTCGCCGGCCGACATCCTGCAATCGTGGAAAAAATCCAATCCGCAGGCCGCCCCGGCAACTTCCGATTATGTCGCTGCCGGCTCCTTCGACGATGCCGCCGAGGCCGAGCGGGTGGCTGAAGCTCTAAAACCCTTCGGCAGGACCGAAATCCAGAGCACCGAACTCGACGGCAATGACTGGTACGCGGTCAATGTCTATCCGGATGGCCACGGCAATGTCGACGACCTCTTGCGCGCGGCATGGTCGCATGGCGCGCCGGATGCGCTGGCTGTGCGCGACTGATCAACAAGCTTTGCCATTGCGCGGTTGATCCGCCGGGAAGAAGCCTGATAGCTTTGCAGCACGTTTCCTGCAGGCCAGTGGGTCGAGCCTCTCATGCGTTTTCGCCTTGTCCACCCTTTTGCCGGGCTTTTGGGTCTTGGCCTTTTGTTCGCCGCGCTGGTTCCGGCCAATGCGCAGCTTTTTGAGACCAAGGCCACGCAGGCTTTCATGATCGATGCCGAAACCGGCACGGTGCTGTTTTCCAAGGATGCCGACCAACCGATCCCGCCGGCCTCGATGGCCAAGCTGATGACCATGGAGTTGGTCTTCAACGCCATCAAGTCGAAGCGCATGACCCTCGACGACACTTTCGTGGTCTCGGAGAATGCCTGGCGCAAGGGCGGCGCCCCGTCGGGAACGTCGACCATGTTCGCCAAGCTCAAATCGGCGGTCCGGGTCGAGGACCTGATCCAGGGCGTCACCATACAGGCCGCCAATGACGGCTGCATGGTGCTGGCAGAGGGTATGGCGGGCTCCGAAGAGAATTTCGCCGCACAGATGAATGATCGCGCCCGCCAGATCGGGCTGGCGAAATCGACATTCGTCAATTCGACCGGCCTGCCGGCCGACGGACAGCAGACGACGGTGCGCGAACTGGCGCAGCTCGGCCTGCATCTGTGGCGCGAATACCCCGAGCTCTACCTCTACTATGGCCGGGCCGATTTCACCTGGAACAAGATCTCGCAAAGGAACCGCAACCCGTTGCTGGCCATGGGCATCGGCGCCGATGGGCTGGCCGTCGGGTCAAGCGAGGCGGGTGGTTTCGGCATTGTCGGCTCGGTCAGCCATGACGGGACGCGGGTGATCGCTGCGATGAGCGGATTGGCGAACGATCGCGAACGCGCCGAGGAAGCGCGAAAGCTGCTCGAATGGGGTGTCCGTTCCTTCGAGAAGACCGAGATTTTCGCCAGCAATGAAGTGGTCGGCGAGGCCCAGGTGTTCGGCGGCGCCAAATCCGGCGTGGCGCTGAAGGCAAAGGCGCCGATCAACGTGCTGCTGCCGATCGCCAACCGCGACAAGCTGACCGCTAAAATCGTCTATCAGGGGCCGGTATCGGCTCCAGTTGAGGAAGGCCAACCCGTCGGGACGCTGCGCGTCTGGATCGGCGACACGCTGAGCCAGGAGACGCCGCTTTTCGCCGCCGAATCGGTCGGCGTCGGCACGCTGCCGCAACGCGCGTTCGATGCCGCCAAGGAACTGGCCGTCGGCTGGTTGCGTTAAGCAGCGTTAGAATCGTGGACCTTTGATAAGGTCCGGACTATGACGTCAGCGCAAAACAGGACAAAGGCCTTTCGGTTGGCGCGCGGATTTTTCATCACCTTCGAAGGCGGCGAGGGCGCAGGCAAGTCGACGCAGATCGAGCGGCTGGCCAGGAAGATGCGCGCCAAGAAATATGATGTTCTCGTCACCCGCGAACCCGGGGGGTCACCCGGCGCCGAGGCGGTAAGACATGTCCTGCTTTCCGGCGCCGCCGAGCCATTCGGGCCGAAGATGGAGGCGCTGCTGTTCGCCGCCGCGCGTTCCGACCATGTCGAGCAGATCATCCGGCCGGCGGTCGAGCGCGGCTCCATCGTGCTGTGCGACCGTTTCCTGGATTCCTCGCGCGTCTACCAGGGCGTCACCGGCGGCCTCGATCCGGCCTTCATGGAAGCGCTGGAAGAGGTCGCCATCAACGGCATGATGCCTGACATGACGCTGATCCTCGACATCGACCCCGCCGAAGGCTTGCGGCGCGCCACCGCGCGGCGTGGCGCCGGCGACGGTCCGGACCGCTTCGAAAAGGAGACGCTGGACATCCACCAGCGCCGCCGCGACGCCTTCCTGGCGATTGCCGCCGCCGAGCCGGACCGCTGCATCGTCATCGACGCGTCGGCGCCTCCCGATACGGTGGAGGATGTCATCACCGCGGCCGTGTTCGCCGCACTTGAGGCGAGGGCGCCCGCGCGCAACAGACAGGCGGCGCCCGCATGATCTTCGAACGCATTGCTCCCGAGCAGCACGACACACTGGACGGCGTGCCGGAACCATCCGAAACGCTGCGCCTGGTCGGCCATGAGCAGGCGGCTGCGATGCTCGCCGCTGCCTATCGCTCGGGAAAACTGCCGCATGCTCTGATCTTTGCCGGACCGGTCGGCATCGGCAAGGCAACGCTTGCCTTTCACCTTGCGCATCATCTGTTGAAGCATCCGTCCTTCGAAACGGCGCCGGAAATATTTGCCGTTCCCGACCCGGCCTCATCGTTGTTTCGCCAGATCGCCACCGGGGCGCATCCCGGCGTGCTGCATCTGACGCGGCCGCTGAACGACAAGACCAAGAGCTTCAAGACGGTCGTCACTGTCGATGAGATCCGCAAGGTCAACCGCTTCCTGTCGCTCACCTCGCACGACGGCAGCTACCGGGTGGTGATCGTCGATCCGGCCGACGACATGAACACCAACGCCGCCAATGCCTTGCTGAAGAACCTCGAGGAGCCGCCGACCCGTACGCTGTTCATCCTCGTCGTCCATGCGCCGGGCAGCCTGTTGCCGACGATCCGCTCGCGCTGCCAGATGGTGCGGTTGGCTCCGCTCGATGCCGGCAGCCTGATGAGCGTTCTGGAAACTGTCGAGCCGCCGCCGCCAGCCGATCCGGCGGCGCGCGCGGCACTGGCCGAACGGGCAGGGGGCAGCGCCCGCAACGCGATCCTCCTGACGCAATATGGCGGGCTTGAGATTGCAAGCACGCTCGACGCCCTGGTGACCGCAGGCAAGACCGACGTCGCCGGCGCCTATCGCCTTGCCGAGGCTGTCGCAGGCCGCGACCAGGCAATCCAGTTCGACATCTTCAACCGCCGCGCGCTGGATCTGCTCTCGGCGGGCGCCAGCGAAGCAGCGCTCGCCGGCGACCTCAAGCGGGCGAAAACCTTGTCGGACACTTGGCACGAGGCGTTGAACGCTATATCTGAGACCGACACCTACAATCTCGACAAGAAGCAGCACGCCTTGACCATGATCGACCGCCTGAATTCCGCAATGCGAATGTGACCGGATCCGGCTTCGGGTCGGGATGGCAATCACCGTCTCGATGCGATATCCACCGCCTCACATTCAATTCGGACATTCATGACGGTTCATTCATGTCACGCGACACATTCTACATCACGACGCCGATTTTCTATCCGAACGGCAAGCCGCATATCGGCCATGCCTACACGGTCATTGCAACCGACTCGCTGGCCCGCTTCCAGCGGCTCGACGGCAAGGACGTGTTCTTCCTGACCGGCACCGACGAACACGGCCTCAAGATGCAGCAGACAGCTGAGAAGGAAGGCATCACGCCGCTGGCGCTGGCCGACCGCAATTCAGCGATCTTCCGTTCGATGACCGAAGCGATGGGCGGCTCGAATGATGACTACATCCGCACGACGGAACCACGCCACTACGCGTCCTGCCAGGCGATCTGGAAGGCGATGGCCGCCAATGGCGACATCTATCTCGACCGCTACAGCGGCTGGTATTCGGTCCGCCAGGAAGCCTATTTCGAAGAGAGCGAAACCACGCTCGGCGACGACGGTGTGCGGCGCGAGCCGCTTGGCTCTCCCGTCGAGTGGAACGAGGAGGAGAGTTATTTCTTCCGGCTTTCCGCCTATCAGGACAAATTGCTTGCGTTGTACGAAAACCAGCCCGATTTCATCGGCCCGGCCGAGCGCCGAAATGAGGTGGCGAGCTTCGTCAGGTCCGGCCTCAACGATATCTCGGTCTCGCGCACGACCTTCAATTGGGGCGTGCCGGTGCCGGGCGACGACAAGCATGTGATGTATGTCTGGGTCGACGCCTTGACCAACTACATCACCGCCGCCGGCTATCCCGACACCAAGGCCGAGCAATGGCGATACTGGCCGGCCACGCACATCATCGGCAAGGACATCGTCCGCTTCCATGCCGTCTACTGGCCGGCTTTCCTGATGTCGGCGGGCATCGAACTGCCAAAGCGCGTCTTCGCGCACGGCTTCTTGTTCAACCGTGGCGAGAAAATGTCGAAGTCGGTCGGTAATGTCGTCGACCCCTTCACCATGGTCGAGCATTACGGCCTCGACCAGGTGCGCTATTTCTTCCTGCGCGAAGTGCCGTTTGGCCAGGACGGCAGCTACAGCCATGACGCGATCGTCAACCGCACCAATGCCGATCTTGCCAACGGCCTCGGCAATCTGGCGCAGCGCTCGCTGTCGATGATCGCCAAGAACTGCGGCGGCGTGGTGCCGCAACGCGGCGAACTCACGGAAGCCGACAGCGCCATCCTCGACCAGGCGGTGGAAGCGCTGGGCACGGCCCGCAAGGCGATGGCGGAGCAAGGCATCCATCTGGCGCTGGCGGCGATCTTCAACGTGGTGGCGGAGGCCGATCGTTATTTCGCCTCGCAGGCGCCATGGGCGTTGAAGAAGACCGATCCTGCGCGCATGGAAACGGTGCTGTGGACGACCGCCGAGTTGGTGCGGCGCGTGGCGTTGCTGTGCCAGCCCTACATTCCGGGGTCGGCCGGCAAGCTGCTCGATCTGCTGGCGGTGCCGGCCGACGTGCGCCAGTTTGCGCATGTCCATGCTGATTATGCGCTGGTGCCCGGCACGGCATTGCCTGTGCCGGAAGGGGTGTTTCCACGTTACGTCGAAAAGCCGGAGGCGGGCGCCTGATGCTCGTCGATAGCCATTGCCATCTCGACTTTCCGGATTTCGCCGAGGAGCGGGCGGCCATCGTCGCCCGCGCCAAGGCCGCCGGGATCGGTCGCATGGTGACGATCTCGACACGTGTGAAGCGGTTTCAGCAAGTGCTTGAGATCGCAGAGAGTTTCGACGAAGTCTATTGCTCGGTCGGCACCCATCCGCACAATGCCGGCGAAGAGCTGGATGTGACGGCCGAGGAGCTTGTGCGCCTGTCCGCGCATCCAAAGGTGGTGGCGATTGGTGAGGCCGGGCTCGACTATTTCTACGACAAGGCGCCGCGCGATGCGCAGGCGCAGGGCTTTCGCACGCACATATCAGTCGCGCGCGAAACCGGCCTGCCGCTGGTCATCCATTCGCGCGACGCCGATGACGACATGGCTGCCATCCTAGAGGACGAAACAGGGAAGGGCGCCTTCCCCTTCATCCTGCACTGTTTTTCCTCCGGACGCCGGCTGGCCGAAGTGGGCGTAGCGCTTGGCGGTTATGTATCCTTCTCGGGCATCCTGACCTTCAAGAACTCGGCCGAATTGCGCGCCATCGCGGCCGATGTGCCGCATGATCGGCTGCTGGTCGAGACCGACGCGCCCTATCTGGCGCCGGTGCCGTTTCGCGGCAAGCGCAACGAGCCGGCCTACGTCGCGCAAACGGCCAAGGTGCTGGCCGAAACCATCGGCATCAGCGAGGCCGAGATCGCGACGCTGACGACGGCGAATTTCTTCCGGCTGTTCGGCAAGATGCCGCGGCCTGCCGGCCTCTGACGCATGAGCGACCGGCTGCGCCTCACCATTCTCGGCTGCGGCTCGTCGCCCGGCACGCCGCGCATCACCGGCGACTGGGGCAATTGCGACCCGGCCAATCCGAAGAACCGGCGCACGCGCTCTGCGGCACTCGTCGAGCGAATTGCAGCAAATGGGTCCAAAACCACCGTCGTCATCGATACCGGGCCTGATTTTCGCGAGCAGATGCTGATGGCGGCGGTCAAGCGCATCGACGCCGTTGTCTACACGCATCCGCACGCCGACCACATTCACGGCATCGACGATCTGCGCGGCTACGTGCTCGAACAGCGCCGTTTGATCGACATCCACGCCGACCAGCAGACGATGCTTAGGCTGCGCGAGGCGTTCGGCTATTGCTTCGGGACGCCACTGGGCAGTTCCTATCCGCCGATAGTCAGGCCGCACATCATTGATCATGCAAGGCCGGTGACCATTGAAGGCGAGGGCGGTGCCCTCACCCTTGAGCCGCTGCCGCAGATCCATGGCGACATTATTTCGCTCGGTTTCCGCATCGGCGGGCTGGCCTATTGCCCCGATATCAGCGACTTCCCCGACGCCACCGCCGAGCGGCTGCGCGGCCTGGAGATGCTGGTCATCGACGCCTTGCAGCACAACACCCATCCCAGCCATTTGTCGCTCGGTCAGGCGCTCGGCTGGATTGAAAAACTGACCCCGAAACAGGCCGTGCTGACGCATATGCATGTGCCGCTCGACTATGCCACGGTGATGGCCGAGACGCCTGACACTGTGGTGCCGGCCTATGATGGCATGGTGATCGAAATTCCTTATGAATCAGCGTGATGCGAACGGCCTTTCATAACGCCGTTCAGCTCTTCGGCGCGAAGATCAGCAGCGTTCCAATCCGCTCATAGCCCATGCGGGGATAAAGCAGCGCTCCGGCATGCGTCGCCAACAACATCGAGCACCGCGACTCACGCGCCCGGTCATCCGTCAGCATTCTGGACATCAGCGCCTGGCCGATGCCGCGACGCCGGTGCGAAGGCTCGACATACATGGCCGAGCACCAGGTAGCGCCGACGGCGTCTATGCTGCGCACACGCCCGACGATGGCGTCGCCGTCGAGCGCCACATACTGGCGGAACGGCGCGCTGTCGCCGAGCAGATCGGCCGCGATCGGCCGCCTGCGCACGATCTTTGCCAGCTGCGCCGCCCGTTCGACTGTCTGCACGTGCTCGATCGAGACTGTGGCTGGCGCATCCGGGATCTGGCGCAATGGCTGGACGAAGAAACCTTCCGTGCGCAGCAGCCGGTAGCCGAGAGCCTTGTAGGCGGTTCGCACCGGCTGATCCGGTTCGTCGCTGGCGATCACGACCGAAACAGCAAAGCTTGACCGCGCGTGCTGCCGCACGATCCCATCGGCTTCCTCGGCAGCGACATCATGGACGACCCATTCTTCGCCGCGATAGTCGCGAGGATTCTTGCGCTCGGCATCGCGCATCAGCCACAACGGTCCGACGCGGCTGGCCTCATAGGGAAATGTGCCGCTCTTGTCGGTGCTGAAGCCGTGCACGAACACTTCGATCGCCGCTTCGATCTCTCGCTTTGCTGTCGTCATCGACACAGCGTAGCGTTGGCCGTCTGCTCAAGGCAACACGCTTCGATCGTGCCAAGCCTATGAAAATCAGCAGCAATTCCCGGCAGAAGCCTAACGCATAAGTTCCATAATCTATCTTATGCGACTTTCGGGTGGGATGGCGATCAGTGACACAAGCGTCTGTGCCGCCCGCTCCGAGCAGCAAATGCCATCTCGTGGCGCGGCTCTCGTCAGTGCGGCGTGACGGCTTCCGGCTGCCCGTTGCCCGACAGGATCTGCAGCGTCCCGCGCGCAGCGTTCCGGAACGCATCGTCGAAGCTGACGCCACGCACCTGCCAGCGATACTCCTTGCCTTTAAAGCCAAGCCGCCAGTCGCCGACCCAGCCCAGCGCTTCCTGGCGCCATGCCAAAGTGCCGGCAAGCACAGCATCGCCGCCCAGTGTTTGCGTCACGTCGGCAAGCACGACGTCCTGCGGTTTGGGAAGTTCCAGTGGCAAGCCGGCCCGCTGCGCGGCGGCAACCAGCGCGCCGCGCATATCCTGGGCCAGCTCGCCACCGCCATCGCGCACCAAGGTGAAGCCGTCGCCTTTCATCGGCTTTACGTCGAGCAATGCGACAATTGCGGGCCGCGGCAGCGGCCACGGTTTGCGCCCGAGTGACGCCAGCAAGGCATCGATCTTGTCCGGAGCGAAATCGGCGGTGATGTATTGCGGCCGGTCGTGCGTGCCCTGCTCGTCATGCGGCGGGCGGTTGTTGAGCAGGTCGCGATAGCCGATTTCGGTGACATAGTCGGCTGCGTGCCGGCTCATCTCCGCAACGCGCGGATCGCCAATCAGCCGCGGGTCGCCCGAAACCTTGACCAGCACTTCTTCAAGGCACGGCGCCAGGCCCCAGGCCCGGTTCTCCTCGCCAGTGCCGTTGGTCACCGACTGCGCACGGTAGAGGCTGGCGCGGTCTATGTCGGCGGCAGCTACGGGAAATGCGACCAGCACAGCGAGCGCCGCTGTCATCAACTTCAAGCATCCAGGCATCCGCCGACCCCTCCCAGACGGTCCGGAATATCCGTCGGAGCTATACTCCTGATCATTCAAGGAATTTCAAGGCGCCTGGAGGCTAGCGTCAGTCTAGGTGGATATCAGCCTTACCTGATAGCTCAGCACGCGCTTCTCACCGGGCGCGATCAGCATCACGCCCGGCTTGTCGGCGAACTCGCCGTCAAAATCGACGGGGCTGGCAAGGCCGTGCCAGGGTTCGATGCACAGGAACGGCGCGCCGCCGGGTTTCGACCAGACGCCCAATTCCTTGAAGCCCTGCCATGACACCTCGATCGCCGGACCGCGCGCAGCGGCGTAAAGCACGCTGCTGCTGGCCGGCCGGTCTAGGATTACGGCGTCTGCGTCGAACAGCCGTTCGGAGAGCGCCAGCGTTCTGCCCTCAATGGGCGTCGCCTGCGGTGCCGCCAGCACCAGCCCGTCCTTCAGCCGGCGCATCGGCGCCGGCTCATCCGCAGAAAACGTCAGGTGATAGTCAGTCTTGGCCAGACCCTGTTGCAATGGCCAATTGAACGCCGGATGCGCCCCGACCGAGGCCGGAAGCGTCTCGTCGCCAGTGTTGGTGATGTCGAAGGATATATCGAGTTGCCGGCGTTCCAGCGTGTAGGTGACAGCCAGGCGAAAGGCGAAGGGATAGCGCGCGCGGGTGTCGGCGTCGTCGGTCAGCACCAGCGTGCAGGACCGCGGGCTCGTCTCAGCCCACACAAACGGCTTGTCGCGGGCAAATCCGTGCTGGGTCAGCGGATAGACCTGGCCGCGATGGTGCAATTGGTCGCCATTCAGCCGGCCGACGATCGGAAACAGCACCGGCGAATGCCGCCGCCATTCCGGCCCGGCCTGCCACAAAAACTCCAGACCCTCGGCGTTGCGCAAGGAAACCAGTTCAGCCCCCTGCCCGACAATGGTCGCCGAGATGCCGTCGCCGTGAAGGGTCACCTGTTCCATAAATTTCTCGCGGCTGGCTGATCTGGCAGCAGGCTAGCAAAGGGCCGCATGTGAACTCAAGAGCAGGCAGGTAGCTCTTGTGCCGCGATGGCTAAGCCATACACCGCCAGAGACAAAAATGGCCGGAGGTTTCCCTCCGGCCACAGTTTGAAAATGTTGCCTGCTACGGTCCGGACTATTCGCGTTCGCCGGTGAAATTCAGCAACAGCTGGAAAATGTTGACGAAGTTCAGGTAGAGCGACAGCGCGCCGAACACGGCGAGCTTCTGCTGCGATTCCGCGTCGAAATTCTCGGCATACTGTTCCTTGATCGTCTGCGTGTCCCAGGCGGTCAAGCCGACGAACACGGCGATACCGATCACCGAAATGGCGAACTGCAGCGCGGTCGAGCCGAGGAAGATGTTGACGACGCTAGCAATCACCACGCCGATCAGACCCATGATCAGGAACGACGAGAACTGGGTCAGGTCGCGCTTGGTCGTGTAGCCGTAGAGGCTGGTGGCGCCGAACATGGTGGCGGTGATGAAGAAGGTGCGCGCGATGCTGGTGCCGGTGAAAACCAGGAACACCGAAGCCAGCGACAGGCCCATCACCGCGCAGAAGGCCCAGAACATCGCCTGGGCGCTCGCCGCCGACATCGTCTGCATCTTGAACGAGAACAACAGCACGAAGGCGAGCGGCGCCAGCATCACCACCCATTTCAACGGGCTGGAAAAGATCGGCACGTAGAGAGCCGGCGTCGAGGCGACCATGAAGGCGACGAGGCCGGTGACGACGAGGCCGATGCCCATATAGTTGTAGACGCGCAGCATGTGGCTGCGCAGGCCTTCGTCATAGACGGCGCCGGCGCGGGCGCCAGCGCCCATGCGATAGCCGAGATCAGGGGTATTCATGCGGGTTCTCCTTATGTGAGGTCTTTAGTAAAGCGTTTTGGCGAGCGTTTCGGCGGCACGGTCGAGGTCATGGACATCGCTGCGCGCAACAACCGCGTAGGCGACCTCGCCGATCTGGAAATAGGCCGAGGAAATGTCGCCCGAGGGTGCGATGGCAGGCTTGACCACCTCGAAGGTTCCGGGCCGGATCGCAAACAGCGAGACCAGCCCCATATCCTTCGTCTCCAGCGCTACCTCGACGCTCGGCCCGAAGCGCGAGGGATAGATCTGCACGTCGCGGATCTTCCAGTCTTTCGGCAGCGACGGCATGACGATCGCGGTCGCAGCGCGAATTTCATCGGCATTGTAGTTGGGCGCCTCGAGCTGCGAGGGCATCGCCTCGCGCATGAGTGTCGTCCTGTGCGCCCGGATCGCTTCTTCGACATAGGCGGGCGGCGTCGGCGAAGCCACCACCTTGGTCACCAGCAGCGGACCGAACAGGCCGTTCGCCAGCCAGCCGGCGGCGACAAAGACGGCGACGGCGGCCGCTCGTTGCAGCACGGCGAAGACGCGGCGACTGGCGAGCCCCCTGCCCAGCCGGCGCGCGACTTCCGTCGTCGCCGGCCGCGCCATCCCTGTGGAAGCGGCCAGCGCGAGGCGCAACTCGTCGCGCGTCCTCAAATCGGACATCACCCGCGCCGCTGCCTCCGGACGAGCCGACAGAAACGCTTCGACCTCGATGCGGCGCGCGACATCCAGCTGGTCGTCGACATAGGCGTCGAGGTCGGTATCGGTCACCGGGTCCCGCAACAGTTCGGTCATGACGGGTCTCCCACGATCCTCAGATGGTTCTTGGCCGGCGAAGCGACAGCGCTTTCCATCGAGCGCAGTGCGGCGCGCGCCCTGCCAATGCGCGACATCAGCGTGCCCAACGGCACCCCGCTGGCGTCGGCGGCCTCCTGGTAGGATAGGCCCTCGATGGCGACCAGGTGCAGCGCCGAACGTTGCTCTTCCGGCAGGCTGAAAAAGGCCTCGCGCACCTGCGCCAGGCGCACGGAATGTTCCTGCGGCGCCGGCGTGCTGGCATCAGTGAGATAGCCGGCCTGCTCGACGCGCGCCGCTTCCGAGTGGCGCGAGCGCATCTTGTCGATGAATGCGTTGTGGACGATCGACAGCAGCCATGCCCGCAGATTGCCGCCGGAACGGAAGGTGCCGCGCCGCTCGTAGGCGCGCACCAGCGCGTCATGCACCAAATCCTCGGCGTCACTGCAGTCGCGCGTCAGCGAACGTGCATAGCGCCGCAGCGAACCCAGCTGTCCAACTATATCGAAGCGTGGCATCGATCGTTTCATGCCCTGTTTACGGAACAGGCGCGAACTTTAATCCATTGCCGCAAAAACTTTTGGTTGGTCGCATGGGTGCCAAAATCCAGCCTCGCAACGCCCATCTCCCGTTGCTGTCCTTCTGGCCCTCAGCAGGGCTGGCGCCCGTGCCAGGACTGCGATCAACGGCTCTGATCAATCCGGCGCCGCCAAGGCCCGCGTCGCCGGCATGCTGGCGGTCGACCTGTCTGGTCGCTAACCGACGGACCGCCCGCTGGCGACGGATTGACTGCTTGGCGGCTGCTCCCTCAGGGCCGCTCGCCGCGCCGAAGCCTGCCCTCGATTACCGCAATCACCGGCAGCAGATCGGCAACCCCGTTTACGACATAGTGTGCGCCGGCGGCACTGAGCCTGGCCGAGGCTTCGGCGCGCTTGGTGCGGAAAACTTCCGGCGCCATTGCCTGCGTTTCCGCCAGTGAGTGGCCGAAGACGTTGCCGGTGACCGACACGCCGACCGTCCAGGCGCCGGCATTGATGCCTTCCGAAATACCGACCTCGGTGTCGTCGACCTTGACGCTGAGCCATGGCGGATAGACGCCGAGTTCGGTCAGCGCCTTCCACAGCATGAACGGCGTCGGCCTGCCGTCCGGCGTGTCGCCGGTGCAGACCAGGCAATCCGGTGCAAAACCATGCGCGGCCGCTCCCGGCAGGATCTCGGCCATGATGTCGCGTGTGTAGCCGGTGGTCGAGCCGAGCTTGAGGCCGTGCGCGCGCAGCGTCGCGACCACGTCGGCAACGCCGGGAATGACATCGGAAAAGCGAGCCGCGACCGCCCGGTTTTTCGGCACGAAGATATCGTAGACGGCGTCGATGTCGGCCTCGGTCGGCGCACGTCCATGCTGTTTGGCCCAGGCGGCCGAGATCCTCGGCAGCGCCATAAGCGTGGCAATGTGCGGGCGCTTGGCCATGCCCATCGGTCCGCGCGCCTCCTCGATGCTGATGGCAACGCCGAATTCCTGGAACGCTTCGACGAAGACGCCCCTCGGCGCCAGCGAGCCATGATCGACAACGGTGCCGGCCCAGTCGAAAACGACGGCGCGAAGCAGGTGCTGGGGGGTCATCAGGCGATCTTTCTGGCGTCTGCAGTGGTTGAACCGAAGAGGTCGTCGATCACCTCTTCGGCGATGGCGAACGACGTCGAGGCGCCGGTGCCGCTGGTGATCATCACCATGCGCACATTCTCCTGTGGAGCGTCGGCAAACATCGTGTGGTCGGCAGCCGAGGCATAGATGCCGGTCCAGCGCTCCAGCACCCGCGGCGGCGCGCCGCCAAAGACAGCGCTGAACTCTTCCAGGATGATTTCGTCGACCCGCTCCGAGGCGAACGGGTCGGGCGTCGCTGCGTAATGGTGCGAATCGCCGACCACCAGCGTGCCGTCGGCGCTCTGCACGACGATCAGGTGCACGCCATTGACCAGCGCGTGGCGTTGATCGCTTTCGAGTCGGCGCCGCAAGGCTGTCGCTTCAGGCAGGGCGCCGAAGCCGGTATAGCGCGCAAGCCCGAGATCCGACATCACCGGAGATGGAAGCCGGAAGCCGGGATCGGCAAGGCGCATCATCTGCAATTTGCAGCGCCGGACGCCGTAGAGCGCAATACGCTCGGGATAGAGCGTCGCCAGATCGTCGCCAGGGCAGACAATCACCTTGTCTGCGCGAACTGTGCCGCGGCTGGTCTCGATGGCTGGCGGCTCGATGCCGCGCACTGCCGTTTCGCGCCGGAACTCGACGCCGCGCTGTTCGGCGAGGAATGCAGCAAGGCGCGGAATTGCCTCACGCGATTCAACACGTACCTCGTGCGGGCTCCACAGGGCGCCGGCAAAGTCCTGCCCGGCAAGCTGTGGGTATTGGCGGCGCAAATCATCCGGTTCGAGCAGCGAACACCCCTCGCCCATCTCGGTCCGCAGGAACGCTTCGACGACGCTGCGCGCCTCGGGACGACGCGCGACGACGACCGTGCCGCGCTGGAGGATGTCGATGCCGGCCGGCCCGGCCACTTCCTGCCAGATGTCGCGCGAGCGCATGGCGCGCCGCCACACCTGGACGCGTTCCTGGCCGCTCACCGTGACGAAGCCGAAATTGCGCACCGAGGCGCCGTTGGCCTGCGCATCACGGTCGATAACGACGACAGAAAGGCCGCGACGGACGGCAGCGAGCGCATGCGCAAGACCGACAATGCCGGCTCCGACAATGGCGAGATCGAATTTGTCTTGCTGGCTCATCATTGTCCTTTCGCCGCAATGCTTTGTCCGTCCCGGCTAAGCTATTCAAACTACGACCATGTGACAGGAACGTGTAGGCGCGATTTCGGCGGCAACGATGGGCCTGGCGAGGCTTTCCGTCTGGTGCACATGAAAGCGCTGGCGAAGCCCGGCCGATTTGCGTATCAATCCGCCGCCACCGGAAACGCTCTCCATGTTCGAAACACTGCAGCCTGCTCCCGCCGACAAGATCATCGCCCTGATCGGCCTCTATCGCGCCGATCCGCGCCCCGGCAAGATCGACCTCGGCGTCGGCGTCTACAAGGACCGCGACGGCAAGACGCCGGTCATGCGCGCTTTGCGCGAGGCCGAGAAGCGGCTGTTGCAGGGCCAGGACACCAAGACCTATCTCGGTCTTCCCGGCGACACCGGCTTCAACACGGCGATGGTCAAGCTGGCCTTCGGCCCCACAGCCGACATGACGCGCATTCGCGCGGCGCAGGCGCCCGGCGGCTCCGGCGCGCTACGGCTGGTGGCCGAGCTTTTGAAGCGGACCCGCTCCGACGCAACCGTCTGGCTGTCGGACCCGACCTGGCCGAACCACCCGCCGGTGATGCGCGGCGCCGGCCTCAAGGTACGCGACTATCCGTATTTCGATGCGGCGTCCGGCGCGGTGCGTTTCGACGACATGCTGGCGGCGCTGGGTACAGCCGAGGCCGGCGACATCGTGCTGCTGCATGGCTGCTGTCACAACCCGACCGGCGCCAATCTCGACGCCGCGCAATGGGCCAAGGTCACCGACCTTGTCGTCGAGCGCGGGCTGTTGCCCTTTGTCGACATTGCCTACCAGGGCTTTGGCGAGGGTCTCGATGCCGATGCCGCCGGTCTGCGCCTGCTGGCCTCGAAGGTGCCGGAAATGGTTGTTGCCTCGAGCTGCTCGAAGAACTTTGCCGTCTACCGTGACCGCGTCGGCGCGGCGATGATCCTGGCCAGGAACAGTGCCGAGGCCGATGTGGCGATGAGCCAGATGCTGTCGGCGGCACGCGCCATGTATTCGATGCCGCCGGACCATGGCGCGGCGGCAGTGCGCATAGTGCTGGAAGACGATGGCCTTCGCGCCGATTGGGAGGCGGAGCTCGAGGAAATGCGGCTACGCATGCTGAGACTGCGCGTCCAGTTCGCCGACGCACTGCGCCGGCAATCCAATTCCGACCGCTTCGATTTCATCGCCAGCCATCGCGGCATGTTTTCAAGGCTCGGCCTCACCGAGGCACAGGTCGAACGGCTGCGGGCCGAGTACGGCGTCTACATGGTTGGCGACAGCCGCATCAACGTCGCCGGCCTGCCCGAGGACGGCATGGACGATCTCGCCAAGGCGGTTGTCTCGGTGCTCGACTGATACGGCTCGGCTGTGGACAAGGCTAGGCTACCGGCTGACAGCGTTGGCCGAGCGACGGGGAGCGGGATAGCATTCGCCGCATGACGCCATCCAAAGACATTTCCCGGCTGATCGAGATCATGGCCGCGCTCCGGGCGCCGAAGACCGGCTGTCCCTGGGACATCGAGCAGGATTTCTCGACCATCGCGCCCTATACGATCGAGGAGGCCTATGAGGTGGCGGACGCCATTGCGCGCGGCAACCTCGACGATCTGCGCGATGAACTCGGCGATCTCCTGCTACAGGTCGTCTACCACGCGCAGATGGCGCAGGAGACGGGCGACTTCGCCTTCGGCGATGTGGTTGAGGCCATCACCACCAAGATGATCCGCCGCCATCCGCATGTCTTCGGCGACGAGGAGGCGCGCAGCGCCGGCATGGCCAAGGGCATGTGGGAAAAGATCAAGGCTGAGGAGAAGGCTGAAAAGCGAAGTGCCCGGCTCGCCCGCGGCCTCGACCCTGAAGACAATGGAAAAGGGTTTCTAGACAGCGTGCCGGTCGCCCTGCCCGCCCTGACCCGGGCCCTGAAACTGCAGGAGAAGGCGGCCAGGGTCGGCTTCGACTGGAGCGAGGCGGCCCCGATCCTCGACAAGATCGAGGAAGAGATCGGCGAGCTGCGCGAGGCATTGGCCAAGGGCGAAACGGCCGAGATCAAGGACGAGTTCGGCGACATGCTGTTTGCCGTCGTCAATCTGGGACGCCACCTCAAGCTCGATTCCGAAGCCGCACTCAGCGGCACCAATGAAAAGTTCCGCTCGCGCTTCCACTATGTCGAGCGCACGCTGCAGGCGTCGGGAACCACGTTGGATAAAGCCACGCTGGACGAAATGGAAGCTCTCTGGCAGCAGGCCAAGGGCAAGACGTAAGCAGGCCTATGCCCTGTTTTTGCGATGCAATCGGCTTTCGATCTCTTGCCGGGCGGTTTGCGTGGCCTTGAGCGCGATGGTCGCGCTGCCATCCTCATTGTCGGTGCGCGAAACGATGTCGCCATTGCGGTAGAGCCAGTCGACGAGGCCGAACTGCGCCGGCTCGATCGTCACCGTCAGCTCTTCCAGCTCGCCCGACATCCTGGTCTCGATCAGCGCCTTCAGCGCATCGATGCCCTCACCGGTGATCGCCGAGATGGCGATCGGCGGCGCCTTGTTGGCGTCGGCGCCATCGGCAAGCAGGCGCGCCCGGTTGCCGTCGTCGAGCAGGTCAACCTTGTTCCACACCTCGATGACCCGCTTGGCATCACCGGCATCGACGCCAAGATCGGCCAGGATGCGTTCAACGTCCTCGGCCTGCGCAGCGGTGTCCGGATCCGAGATATCGCGCAGATGGATGACGAGGTCCGCCTCGACCACCTCTTCCAGCGTGGCGCGGAAGGCGGCGACCAGATGCGTCGGCAGGTCCGAAATGAAGCCGACCGTGTCCGACAGGATGATCGGCGTGCCGTGCGGCAGCCGCACGCGGCGCAGCGTCGGGTCGAGCGTGGCAAACAGCATGTCTTCGGCCAGCACGTCGGCTCCGGTCAGCCGGTTGAACAGCGTCGACTTGCCGGCATTGGTGTAGCCGACGATCGCCACCACCGGGAACGGCACCTTCTTGCGCTTGGCGCGATGCAGGTCGCGGGTGCGGCGCACCGTTTCCAGCTCATGCTTGAGCTTGATGATCTTTTCCTGCAACTGCCGCCGGTCCGACTCGATCTGGGTTTCGCCGGGGCCGCCGAGGAAGCCGGCGCCGCCGCGCTGACGTTCAAGGTGGGTCCAGCTGCGCACCAGGCGGCCCTTCTGGTAGTTGAGATGGGCAAGCTCGACCTGCAGTGTGCCTTCCTTGGTCCGCGCGCGTTCGCCAAAAATCTCTAGGATCAACCCGGTGCGGTCCAGCACCTTGGCGTTGAATTCCTTCTCGAGATTGCGCTGCTGCACCGGCGTCAGCGGATGGTCGACGATGACCACCTCCGCGTGACCTTGCTTGACGATCTCGGCGAACTCCGCGACCTTGCCGCTGCCGAGCAAGGTTGCCGGGCGCGGGTCGTTGACGGTCACCACCGCCGTGTGGATCAGATCAAGGTTGATGGCGCGGGCAAGGCCGACCGCTTCGTCATGGCGGGCGTCGGCCGAACGCGTCAGCCGCGGACGATTTGTGTCGTCATCGCTGCGCTGGTGCCGGGTAAGCACCGGCACAATGACAACCGCCCGGGTCGGACCATTGGCTTCCGTCCCGGGGTGATGCGCTGGTTTCCCGCGAACGTTGCGGTCCGCGTCTTTCTCACGTGCCAATCAGGCGCCCTGGCTTTCCTCGCCATCGAACATCTGAACCGGCTGGCTCGGCATGATCGTGGAAATGGCATGCTTGTAGACGAGCTGGGAGTGGCCGTCGCGGCGCAGCAGAACGCAGAAATTGTCGAAGGAAGTGACCACGCCGGTCAGCTTGACGCCGTTGATGAGAAAGATGGTGAGTGGATTTTTGCTCTTGCGAACAGAATTCAGGAACAGGTCCTGAAGGTTTTGCGATCGTTCCGCCATTGTTCTTGTCTTTCGCCGATCCCCTTCGGTTTGCAGGCCAATGCGCCAAATTAGCGGGCACATGTCAAGCTTGCAAACACCCCCTTGCCGTCAGTAACGACAACCAGAACGAGATATATTGATGTGCAGTCCATCTGTGCGGTTATCAGGCTGGACTTTTTTCCGCAACGTCAAAAAAGGCTTGCCGCAAGGAAAGTGTTATTGAGCCGGGATGGCCATTGGCGACCGCTGCGCCGTCGATTGCCACCACCGGCATGGCGATTGTCGTTGCCGAACTGATGAAAGCTTCGCGCGCCGCCTTGGCCTCGGTGACCGAAAACCCGCGCTCCTCGATCTTCAAACCGAGCTTGGCCGCCACCTCGAACATGGTGGTGCGGGTGATGCCGCGCAGGATGCCGTGCTCGGCTGGCCGGGTCACCAGAACGCCGTCCCGGGTCACGATCCAGGCATTCGACGAGCCGCCTTCCTTGACGTTGCCTTCTGTATCGACGAACCAGGCTTCCTGCGCGCCGGCCTCCTTGGCCTTCTGCTTGGCCAGCACATTGGGCAGCAGGCCCGTGCTCTTGATATCGACCCGGTCCCAGCGGTTTTCCGGCACAGTGATGACCTTGATGCCGGTCTCGGCCCGCTTTGCGGCCGCCGTCGGGTCGGCCTTTCTGGCCGTAATGACCAGCGACGACAGTGTATCGGCCGGGAAAACGAAGTCGCGGCTGGCGACGCCGCGCGTCACCTGGACATAGACCAGGCCGTTGACGACCTGATTGCGCCGCACGACTTCGCGCAGGAGAAGCGGCAGCACCCCCTTGGTGACCGGCCAGTCGATCGACAGTTCGCTGAGCGAGCGGTTCAGCCGGGCAAGATGCCGCGGCATGTCGACGATAAAGCCTTGAGCCACCTCGCAGACCTCGTACACGCCGTCGGCGAATTGGTAGCCGCGATCTTCGATATGCACGGCAGCGTCGGCATGGGCGACATAGCGCCCGTTCACATAGGCAATGCGCGGCATTCAGTGATCCCTCAGAAAAGTCCCGGTATTTTTAGGCGATTCCGCCGTCGTCGTAACCGGCAATTGTATGGGCCACGATGTGTTGAGATTCAGGTCAGGCCTAGCCGAGAATGGTGGCTTCCGAGAACCGGAGCGGAGCGTACTTAAAGTACGTGAGCACCGGAAGCGCAGGAAGCCGCCCTTCGCAGGCAGGCCTCACCTGAACATCAGCGCATCGTCAGACCCCCAGCGACTTCAGCTTGCGATGCAGCGCGGAGCGCTCCATGCCGATGAACTCCGCCGTCTTCGAGATGTTGCCGCCAAAGCGGTTGATCTGGGCGATCAGATAATCCTTCTCGAACTGTTCGCGGGCTTCGCGCAGCGGCAGCGCCATGATGTGCTGGTCGGACTGGTTCGGCGTACGCGGCATGACATCGCCGATCTCGGACGGCAGAAGGTCGGCGGTGATCGGTGAATCGACATCGTCGCCGCGCGCTAGGATCATCAGCCGTTCGACATTGTTGCGCAGCTGGCGGACATTGCCCGGCCAGTTGTGCGCCTGCAGCACGGCAAGCGCGTCGTCGCCGATGCGGCGCGGCTTGATGCCGGCCTGACGCGCGATCTGCTTCATGAAATTGTCGACCAGATACGGAATGTCCTCACGCCGCTCGGCCAGGCCGGGCACCATGACCGGAACCACTGCCAGGCGGTGATAGAGGTCCTCGCGGAATCGGCCGTCAGCGATCATCGCCTCCAGGTTCTGGGAGGTTGACGAGATAATGCGGACGTCGACCTTGACCCGCTTGGTGCCGCCGACCCGCTCGAACTGCTGCTCGACCAGCACGCGCAAGATCTTGTTTTGCGTCTCGCGCGGCATGTCGGCGACTTCATCGATGTAGAGAATGCCGCGGTGGGCCTCCTCCAGCGCGCCGACCTTGCGCTCGGTGCCGTTGGATTCGGTGCCGAACAGCTCGATCTCCATGCGTTCGGGCGTGATGTTGGCAGCACTCAGCGTCACGAACGGCGCACCCTTGCGCGCCGACAGCGTGTGGATGGCGCGCGCGGCGAGCTCCTTGCCCGAACCGGACGGACCGATGATCATGACGCGGCTGTTGGTCGGCGCGACGCGCTCGATGGTCTGGCGCAACTGGCTCATCGCCGACGACATGCCGATCAGGTCAAAGGTCTCGCCGCTGCGCTGCTTGAGGTCGGAGACCTCGCGCCGCAATTTCGAGGTTTCGAGCGCCCGCTCGGCAATCAGGATCAGCCGGTCGGCCTTGAATGGCTTCTCGATGAAATCATAGGCGCCGCGGCGGATGGCCGACACCGCCGTCTCGATATTGCCGTGGCCGGAGATCATCACCACCGGCAGGCTCGGATGCATCGTCTTGATCTCGTCGAGCAGCGCCAGCCCGTCCAGGCGCGAGCCCTGCAGCCAGATGTCGAGGAAAATCAAACGCGGCGCCCGGTCGGCTATTGCCGCCAGCGCGCTGTCGGCATCGAATGCCGTGCGGGTTTCATGCCCTTCGTCGCTCAGTATGCCCGCGACGAGTTCACGGATGTCTTCCTCGTCATCGACGATGAGAATATCAGACGCCATTACCGACCTTTTCAGTTTCTCTTTCGAGTTCAGTTTCGCCTTGACCGCGTGGCGGCGCGGTAGCGGCAGCGGGTGGCAGGATGATCGAGATCATCGCGCCGCGTCCACCGTGGAAGTCCGCAGGCGCATCGTGCAGTTCGAGCCGCCCGCCATGGTCCTCCACGATCTTCTTGACGATTGCGAGGCCGAGCCCGGTGCCCTTCTCGCGCGTCGTCATATAGGGCTCGAGCAGCCTTTGGCGATTCTCGCGCGGCAAGCCTTTGCCATTGTCGATGACGTCGATTCTGATCGCGCCATTCTGCCGGGCAGCTTGAATCCGGATTATGCCGTGCGAACCGTCCTTTTGTTCCAGTCCGTCAATCGCTTCGGCGGCGTTCTTGATGACGTTGCCAAAAGCTTGCGCCATCAGGCGGCTGTCGAAAGTGCCCTTCAGCGGCTCGTTGCCGAAGACGCGTTCGAAAGCGATGTCTGCACGGCTGACCTCGACCAGGAACGACGCCTCGCGCAATGATTCGCGCAGATCGATGGCCTTCATCTCGGGCTTCGGCATGCGGGCGAAAGCGGAGAATTCGTCGACCATGCGGCCGATGTCCTCGACCTGCCGGATGATGGTGTCGGTGCACTGATCGAAAATCTCGCGGTCCTCGGTGATGACCTTGCCGAAACGGCGTTTGATGCGCTCGGCCGAGAGCTGGATCGGCGTCAACGGGTTCTTGATTTCATGCGCAATGCGCCGTGCCACGTCCGCCCAGGCCGAGGAGCGCTGGGCCTGGACCAGATCGGTGATGTCGTCGACCGTCACCACGTAGGATTTCTCCTCCAAGCCGTCATCGCCGGCCTCGATGGTGATCTGCACGTTGAAGGTTCGCTCGGCGCCAGCACGGTAGAAGGTGACCTGCTCGCGATAGACCGGCTTGCCGGATTTGCGGCCGATCTCGAAGACGCGGCCGACATGCGGCAGCACGGCCGACAGGTTCTGCCCGAGCGCTGCCGTCGCCGATATGGCCAGCATCGTTTCGGCCGACTTGTTGACGATGGTGACGATGCCATAGGGATCGACGCCGATGACGCCGGCGGTGACGCCGGCCAGCACCGCTTCCGAGAAACGCCGCCGTTCGTCGATCAAATCCTTGGCCGACAGAATCTCGTTGCGCTGCGATTTCAGCTCCAGCAGCATCTTGTTGAACGTATCGCCAAGCGAGGCGACATCACCGTCGGAAGGCCGCACCGGCACGGCGACGTCGAGATTGCCGGTGGCAACCTCGTCCGCGGCGCCGATGAGCTGGCGGATGGGCCGCACCAGACGGTCTGCCACCGCTATACCGGTCCAGATGGCCGACAGGATGATGATCAGCGTCAGCGACAGATAGGGCAGTGCGAACGCCACCTGCGAGGTCCGCCTGTTCGCTTCCAGGCCGCGATATTCCGCGGTGTTGGACTGTACGATCTGCCGCGCCTTGATCACCTCGGGATCGACGAGGCGAATGGTGTAGAGGTAGAGGCCTTCGATCTCGCGCAATTTGACGATCGCGCCCATGATGTTGCGCGTCTTCGGCTCGATCAGCACCGGTTTGCCGTCGGCCGCACTTGCCACGGCCCCTTCCGGCGGCTCCGGCATGGCGAAATTCGTATCGGTCTTGGCGCTCATGACGAAGGAGCCATCCGGCTTGATCAGCGCCGCGTGCGCCAGGGTCCTGCCCACGGCTTCCTTGTTCATCAGGTCGAGAAAGCCGGTTCGATCGAGGCCGTAAAGCGTGCGTGAAGCGTCGAGATCATAGGCCATCGACAGCGTCGTGCCCTGAAGATTGCGAGCATTTTCCTGCACATAGGCATCGGCGATCGACAGCGACGAATTGACGATCGTCTTGGTGCGGATCTCGAACCAGCGGTCGAGGCCGATATCGAGTGTGATTGAGGCAATGATGGCCACCATGATGGCCGGAATGGCGGCAACCAGCGCAAACATCGCCACGATGCGCACATGCAGCCGCGATGCCGCCTTGCCGTGCCGGCGCGCCATGACGATGCGGTGCACCTCGCGGCCGACCAGGGCGATCAGCGCAAGCACGAACGCCGCGTTGACCGCGATCAGCGTCAGCGTCGTGGCAGCGTCCGGCGTGATCGGCGTCGCGCCGACGAGGATCGCAAATGAGATTGCCGCCGTAACCAGCGCACCAGCGATTGCGACGACACCGGGCAGCGCAAGCAACCGGCGTCCATCCCTTCCGCCGGGTCTGCTGAAAAGCGGTTCGTTTGATGTAAGAGCCTGCGAAGCCATGTCGCCGTCTAAGAGCCAGTGATTGCGTCGGATGTATGCAACGCATTGTGGCGATTATGCAACAAGTGTGGCCGTGAGGGAAACTTTCGACCGCCGATCCCCTGAAAAGAGGATGACCACGCGTCACTTCGAGCGGTACGCGCTCACGATCTCGACGATTTGTAGACGTTGACCCCGAGTTCGCGAATCTTCTTGCGCAGCGTGTTGCGGTTCAAACCCAGCAATTCGGCCGCCTTGATCTGGTTGCCGCGCGTTGCCGTCATGGAAGCCAGCACCAACGGATATTCGACCTCGGACAGGATGCGCTGATAGAGGCCGGCCGGCGGCAATTCGCCGGCGAAAGAGGCAAAATAGCGCTGCAGGAAGTGCTCCACCGCCTGACCGATGGACAGATCGTCCGGGATCAGGTTGCCGCCGCCGGGAACGACCGGCCTTTCGCCTGTCTTCAGCTCGGCTTCGATGATCTCGGCGGATATTTCGTCCTGCGAGTAGAGCGCGGCAAGCCGACGCACCAGGTTTTCCAATTCGCGCACATTGCCCGGCCAGGGATAGCGCTTCATCAATTCGATGCCGCCGGTCGAAATGCGCTTGGTCTGCAAGCCTTCGCTGGCGCCGATCTTGAAGAAATGCCGCACCAGATCGGGAATGTCTTCCGACCTCTCACGCAAGCCAGGCAGCCGCAACGGCACGACATTCAGCCGATAGAACAGATCCTCGCGGAAAAGACCCTGGTTGATCAGCGTGCGCAGGTCCTTGTTGGTGGCGGCGACGATGCGCACATCCGTCTTGATCGGCGTACGCCCGCCGACCGTGGTGTATTCGCCCTGCTGCAGCACGCGCAGCAGCCGCGTCTGCGCCTCCATCGGCATGTCGCCGATCTCGTCGAGGAACAGTGTGCCGCCCTCGGCCTGCTCGAAACGGCCGGTCGAGCGGTTCTGCGCGCCGGTGAAGGCGCCCTTCTCGTGACCGAACAGTTCCGATTCGATCAGGTCGCGCGGGATCGCCGCCATGTTGATGGCGACGAACGGCCCGCCGCGGCGGCGGCCATATTCGTGCAGCGCGCGCGCCACCAGTTCCTTGCCGGTGCCGGACTCGCCCGAGATCATCACCGTCAAATCGGTCTGCATCATGCGCGCCAGCATGCGGTAGATGTCCTGCATGGCGGCCGAGCGGCCGACCAGCGGCATGGCGTCAGGCTGTTCGTCCGGCCGCGTATCGATTTTCGGCCGCCGCGGCTCGGACAGC
Organism: Mesorhizobium sp. P3_A2; assembly: GCF_056403115.1. Lineage (NCBI taxonomy): Bacteria > Pseudomonadati > Pseudomonadota > Alphaproteobacteria > Hyphomicrobiales > Phyllobacteriaceae > Mesorhizobium > Mesorhizobium sp. P3_A2. The sequence goes on from NZ_JBFUGC010000015.1 coordinate 54,332, forward strand.
GCCCGGTTGACGATGCTGAGCAGCTCGGTCAGGTCGAACGGCTTCGGCAGATACTCGTAAGCTCCTGTTTCAGAAGCTCGAATCGCAGTCATGAAGGTGTTCTGCGCGCTCATCACGATGACCGGCAGCTCGGGCCGCGCCTTCTTGATGCGGGGCAGCATGTCGAAGGCGTTTTCATCCGGCATGACCACGTCGGTGATGACCAGATCGCCCTCGCCGGCAGCCACCCAGCGCCACAACGTCGAGGCGTTGGAGGTCACCCGCACCTCATGGCCGACGCGCGACAGCGCCTGGTTGAGCACGGTGCGGATGGCCGCATCGTCATCGGCGACGAGAATATTGCCGCGAACCGTCATTTGCGGTCTCCTTCGCCTTCATCTGCAGTGTCGTTCGGTGCTTCTTTCCAAGCCGGCATCAGGATGCGGAAGGTGGTGCCGCGCGGCGTCGAATCGCATTCGATGATGCCGCCATGCTCGCCGACGATTTTCGCCACCAGCGCCAGCCCGAGCCCCGAGCCGTTCGGCTTGGTGGTGATGAACGGGTCGAACAGAATCGGCAGGATGTCTTCCGAAACACCCGACCCATTGTCGCGCACGCAGAATTCCAGCGGCAGTGACACACGGTCCTGCGTTCCCGGGACGGAAACGCGGATGCCCGGCCTGAACGCGGTCGACAGCACGATCTCGCCTTGCGGGTCGCCGCCGATGGCCTCGGCGGCGTTCTTGACCAGGTTGAGAAACACCTGGATCAGCTGGTCGCGGTTGGCGAAAACCGGAGGCAATGATGGATCATAGTCCTCCAATATCCTGATTCTCTTGGCAAAACCGTTCTTGGCGATCGCCTTGACGTGATCCAACACAACATGGATGTTGACGGGGTAACGGTCGATCGGCCGCTCGTCGGAAAACACCTCCATGCGGTCGACCAGCGACACGATGCGGTCGGTCTCGTCGGTGATAAGCCGGGTCAGCGCACGATCCTCGTCGGACGCCGAGAGTTCGAGCAGTTGCGCCGCACCGCGTATACCCGACAGCGGGTTCTTGATCTCGTGCGCCAGCATGGCGGCAAGGCCGGTGACCGAACGTGCAGCACCCCGATGCGTCATCTGCCGGTCGATCTTGTCGGCCATCGAGCGTTCCTGGAACATCACCACGATCGAGCCCGGGAATTCCGGCACCGGGGCAACGTAGAGGTCGACGACCTTCTCTATGCCGAGACGCGGCGACGACACGTCGACACGGTATTCATTGACCGGCGCGCGGCGCTCGCGCACCTGGTCGACCAGCTGTAACAGCGGGCTGCCGAACGGGATCAGCTTGGACAGCGTGTTGCGGGCAAGCATATTGGCGCTTGAGCGGAAGAAATCTTCCGCATCGGCATTGGCGTAGGTGATGAACCCGTCGGGATCGACCATGATCACCGGTCGGCGGATGGTGTTGAGCACGATATGGGCGGCGTCCGCCATCTCGGTGCCCGGTGCAGCAGGCGCGTTCATGCGGCACTCCGCAACGGCGCGGCTTCGCCTTCGCCGGAAAACACCTCACGCAGCAGGGCAATGACGCGGGCAGGTTCGAACGAGGTGAGGATGGCTTTGCGCCGGTCGTCAGTGACGCTGGCGGCGTGGCGTTCAAGATACCAGCCGAGATGCTTGCGCGCCTGGCGCAGGCCGCTTTCAACGCCGTAGAGCGTCAGCATGTCCTCGTAATGGGCGGCAATGTAGTCGGCCATGGCTTTCGGGCTGTCCGGCACGCCGGAGGTCGCCTCGCCCGCAGCCGTCGCCGCGATGCGACCCGCCGTCCACGGCGCGCCGTAATGCGCCCGGCCGATCATCACCGCGTCGGCGCCCGACTGCTCCAGGATTTCGGCAGCCTCCGCCGGTGATCCGACATCGCCATTGGCGACGACAGGAATTGAGACGGCGTCCTTGATTCGGGCGATCGCGCTCCAATCGGCCTTGCCTTGATAGAACTGGCAGCGCGTGCGGCCATGCACCGTCACCATTTTGACGCCGGCCTCTTCAGCACGGCGCGCCAGAGCCGGCGCGTTGAGGGCATTCTCGTCCCAGCCGAGCCGCATCTTGACCGTGACCGGCACCTGCACCGCGCCGACCACCGCTTCGATCAGCGACAGCGCGTGGTCGAGATCGCGCATCAGCGCCGAGCCGGCATAGCCGCCGGTCACCTTCTTGGCCGGGCAGCCCATATTGATGTCGATGATGTCGGCGCCCTCGCCGGCAGCGATGCGCGCGCCCTCGGCCATATGCGAGGCCTCACGGCCGGCGAGCTGGACCATGTGGACGGGCAGCCCGGAATGACGAATGCGGAGGTCGCAGCCGGCCCTGCCCTTGGCAAGCTCGCCGCTCGCCACCATTTCCGACACGACCAGGCCCGCGCCATGCGCGTAGGCGCGCTGCCGGAACGGCTCGTCCGTTATTCCCGACATCGGCGCAAGGAACACGCGGTTGCGGATCGTCACGCCGCCGACATCGAGCGGCAAAGCCAATTTTGTCACTTCAGGCATGCACAAAAACCAAGCATATCGGATTGCTGCACATTCTCTAGCCATAAGAAAGGCATTGTGCAACGCGCAATGACGTCACATTGCGGCGCATTTGGGAAAATGCTGGCCTTAGCCATGAGCCGCGACTAAGCCTCTCGGCATGACAGAAGCAAGCGAAAAACTGGCCGGGCCGGCGACCGACAAGGTCGGCGTGGTCATCGTCGCCGCCGGCCGCGGCGCGCGCGCCGGACAGGCCGACGGGCCGAAACAATATCAGAGCATCGGCGGCCGCGCCGTTATTGCGCGCACGCTGGAGACATTCCTGGCGCACCCTGAGATTGGCCCAATCGTCGTCGCCATCCACGCCGATGACCGCGCGCTGTTCGACAAGGCAGCCGGCGCCAATGCCGAACGGGTCACCATCGTGGTCGGCGGTGAATCGCGCCAAGCCTCGGTTCGGCTCGGGCTGCTGGCGGTGAGAGACCATGCGCCGGGCCGCGTCCTGGTGCACGATGGAGTGCGGCCGTTTGTCGACGCAGCCCTTATCGACCGCACCATCGCGGCCATTGGCGAGCGCCAGGGTGCGCTGCCGGCGCTGCCCGTCGCAGACACACTGAAGCGCGAATCGGCCACCGGCATGATCGAGGAGACGGTGCCGAGGGCGGGCCTTCATGCTGCACAAACGCCGCAAGGCTTTCCGTTCTGGCCGCTGCTCGCGGCGCACGAAAAGGCCCATCATCTCGGCAAGACGGATTTCACCGACGATGCCGCGATCGCCGAATGGGCGCATATTCCGGTCAAAATCGTCCAGGGGTCGCCGGACAATGTCAAACTCACCTGGGCAAGGGATATTGCGATGGCGGATCAGCGGCTTACCGGCGAACGTTTTCCCGACATCCGCACCGGCAATGGCTATGACGTGCATGCCTTCGAAGCCGGCGACCATGTCACCTTGTGCGGCGTCGCCATTCCGCACGGCAAAAAGCTGTCGGGACATTCGGACGCCGATGTCGGCCTGCACGCGCTGACCGACGCGCTGCTTGCCACCTGCGGCGCCGGCGACATCGGCACGCATTTCCCGCCCTCCGATCCGCAATGGAAGGGAGCGGCTTCAAAAATTTTCGTCGAACATGCGGCAAAGCTGGTGCGGGCGCGCGGCGGGCGCATCGCCAATGCCGACATCACGCTGATCTGCGAAGCGCCGCGCGTCGGCCCGCATCGCGAGGCCATGACCAAGGCCTTATCGGCAATGCTGGGCATTTCCAGCGATCGCATCTCGATCAAGGCGACGACCAATGAAAAACTCGGCTTTGTCGGCCGCGAGGAAGGCATTGCCGCCATCGCCACCGCGAGCGTCGTCTTCCCCGGGGACGTGCCGGCATGAGCAATAGCGATCTCGCCAACGCCCTGCTCCAGGCCTGCCAGAAGCGCGGCATCATGCTGGCGACCGCCGAAAGCTGCACCGGTGGCATGATCATCGCCGCCCTCACCGACATTGCCGGCTCGTCGGCGGTGGTCGACCGCGGCCTCATCACCTATTCCAACGAAGCCAAGATGGAGATGCTCGGGGTCTCGGCGGCCACGCTTCAAGCGCACGGCGCCGTCTCGCGCGAAACGGTTCTGGAGATGGCGGCCGGCGCGCTCACGCGCTCGCGCGCCGGGCTGGCGCTTGCCGTCACGGGCATAGCAGGCCCGGGCGGCGGCTCGCCGGAAAAGCCGGTCGGCCTGGTCTGGTTCGGGGTGGCGCTCAAGGGAGGGCCGGTGGCTGCAGAGCTCAATATGTTTGCCGACAATGGCCGCGACTTCATCCGCCGCGAGACGGTCAGGCACGCGCTGGAGATCGGCCTGCGTGCGCTCGGCGACACTCACGAGATGGGCGTCGTTCCGTAGATGACGTCGGCGCGCTTCTCGAACGCTTCGGAAAACATTCGGAAGGCGCGGTCGAACATGGTGCCCATCAGTGCGCCGAGAATGCGGCTCTTGAACTCGTAGTCGATGAAGAAATGAACTTCGCAGCCGCCGTCGGCCGGATCGAAGCGCCAGATATTGCTGAGATATTTGAACGGCCCATCGATGTATTTGACGTCGATGGTGTTCTCGTCCGGCTTCAACAGCACCTGCGTCGTAAAGGTCTCGCGGATCGCCTTGTAGCCTATGCTCATATCGGCGATGAGAATGGTGCGGCCTTCACGCTCCTTGCGCGAGCGCACCGTCAGCGCCTCGCACAGCGGCAGAAATTCAGGATAGGTCTCGATACCGGCGACCAGCGCAAACATCTGCTTCGGCGTGTGGGCAACGCGGCGAGTGGCTTCGAATTTGGGCATTAATGCATGTCGCTCAAAAGTGGCCCCGGTTTTGAGAAAACGACATGCATCACTTAGAGCAGGATTAGCTGGCTTTTTTGAGCTGCGCCTCGCGCGCCGCCCGCAACCTGGCGAAATCGTCGCCGGCGTGATGCGAGGAACGCGTCAGCGGGCTCGACGCCACCAGCAGGAAACCTTTGGTCTTGCCGATCGTCGCGAAGGAGCTGAATTCCTCCGGCGTCACGAAGCGGATCACCGGATGGTGCTTCTTTGACGGCTGCAGATACTGGCCGATGGTCATGAAGTCGACATTTGCCGAGCGAAGATCGTCCATCAGCTGCAGGATCTCGTTCCGTTCTTCGCCGAGGCCAACCATGATTCCGGACTTGGTGAAGATCGAGGGATCGAGCTCCTTGACCCGCTGCAACAGCCGGATCGAGTGGAAATACCGCGCACCCGGCCGCACCGTCAGATAGTTCGACGGCACCGTTTCGAGATTGTGGTTGAAGACGTCGGGCTTGGCCGCCACCACAATCTCCAGCGCGCCGTCCTTGCGCAGGAAATCGGGGGTCAGTATTTCGATCGTGGTCAAAGGCGTTGCCGCCCGGATGGCGCGGATGACCTCGGCGAAGTGCTGCGCGCCGCCATCGGCGAGATCGTCGCGGTCGACCGAAGTGATGACGACATGGGTCAGCCCCATCTGCTTGACGGCATGCGCGACGCGCGCCGGCTCATCGGCATCGAGCGCGGTCGGGATACCAGTGGCGACATTGCAGAAGGCGCAGGCGCGCGTGCAGATCTCGCCCATGATCATGAAGGTGGCGTGCTTCTTTTCCCAGCACTCGCCGATATTGGGGCAGCCGGCCTCTTCACATACCGTGACCAGCTTGTGCGACTTCACGATTTCGCGTGTTTCGGCATAGCCCTTGGACACCGGCGCCTTGACGCGGATCCAGTCGGGCTTGCGCAGCACGTCCTGGTCGGGCTTGTGCGCCTTTTCGGGATGCCGCAGGCGCGGCGCGTTGGCGATCGTGTCGAGAACAGTGACCATCTCAAACCTGACTTGTTGGCGTCCGCCCGTCGGCGTCAGCCGTTAGAACGTCACTTAAGACTTTTCGGGGCAAAGAAAAAGACCGCGGCAGCGCATGCCGCCACAGCCTTTTTCGCATAGCGGCTCTCTAGCGGCGTATAAGCCGACCCGCAAAGATTAGCAGGCAGGCGCCGATGAAGGCCGTGATCAGATAAGCCCACCGGCCGGCACCGAAGTCGCCGACTTCGAGAGCCTGCAATATCGCGTTCAGAACCACCGCGCCGACAATGCCCATTACTATGTTCATGAAGATGCCGGTGTTGCTCTTCATGACCATCTCGGCCAGCCACCCGGCCAAGCCGCCGATGATAATCGCTGAGATCCAGCCGACGCCATTCATGTGCATATGCCAACTCCTCCAGTGTCAGGTGAAAATGCATCCGGAAACGAACTGTCTTGCCGCAAGGTTCCTCCGGCGTATGCGTCTGAGTCTCGCGGCAGCAATTTATCATGCGTTGAGCGCGCGCCCATAGGCGTCGAGCACGCTTTCCTTCATCATCTCCGACAGCGTCGGATGCGGGAAGATGGTGTGCATCAGCTCTTCTTCCGTCGTTTCCAGGTTCATCGCCACGACAAAACCCTGGATCAGCTCCGTCACTTCGGCGCCCACCATATGCGCACCGAGCAACTGGCCAGTCTTCTTGTCGAAGATGGTCTTGATGAAACCCTGGTCCTCGCCAAGCGCGATCGCCTTGCCGTTGGCGCCGAACTGGAAGCGGCCGACACGGATGTCCTTGCCTTCGGCCTTGGCCTTGGCTTCGGTCAGACCGACCGAGGCGACCTGCGGGTTGCAGTAGGTGCAGCCCGGGATCTTCAGCTTGTCTGTCGCATGCACGCCAGGGAAGTTGGCGATCTTTTCGACGCAGACCACGCCTTCATGCTCGGCCTTGTGGGCAAGCATCGGCGGTCCGGCGACATCGCCGATGGCGTAAATCCCAGGCACATTGGTCTTGCCGTAACCGTCGACGACGACACAGCCGCGGTCAGTCTTCACGCCGAGCGTCTCAAGTCCGAGGTTCTCGATATTGCCCTGCACACCGACAGCCGAGATCATGCGGTCGGCGGTGATCTTTTCGACCTTGCCGTCCTTCATCTCGACATGTGCAGTGACGGAGTTCGCACCTTTCTCGACCTTGGTCACCTTGGCTTCGAGGATGATCTTCATGCCTTGCTTCTCGAACTGCTTCTGCGCGAATTTCGAGACCTCGGCATCTTCGACCGGCATCACCGCCGGCAACAGCTCGACCACCGTCACCTCGGCGCCCATGGTGCGATAGAAGGAGGCGAACTCGATGCCGATGGCGCCGGAGCCCATCACCAGCAGGGACTTCGGCATTTCCTTCGGCACCATCGCTTCGAAATAGGTCCAGATCAGTTTGCCGTCCGGCTCGATGCCGGGCAGCGCGCGCGGCCTGGCGCCGGTGGCGAGGATGATGTGCTTGGCGGTGTAGGTGCCCTCGCCCTTGACGCCCTTCGGCACCGGTGGTTGCGGCTCCATCGGCTTCTTGGCTGTCTTGGAGACAACGATCTCACCCGGCTTCGAAAGCTTGGCCTCGCCCCAGATGACGTCGACCTTGTTCTTCTTCATCAGGAAGGCGACGCCGCCATTCAGCCTGAGCGACACTTTGCGCGAGCGGTCGACGACGGCCGCGGTATCGGCGCTGACCTTGCCGCCTTCGAGTTTCAGCCCGTAATCCTTGAGATGGTCCGAATAGTGCATGATCTCGGCCGAGCGCAGCAGTGCCTTGGTCGGGATGCAGCCCCAGTTGAGGCAGATGCCGCCGAGATGCTCGCGCTCGACAATCGCCGTCTTGAAGCCGAGCTGGGCGGAGCGCACCGCCGTGACATAGCCGCCGGGGCCTGAGCCGATGATGATGACGTCGTAGGATTCTGCCACGGGGTTTCTCCCTGATTGTCTTTGTCTAGAGTTCCAGCATCACGCGCACCAATGGCGCCAATGCCTCACCTATATTGCGCGTGTTTTCCGCATCGAGATGGACACCATCCAGCGGTGTGGTCGTGGCCACGGTTCCGGCATCGAAAAAGCCGCAACCGGCCTCGTCGGCAAGCGCGGAATATTGCGGCGCAAGCCGCTTCGAGGCCTCGTCGCCGCCAGCAAACATTTCCTTGAATTCGGCATTTTCCGTGCGGCTGACCGCAGGCGGCGCCACGACCAGGATCTGCGGTGCAGCCCAGTCGAACGGGTAGTCATGGCCGCGCACGATATCGATCAAGCGCTGCATGCCTTGCTTGGCCGCCACCGGATTGCCGTGGATCCAAGGCTTCATGTCGTTGGCGCCGAGCATGATGACGATCAGGTCGAGCGGCGCATGCGTCGTCAGAACCGTCGGCAAAAGCCTGGCGCCGTTACGGTCGGCACCGGCCAGGTGGTCGTCGAAGGCCGTGGTGCGGCCGTTGAGGCCCTCGGCGATGACTTCGATGCCATCGTCGTTCAGCGCCGCCTTGAGCACGCTCGGCCAGCGGTTTTCCAGGGAGTGGCGGCCGAGGCTCGCAGCGTCATAACCCCAGGTCAGGGAATCGCCATAGCAGAGAATTGTCTTCACGCCCTTGCCTCACCTCTGCCAAAACCCGGCTGCCCGCGCATGACCCGCCAGCGTACGAACAGCCAATGCACCACAATCGTAACCAGGCTCGGCAGAACCAAACCCGCGATGATTGGCAGGTTCCCTCCCCAATCGCGTCCCTCGGGCGGTTGGGAAAAAGTCCAGCCGATCAAGCCGAAACCGATCAGCACGAACAAGGCGAATGTGCCGATCCCCGCCCAATTGATGGCCTTGAGCGGATTGGGAAAATACTGTGCAATGAAAAACAATATCGTCACGACAGTGGTGACTAACCCGCACGCGAAGAAAACGAGAATGTATTCCTCGTGCGCGTCTGTGTTTATCGCCAGTCCCACCGCAACGATGGCGCCAACAAGCAAGGACAGGAAGAAGGCCATGAAGGAGGTGAAGAATGTCCGCACCGCCCTTTTCCTTCCCTAGACCAGCATGCCCATCGGGTTTTCGATCATGCGCTTGAAGGCGACCAGAAGTTCGGCGCCGAGCGCACCGTCGACGGCGCGATGATCGGTCGACAGCGTTACCGACATGACGTTGGCGACTTTGATCTCGCCATTCTTGACCACCGCGCGCTGCTCGCCGGCGCCCACCGCCAGGATCGTCGCATGCGGCGGGTTGATGACGGCAGCAAAGTCCTTGATGCCGAACATGCCGAGATTGGACACCGCCGTGGTGCCGCCCTGATATTCCTCGGGCTTCAGCTTGCGGCTGCGGGCGCGGCTCGCCAGATCCTTCATCTCGTTGGAGATGGTGGACAGCGTCTTTTCATCGGCGTGGCGGATGATCGGCGTGATCAGGCCGCCGGGGATCGACACGGCAACGCCGACATCGGCATGCTTGTGCTTGACCATGGCGCTGTCGGTCCACGACGCATTGGCATCCGGCACCGCCATCAGCGCCATCGCCATCGCCTTGATGACCATGTCGTTGACCGAGAGCTTGTAGACGGGCGCCTCGCCCTTGTCCGTCTTCTTCGTCGGCGCCGCGGCATTGAGCTGCGTGCGCAGCGCCAGCAGCGCATCGAGCTCGCAGTCGAGCGTCAGGTAGAAATGCGGAATGGTCGACTTCGCCTCGACCAGCCGGCGTGCGATGGTCTTGCGCATATTGTCGTGCGGGACGAGCTCGTAGGAGCCTTCGGCGAACAGCTTCAGCACCTGCTCGTCCGACATCGCCTTGGGCGCGGCAGCCGCAGCTGCAGGGGCCGGAGCGCCGGCAGGTGCTGCTTTCGCGGCCGGTGCAGCCTTGGCGCCGCCACCGGCAATCGCTGCCTCGACATCGGCTTTGACGACGCGGCCATGCGGGCCGGTGCCGGTCACGGCGGACACATCGACGCCGGCGTCCTTGGCGATGCGCCGAGCCAGCGGCGAGGCGAAAGTACGCTCGCCTGCGGCGTGACCGTTCGCAACTGGCGCGGCCTCTGCCTTCGTCGGAGCAGGCGCCGCGGCAGCGGCTTCCGCCTTTGGTGCTTCAGCTTTCGGTGCATCGGCTTTCGGAGCCTCGGCCTTGGGCGCGGCATCGCCGCCGCCCTTTGCCGCGGCCCCGGCATCCTCGCCTTCGCCGGCCAGAATGGCGATCAGCGCATTGACCTTGACGCCTTCGGTGCCGGCCGGAACGACCAGCTTGGCGACCGTGCCCTCATCGACCGCTTCGACTTCCATCGTCGCCTTGTCGGTCTCGATCTCGGCGATCACGTCACCCGGCGAAACCTTGTCGCCTTCCTTGACCAACCACTTGGAAAGATTCCCCTCTTCCATCGTGGGCGAGAGCGCTGGCATGGTGATGTTGATTGGCATTTTTCCTCCTCAGTTCCGCCCGGTTAGCGAACGGTGCTGGATATTGAACTGCTCCGACATTCTGCCGCGATAGCCTTCTTCCAATGCCTGAAGCGTCTCGATTACAGGGATGTCGTCTCGTCCAGTCTCATCCTGGCTATGTGCATGCCGACATCAGCGAGCACCATGCCCCAGTTGTGAGCGTCTGGTCCAAAGAGGTCTTGCATCGCGACCACCGCGTCCGAACCAATCCAGACGCGGAGTATTTCATCGAATTCGCTATCCTCGACGACCGCTGCGGGAACTTCGAGTTCGCGAGCCATTTCGTTAACCCCGGTACGTCACAGCCTTCACTGCCTCGATGACCTCGCCGACATTGGGCAGGGCCAGCTTTTCGAGGTTCGCCGCATAAGGCATCGGCACGTCCTTGCCGGCAATGGTGATGACCGGCGCGTCGAGGAAATCGAAGGCGCGCTGCGACACCTGGTTGGCGATGTGGTCGCCGACCGAGCTCTGCGGGAAACCTTCCTCCACCACGATCAGGCGATTGGTCTTCTTCACCGAGGCGATGACGGTGTCGAGGTCGAGCGGACGGATGGACCTAAGATCGATGATCTCGGCATCGATGCCCATCCCGCGCAGTTCGGCTTCGGCCTTGATCGCGTAGGTCATGCCGATGCCGAACGAGACGATGGTGACGTCCTTGCCCTGCTTGTGGATGCGCGCCTTGCCGATCGGCAGCACGAAATCGTCCAGCTTCGGAACGTCGAAGGACTGGCCGTAGAGGATTTCGTTTTCGAGGAAGATGACCGGGTTCGGATCGCGGATTGCTGCCTTGAGCAGGCCCTTTGCGTCCGCCGCCGTATACGGCATCACCACTTTCAGCCCAGGGATATGGCTGTACCATGCGGCATAGCACTGCGAATGCTGGGCACCGACGCGGGCGGCGGCCCCGTTCGGTCCGCGGAACACAATCGGTGCGCCCATCTGGCCACCCGACATATAGAGCGTCTTGGCTGCCGAGTTGATGATCTGGTCGATCGCCTGCATGGCGAAGTTGAAGGTCATGAACTCTACGATCGGCTTCAGGCCGGCCATTGCTGCACCGACGCCGACGCCGGCGAAACCGTGCTCGGTGATCGGCGTGTCGACGACGCGGCGCGGTCCGAATTCCTGCAGCAACCCTTGCGTGATCTTGTAGGCGCCCTGGTATTCGGCGACCTCCTCGCCCATGACGAAGACATCGCCGTCGCGGCGCATTTCCTCGGCCATCGCGTCGCGCAGTGCCTCGCGCACCGTGGTCGAAACCATCTCGGTGCCGGCGGGAATATCCGGATCGGCGGCAACTTCCGTCTTCGGAGCGGCCGCCACAGGCGCCGCGGCCTCGCTCTTGGCTGCGGCAGGCGCCGGCGCGGGTGCGGCTCCTTCAGCCTTGGCGGGCTCCTCGCCGATGCCTTCGCCGGCCTTGTCGACATCTTCGCCGTCGACCGCAAGCACGGCGATCACCGCGTTGACCTTGACGCCTTCGGTGCCGGCCGGAACCACGATCTTGGCCAGCGTGCCTTCATCGACGGCCTCGACTTCCATCGTCGCCTTGTCGGTCTCGATCTCGGCGATCACGTCGCCGGCGACAACCTTGTCACCCTCGTTCTTCAACCACTTGGAAAGATTGCCCTCTTCCATGGTCGGCGAGAGAGCGGGCATGAGAATTTCGATCGGCATGTCCTTGCCCTCCCGTTACAATACGATGTCGGTCCAGAGCTCGGACGGATCCGGCTCGGCGTCGTGCTGGGCGAATTCGGCGGCGTCGGCGACAATGTCGCGGACTTCCTTGTCGATATTTTTGAGCTCGTCCTCGCTGGCCCACTTCTTGGCCGTCAGCCGCGCCTTGACCTGCTCGATCGGATCATGATCCGAGCGCATCTTCTGCACTTCTTCCTTGGAGCGGTATTTCGCCGGATCCGACATCGAGTGGCCGCGATAGCGATAGGTCTGCATCTCCAAAATAATCGGCCCGTTGCCGGCACGGCACCATTCGGTCGCCTGATCGCCGGCGGATTTGACCGCACGCACATCCATGCCGTCGACCTGGATGCCAGGGATCTTGAACGAGGCGCCGCGATGCGAAAAATTGGTTTCGGCCGACGAGCGCGACACCGAAGTGCCCATGGCGTAGCGGTTGTTCTCGATGATGTAGATCACCGGCAGCTTCCACAGCGAGGCCATGTTGAAGCTTTCATAGACCTGGCCCTGGTTGGCCGCGCCGTCGCCGAAATAGGTCAGCGAGACATTGTTGTTGTCGCGGTAGCGGTTGGCGAAGGCGAGGCCCGTGCCGAGCGACACCTGCGCGCCGACAATGCCGTGGCCGCCGTAAAAATGCTTCTCCTTGGAGAACATGTGCATGGAGCCGCCCTTGCCCCTCGACAGGCCGCCGCGGCGACCGGTCAGTTCGGCCATGACGCCGCGCGGCGAAAGCTCCATCGCCAGCATGTGGCCGTGGTCGCGATAGGCGGTGATCATCTGGTCGCCGTCGATCAGCGCCATCTTCATGCCGGTGACGACCGCTTCCTGCCCGATGTAGAGGTGACAGAAGCCGCCGATGAAGCCCATGCCGTAGAGTTGGCCAGCCTTTTCCTCGAAGCGGCGGATGAGCAGCATGTGCCGGTAGGCGGCAAGCTCCTCGTCCTTCGTGAATTCGGCTGGTTTGGGGGCGGAAAGCCCCGTGGATTTGGCGGATGTCGATTTGACGGATTTGGCAGGCGCTTTTTTGGCGGCGGTGGCCATGCATCACTCCCTGTTGGCGTCTCTTTGCGGACACAAGAGCAGCACGAAAATCTGCTCCGAGGGAGATCAGCTCTCCCCACCGATTTGAAAGAGGCTAACACGCGAGAATGCGTTTCGCCATGCTGAAAAATGCATGGCTGTCATGCGTCTAAGGGATTAAAATCATTGGAAATAACAGTGATTAACTGAATTCAGGTTATTTCGAGTTAGCCGGCAGCATGATGGTAATTTCATCCGCTTGGGACAGATTGAGCGCCCGGCGCGCCTGCTCGTCGAGCATATCCTTCTCAAGCGTGCCCTCATGCATCAGCTGGACGCGCCGCTCGAGATCGACCCGGCGCGCTTTGATGGCATCGTATTTGGCCTGCAATTCGACGGTCTGCGCTTCGAGCTGGTATTTGGAATAGATGCCGAACTCGCCATGATAGGCATGGAAGCCGAAATACGCCAGGAACGCCACGCAAAGCGACGGGATGATCAGCCGGCCGGTGTTTCTCTGCTTGTGCTGGCGTGTCCACATGATCGCAATCCAACTTTGTTGGAGCATGATCTTTCCGAAAACCGGTTCCGACTTTTCGGGATCATGCTCTGACCTCCTTATCTCGCCCGATTGTGCTTAATGGACGGTTACGGACCCTGGGATTTTGCGAGCGGGAAAGGACTCACCCGGCAAGTTGGGTCCACCTCGTCGATTTTGCTTCTCCACCCTTTGCGGTCGCAGCTTGCATGCGCGAAAAGCAGTTGACGTTCTCCTGAAGTAATATATGCATACGCTATGCAATTGTTAGACGCCAACAAGCTCGGCGCGCTCGGCGCCATGATTCGCGACAGGACGGAAGCGTCCTTGAGAGAGCTTTCACCGAGCGCGGCGGCGGTGCTGTCGATGCTGCACTTCAAACCGGGGTTGACGACGACGGAGCTCGCCGAGGTCGTCGGCGTCAGTCAACCGACTGCCGTGCGTTTGATCGACGGGCTGGAACGGCAGGCGCTGATAGGGCGCGGCAAACCGGAGGGTCGTGTCACTCCGCTGACGCTGACGGAGACTGGCCACGCACAGGTAAGGGAAATGCAAGCTCTCCGGCTCGCCGCGCTCGACGGATTGCTGTCCGTGCTGCAACCGGATGAGCGGCGGCGCTTTGTTTCCATGCTGGACGAGATTCTTGCGGGCGCGACTACTTCCCGTCCTTTCGCGAGAACAACCTGTCGCCTCTGCGAGCATGATCTTTGCGGACCCGAAATTTGCCCGATCGGCTGCCGAGCGGCTGAGATCGAGAGAAAGGAGAGCGAGCGATGATCATTTCCTATGCGGGGCATTCGCCTGCCATCGATCCCGATGCTTGGGCCGCTCCGGATGCCACAATATCCGGCGATGTCGTCATTGGCGCCGGCAGCCGGGTCATGCATGGCGCCCGCCTTGTTGCGGAGTCTGGCGGATCGATCCGCATTGGCCGCAACTGTATCGTGTTGGAAAATGCGGTGATCCGGGCCACAGCAAGTCACCCTTTTACTATCGGGAATTATTGCCTCGTAGGCCCCAACAGCCACATGGTTGGCGCAGAGGTCGGCGATGAAGTTTTTATCGCTACAGGTGCTGCGGTTTTCCATGGTGCGCACATAGGGCGCGGATCGGAAGTCCGCATCAATGGCATCGTTCACCTGCGCACCCGCCTCGAACCTGGTACGGTCGTACCGATCGGCTGGATTGCCGTGGGCGATCCGGCTCAGGTCCTGCCTCCGGACCAGCATTTGGCCATCTGGTCTCACCAGAAACCGCTCGATTTCCCAGGCTTCGTCTACGGTGTCGACCGAAACTTGCCAGATGTAATGCAGAAAATCACTGCAAATCTCTCGGTGGCGCTAGGCGTACATCGCACGGGAAACGCTTGAGCGCTTTCCGCCGCAGCAGAAAGCGTTCCGATTCAAGCTCGCTGGAGCATGTCGCCCAAATCTTGCCCAAGGGCCTGACCGAGGACGCGCAGATCAGCTTTTCACCACCGACTTGCCGGCGTAACGCGCCTGCTTGCCGAGCTCTTCCTCGATACGGATCAGCTGGTTGTACTTGGCCATGCGGTCTGAGCGCGACAGCGAACCGGTCTTGATCTGCCCGCAATTGGTAGCGACGGCGAGATCGGCGATGGTCGAATCCTCTGTCTCACCCGAGCGGTGCGACATCACAGCGGTATAGCCGGCCTTGTGCGCGGTCTCGACGGCGTCGAGCGTCTCGGTCAGCGAGCCGATCTGGTTAACCTTGACCAGGATCGAATTGGCCACGCCCATTCGAATACCGTCGCGCAGCCGCGCCGTGTTGGTGACGAACAGATCGTCGCCGACCAGCTGCGTCTTCTTGCCGATCAGATCGGTCAGATACTTCCAGCCTTCCCAGTCGTCCTCAGCCAGGCCGTCCTCGATCGAGATGATCGGATAGTCGGCGGCAAGCTTGGCCAGGTACTTGGCCTGCGCCTTGGGATCGCGGGTCTTCTTCTCGCCTTCATAGACGTAGTTGCCGTCCTTGAAGAATTCGGTCGCCGCGCAGTCGAGGCCGAGCGCAATCTCCTCGCCCGGCCTGAAGCCGGCCTTCTCGATCGATTCCATGATGAAATCGAGCGCCACCGGCGCGCTCTTCAGGTTCGGGGCAAAACCGCCTTCGTCACCGACATTGGTGTTGTGGCCGGCGTCCTTGAGCTTCTTGCGCAGCGTGTGGAAGATTTCCGAACCCCAGCGCACGCCTTCGCGCAGCGTCGGCGCACCGACCGGCAGGATCATGAATTCCTGGAAGTCGATCGGATTGTCGGCGTGCGCGCCGCCGTTGATGATGTTCATCATCGGCACCGGCAGCACATGCGCCTTGGTGCCGCCGACATAGCGGTAGAGCGGCAGGCCGGCGGCTTCCGCGGCCGCCTTGGCCACCGCCAGCGAGACGCCGAGAATGGCGTTGGCGCCGAGCCGGCTCTTGTTGGGGGTGCCGTCAAGCTCGATCATGGTCTGGTCGATGTGGATCTGGTTTTCGGCTTCCATGCCGCCGATCGCCTCGAACAGCTCGCCATTGACGGCCTCGACTGCCTTGAGCACGCCCTTGCCGAGATAGCGGGCGCCGCCGTCGCGCAGTTCGACGGCTTCATGCGCGCCAGTCGAGGCGCCGGACGGCACTGCGGCGCGGCCCATCGAGCCGTCTTCGAGAACGACGTCGACCTCGACGGTCGGATTTCCACGGCTATCCAGGATTTCACGCCCGATAATGTCGATGATGGCGGTCATTGCGATGTCCCCGATTGATCGATAAAGCGTCGCGCCCCTCTTAGCCAAAGCACCGCAAAAGGCAATCGGGGCGCTTGCAAATAGTGCCGCGTCAGCGATTCACGAAGCGCAAATTTCTGTCATCATAATTCATGCGTGGCGTGGCGGTTTCTGGTTTATGGTTACACCCGCGCGGGGCGAAACAGGAGGAGTTTCGCCATGTCTGAGTTGAGCGGTATCGTGAGTTTGTTCTTGATCGCGGCGGCGTTCCTGACGTCATGCGACAACCAGCAGCCGCCGAAGGCCGCAACGCAGTTGTCGACGCTTTACGCCGCCGAATAGGACCATCCCGTCCCATTGAAAAGGCCCCCGGCTTCGGGGGCCTTTTCACGTCAGGCGTCGGCGCGCCGGATCAATGCCAATAGGGCGTGACCTTGTAGTAGTCATAGGAAGCGTCACGTGCGGCCTCGCCATCGGCGCCGGCCAGTTCATTGATCGAATAGGACGGGGCCGCTTTCAACTGGTCCTTGGAAAACGGCACGACATAGCCGCCCTTATCCTCGTCATAGTCGAGGCTTGCCCACGGAATGGCGTGATATTTCTCACCAATACCAAGAAAACCGCCGAACCCGATCACCGCGAACATGATGCCGTTCGACGTCTTGTCGAGCATGACGTCCTCGATGCTGCCAATGCTCTTGCCTTCGGTGTTGTAGACCGACGTGCCGATGACGCGCGAAGCGGCGATAGCTTCGGTGTGGCCTGTCTGAGTGGTCATGTCTGATGCTCCTCTTTGTCGTTGGTCGTACTTTGACAATGAGGGGCGCGGGCGAAAGTTCCCGACTTTTTTGAAACGTTGGATGGTCACTCCGCGAGGATGAACGTGACCTTCATGTTGACGCGATAGGCCGTGATCTTGCCGTCCTCGACGACGATCTTCTGGTCCTGAATCCAGGCGCCTTCGACGTTCTTCAGGGTCTTTGCGGCGCGCGCAATTCCCTTCTCGATGGCATCCTGAAAGCTCTTTTTCGAAGACGATGTGATTTCGGTGACGCGGGCAACAGACATGGCTTCCTCCTGCCAAGGCGCTCATTTGCAAGGAGGAGCCTACAGCCGGCCTTTGGCGACTACAAGCTGACCATCACGGTGGCCAGTCAGGCAGCGTTCTTGGCGATGCGGTCGAAGGCCATCAGTCTTTCGAGCAAGGCCGGCATGTCCTTCAGCGGCAGCATGTTCGGACCGTCTGAGGAGGTCGAATTGTCCGGATCCTGGTGGGTTTCGATGAAGACGCCGGCGACGCCGACGGCAACGGCAGCGCGGGCAAGTGTTTCGACGAAGCGGCGCTCACCGCCGGAAGAACCGCCCTGCCCGCCCGGTTGCTGCACCGAATGCGTGGCGTCGAAAATCACCGGCGCGCCGATCTCGGCCATCACAGGCAAAGCCCGCATGTCCGACACCAGCGTGTTGTAGCCGAAGGAAGCGCCACGTTCGGTGGTGAGCACATTGGCGTTGCCGGAGCCGGTGATCTTGGCGACGACATTCTTCATGTCCCAGGGCGCCAGGAACTGGCCCTTCTTGACGTTGATCACCTTGCCGGTCTTGGCGGCAGCGACCAGCATGTCGGTCTGGCGCGACAGGAAGGCCGGGATCTGCAGCACATCGACATGCGGCGCGACGATCGCGCACTGCTCCTCGGTATGGACGTCGGTCAGGATGGGAAGCGCAAATTCCTTGCGCAGTTCGTCGAAGACCGGAAGTGCGGCATCCATCCCGGCGCCGCGCGTTGCCGAGAGTGAAGTGCGGTTGGCCTTGTCGTAACTGGTCTTGTAGACGAGGCCGATGCCGAGCTTGCCGGTCAGTTCCTTCAGTGCGCCGGCCATGTCGAAGGCGTGCTGGCGCGATTCGAATTGGCATGGGCCGGCAATCAGCGCCAGGGCTGCGTTGTTGTCGAAAACGACGTTGCCGACGGTTACCGCCGAATTGGGCGCCAGGGGCTTGCTCATGGGATCTCCCGGAAGATGAAAGCCGCGCCCTGTCCGGATGCCGGCTGCACGACAATTTCGTTGCCCGCTATATCGTGCTGGATGGCGCTGGCTGCAAGCAGCCTGGCGGTGACATCGACACTGCGGACCGAAAAGATGACCGCAGCAAAGCGAAGATCGCTCGGCTCACCGGCCGCAAGGCTGAAGCGCGCGGTAAACGCTCCGGGATCGAGCACAGATATAACAGCATTCGGCAGGCCGAACGCCGTGCCGCTCCCTTGCTCTAAACCCGTCGCTGTTTCGATCAGGTGGGCCTGTGCGGAAGGCGCATCGCTGACCGCAACGATTTCGACGATGCCGGTCACGCCATTGGCATGGGCCTGCAGCGCCGTTCGGTCGATTTTCGGCGCGTTGATCCGCTCGCAGGCGAACAGGAACGCGTCTGTTGCCCCAGAGCCGGAGGCGAAAGCCAGCTTGAACGACGCCATATCGCTCTTTCCAGCCGCATCCGTGAAGGCGCGGGAAAAACTCAACACGTTTCCGGCCGACAGGCCGGCCGAGACATAGCGTGCATGGTCGGCATCGGCGTCCCCGGTGCCCAGCACTACGGCGGAAAAGCCCTCATTGCCCAGGCTGGCGCGATAGAGCCGGTCGCGCGCGACAAAGACATTGCCGTCGGCAATCGCGCGCGCTGCCGTCTGTCCGTCGCCGATCGCCAGCGGTTCGAGATAGGTGCCGTCGGCGAAGAAGACGCAGCAATTTTCGGTGCCGAAGGGGTGTATGCCGGTTGGCGCGACGATGAAGCCAAGCGACGTCAGCCGCGCCCGCGCCACGGCGAGGCTCGCCGTCGGCAGCACCAGATGGTCAAGCGGATGGGTTGTGCTGGTCATGCCGGCGCGGTGTGCATCATTCCGGAAATTGGTTCAAGGCCTCTTGCCTGGCTGATCAGGCCACCGCCACGACATCGGCCGAATAGCGCAATTCGCGCAATGGCTTGACCCGGCTGGTCGTCTCGGCATAGAGCGGGTGCGCCTTGTAGGCGGCCAAGGCCGCCTCGTCCTCGAACTCGGCATAGACGACCACGTCGATCGCGTCCGACAGCGGGTCGACCTTGGTGTTGAGCGTCACCTCGAACAGGTTTGAATGCGGGATATTGCTCAGGTTGAGCAAGCCCATGCGCACAGCCTCGACATCGTCCTTGCGCCGCGCGCTAAAGAAAACGATATGCCGGATCACGCCTGCCTCCTCGATCGATTTGCCGGCATGTTTTGTGTGAGCGGAACCGTCGCGTCAACCGCCACGATGTCGCGCCCGGCGACCCCGGGAGGCGACTTTGCAGAGGCGCAAAAAGCTAGCCCCCGCCGGTGACGTAGCGCACGATGCGCGACATCTCTCTGACCGTCGTGTCGAGATAGCGGCCCTGATTATAGAGGCCGTCCCAGATCAGGAAAAAGGCGATGGCCATGATGACGACGACGTAACGCATGACTGAAACTAACGTATGTGGCGGTTCGGAACCATAGTGATTTCGCCGAGGGCCGCGCTCTCCCGCGGATTCTGGCCTCAGGCCGGCGACCTGGGTCAGTGCCGCGCGAAGCTTGCCTCTTGAAGTTTCGGCCAATGCCATGGAAGATTGTGGCGAAAATTCACGCAGGCCGCGGCGTTCGCGCCTGCGAATGAAATGTGGAGGATGTGGAGGCCGGCAGATCTTGCGCCGTCCCCGCGGAAGTCCAGGGGGATGTGGGATGGCTGCTAGGGAACACAAGGGCGTCGGCGACGCCATCAGGCTGGACGAACTCAACTTCGCCGAGATCGTCAAAGGCTTGCCGGCCAAGGCGCGCATGGTGCTGTCGGCGGCGATGAAACTGCCGCGCGGCTCGCTCAAGGTAAGGATGCCGGACGGCCGTGCCGTTCTTGTCGGTGGCAATGCGCCCGGTCCCGACGCCGAACTGGTGCTGAAGAACTGGCGCCTGCCCGGCCGCGCCTTTTCGGGCGGCACCATCGGCGTTGCCGAATCCTACATGGACGGCGACTGGGAAAGCCCTGACGTGACCAGCTTTCTCGAACTGTTCGTCGTCAACTCGGCCATCGGCGAACGCGTCGCCGGCGGCGCCAACTGGCTCATCAACACCGTCCAGCGCATCCGCCACTGGTTCAACGAAAACACCCGCGCCGGCTCGAAGCGCAACATTTCGGCGCATTACGACCTCGGCAATGTCTTCTACAAACAATGGCTCGATCCCAGCATGACCTATTCGTCGGCGCTCTATGCCACCGGCGCCAACGATCTGGAAAGCGCGCAGGCCGCCAAGTATCGCGCCTTGGCCAAGGACACCGGCATCGGTAAGAAGGACCATGTGCTGGAGATCGGCTGCGGCTGGGGCGGTTTTGCCGAATTTGCCGCGCGCGAGATCGGCTGCCGCGTCACCGGACTGACCATCAGCCGCGAACAGCACGACTTTGCCAAGGAGCGCATCCAGAAGGCCGGACTGTCTGACAAGGTCGACATCAAGCTCCAGGATTACCGCGACGAAACAGGCACTTACGACCGCATCGCCTCAATCGAGATGTTCGAGGCGGTCGGCGAAAAATATTGGCCGGTGTTCTTCGGCAAGATGAAGGCCTGCCTGAGACCCGGCGGCACCGCCGGCCTGCAGATCATCACCATCAATGAGGCCGCCTACGACACCTATCGCGCGCGGCCGGATTTCATCCAGCGCTATGTTTTCCCGGGCGGCATGCTGCCGACGCCGTCGATCCTGAAGTCGCTGGGCAAAGACCATGGTCTCGCCCATCTGCGCGAGCGCGTCTTTCCGGACGACTATGCCCGCACGCTGGCCGAATGGCGCAACCGCTTCTGGCAGTCGTGGGAAAAGATCGTCCCACTTGGCTTCGACGACCGCTTCAAGAAGCTCTGGGAGTTCTATCTCCACTATTGCGAAGCCGGCTTCAGAGCCAGCTACATCGACGTGCGCCAGGTGATCTACAAGGCGTAGTGCGAGCGGGTATTTGCCCGCCCGTTTCCTCAAAGCAGGATACGATACTTTGCAAACCCGCCTTCGCCCTCGCCGACCGGCTGGATCTTGAGCGATTTCACCCCTGAAATAAAATCCTTCGCTTTGGGACCGGTCTCGAACACGACACTGGTTCCGGGCAGCGGCGTGAACGACCAGTTGTCGTCGGCCGAGGGATTGATCGTGCCCTCGCTGACGACATAGCGCACGATCACGTCGCGGTTGGTGTCCGGCGCTTCGTAGATGATCTTCGAGGCGTTGATGTCAGGAAAATTGCCGCCACCGCCGGCGCGGTAATTGTTTGTGGCGACGACGAATTTCGCTGCTGGATCAATGGGCTTGCCATCGAAACTGAGGTCGACGATGCGGCTGGAGTCGGCATTGGCGACGCCACCCTTGGCGTCGTATTTCGGCGGCTGCGACAGGTCTATCCTATAGCTGACGCCGTCGATCACATCGAAATTGTAGGACGGGAATTCGGTGTCGATCAGCGCCTGGTCGGCTTTCCCGGCCTCGATCTTCTTGAAAATGCCGGCCGACATTTCCAGCCATTCCTTGACCTGCGCCCCGGTGATCTCAACCGCCCGCACCGTATTGGGATAGAGATAGAGATCGGCGACATTCTTGATGGCGATGTCGCCAACCGGCACGTCGGTGTAGTAGTCGGCCCCATTGCGCCCGCCGGCCTTGAAGGGCGCTGCCGCCGACAGCAGCGGCACATCCTTCCACTCAGTGCTCTTCAGAATGTCCTTGAGATACCAGCTCTGCGCCTGGTTGACGATCTGCACCGACGGATCGTCAGCCACCAGCGCGAAATAGGAATAGAGCGGCGCCGACGTCTTGCCGACGGGACGGCGGACATAGGCAAGTGTCGCCTCATGGTCCGCCTTCAGCGCATCGACGATGCGCTGGTCGTCCGCGACCGTCGGCTTGTTTGCCTTGTCGACGCGTTCGTAGATCGGCCGTGCCTCCGAGGTCGCCGAGACCACGCGCCATTTCGATCCATCGCGTTCCAGAAGCAGGTCGATCAGGCCCATATGCGAACCCCAGAAGCCGCCCATCACCGCCGGTTTGCCTTGCAGCGTGCCTTTCTCCGTGTCGACCCCATCAAGCGCCTGAAAATCCTTCTTGCCGGGGAAGACGAGATGCTGATGGCCGGTGAACACCGCATCGATGCCCTCGACGCCGGCAACGAAGAACGAGGCGTTCTCCATGCCGTCGCCTTGCTTGACGTCGATGCCGGAATGCGAGAGCGCAATCACGATGTCGGCGCCCTCCTCCTTGATCTCAGGCACCCAGGCCCTGGCCGCCTCGACAATGTCGCGCGTCCGGACATTTCCTTCCAGGTTCTTCAGGTCCCAGACCATGATCTGCGGCGGCACGAAACCGATGATACCGATCTTGATCGGCTGCTCGGCGCCCGACCCGTCCTTGATCTTCTTGTCCAGGATGACGTACGGCTTGAGATAGAGCTTGTCGTCGCGCGGGCTGGCGGCGAGCTCGGTGCCGCGGATCAGATTGGCGCAGACGAACGGAAAATTGGCCCCGGCCAGAACCTTGTCGAGGAACGACAGGCCGTAATTGAACTCGTGGTTGCCGAGCGTCGAACATTCATAGCCGAGCAGGTTCATGCCCTTCATGATCGGATGCAGGTCGCCGTCCTTCAGTCCCTTCTCGTAGGCGATGTAGTCGCCCATCGGATTGCCCTGCAAAAGGTCGCCATTGTCGATCAGCATCGCATTGGTGGCTTCCTGGCGCACCGCAGCGATCAGCGAGGCCGTCCGCGACAGGCCCATCGTGTCGTTCGCTTTGTCGGCGTAGTAATCGTAAGGCAGGACATTCACATGGATGTCGGTGGTCTCCATGATCCTCAGATGCGCCTGATTGGCCTCAGCGCGGGCGGAAAACGGATGCAGCATGATCAGCGCCCCGCTGGCAGCGGCGCCGGCAAGAAAACCGCGACGGGAGACGGGGTGGAGCAAAGGCGACATTGGTTTTCCTTCCCAGCGACGTGAACATCCCAGCCCCTAGCGAAAGCTTCGCCCCGAAAGCCGGCCATGTCCATCGGGAAGTCAATCGATCAGCAAAAGGTGACGGCTGAATGAATTGCCGGGAGGACGTCAGCCCTTATCATCGTCGCCCTGGGTGATCAGTCGCGCGCTGCGCTGGCCGGTGAAATATATCCATAGCCAGCTAAGCGATACCGACAGCCGGTTGCGGAAGCCGATCAGGAAGTAGATGTGCGCCACACCCCACAGCCACCACGCAAGCCAGCCGGTAAGCTTGATCCAGCCGAAATCGATCGCGGCTGCCCACTTGCCGATCGTCGCAAGATCGCCGGCATGTTTGTAGCGGAAAGGACGCGGCGCGCTATCGCCTGCCAGCCGCGCCTTGATCGTCGCGGCGACATGTTTGCCTTCCTGCTTGGCGGACGGCGCCACGCCTGGCACCGGCTTGCCATCCGGCCGCAGCACATGCGCGGTGTCGCCGATGACGAATATCTCCGGGCTATTCGGAACGGTCAGATCTGGCTCGACCATCACCCTGCCCGCCCGGTCGACCGGCGCTCCCAGCCACTCTCCTGCTGGCGAAGCCGCAACGCCCGCGGCCCACAGGATGGTCCTTGCCGGCAGATGTTTATCGCCAAAAACGACACCTTCGGCATCCAGCCGCGTGACGGCGCGGCCGAGTTCGACCGTGACGCCCCGCCGCTCCAACGCCTTGCGGGCATAGTCGGACAGTTCCGGCGCGAAATTGGCCAGGATGCGATCGCCGGCCTCGACCAGCACCACACGCGCTTGCCGCGTGTCGATGTTGCGGAATTCGCCGCGCAGCGTCTCATGCGCGAGTTCGATAATGGTGCCGGCAAGCTCGACGCCGGTCGGGCCGCCGCCGACGATAACCAGCGTCAGCAGCGCCTGGCGCGTGGCCGGATCGGTCTCGCGCTCGGCCTGCTCGAAGGCAAGCAGGATGCGCCGGCGAATGGTGGTGGCATCCTCAAGCGTCTTCAGTCCGGGTGCGAAAGGCTCCCATTCGTCATGGCCGAAATAAGCGTGGCGCGCGCCGGTGGCGAGCACCAGCGTGTCATAGGGAACCGAACTGCCGTCCTCGAGCAGCACGCGTTTGCCGGCGCGGTCGACGCCGGTGACATTACCCAGGAGCGTCGTCACGTCCTTGCGCTTGCGCAACAGATGACGGATCGGCCATGCAACTTCCGATGTCGCCAGCAATGTGGTTGCCACCTGGTAGAGCAGTGGCTGGAAAAGGTGGTGGTTGCGCTTGTCGATCATGGTGATGCGCACCGGTGCACCGGCCAGTGCCCGGGTCAGTTCGAGACCGCCGAATCCCGCACCGACGACAACGACATGATGGCCCGTTTCGTTCATCGCACTCACCTCGTTTTCACCGTTCTTATCTAGTGATTTTTGTGCACCGCACAATGTTGTGGCGCGCAAGACTGCCATGCATCAAGGCTGCCCCGGACTCGCCGCCCAATGTCGCGAATGCCTATGTCATCAGGCTCAGACGGGTATAGCCTCGCAGGGAAGGAACCACAGGAGTGAGGCATGGCCAACGATCATGACGACGCCAAAGATCACGACGGCCCGGCGCACTATTCTTCGCCGCCTTGCTTCATGCACGAACTCGATCCGGAATTTCACGCACCACTAACCGACTGGACCGACGTACGACGTTGGCGCAAGGCCGAGCGCGAGCGGTTGATCGCGGCGCGTCTTGCTGTTTCAGCCGATGCGCGCGCAGCCATGTCGCAGCGTATCGCCGACGGTCTCGACGCGGTGATCGGCGACATTGCCGGCCGCATGGTCAGCCTCTGCTGGCCGTTTCGCGGCGAGCCGGACCTGCGGCCATGGATGGCGTCGCTCAACGAACGCGGTGGCCGCACGGCGCTGCCCGTCGTCGTCGAGAAGGGCCAGCCGCTGATCTTCCGCGCCTACGTTCCCGGCGATCGGCTGGAGAAAGGCGTCTGGAACATCCCGATCCCCGCCGAAGGCGATCCGGTGCTGCCCGACATCGTCATTTCGCCGATCGTCGGCATCGATCCGCAAAATTATCGCCTGGGCTATGGCGGCGGCTTCTTCGACCGCACACTGGCGGCAATGCCGTTCAAGCCATTGGTCATCGGCGTCGGCTACGAGTTGCAGCGGATTCCCACTATCTACCCGCAGCCGCACGACATCCCGATGGATCGGCTGGTGACCGAGACCTAGCTGAGCCACTGTTTCGCTGTGACAAAAATCCGACTTGGTCGACCAATAACATGATCGTCGAGGAGACAACGGAGCACCGTTTCGACAGGCGCACTGGGCGAATCCAACAGTGTCCAGCCGCTCTTGAATTGGCTGCGTCACAACGGATGACAAGATGATCGGACGAACCATAGCAACTGCCCTCGCAATTGCGTTTTCCTTTTCGCCTGCGCATGCGCAACCACGGCATCGTTTGCCGAGCGGCTATAAATGGGGCCGCTGCCTGCTTGTTGTTGACGGCCAGACCCGCATATCCGGAAAGTGCTCCTATCAAATCGAGAAGGGCGGCGATTTTAATATCCAGGGGCCTCGGCAGGTTTTTGCAGGTATCGACTATCCCGATCCGCATAGTGGCGCTGGTGAAATGTCCGAAGATTACTGGGCAGTTGTAAACAAGGACGGTGATGTCTGGGAGGGCTATGGGAACTCCGACATTCGCGCAACGCACGGTGATGAACGCTGGGAAGAACTTCGCCGCGAAGGCGCGTGCTATATCGGGAAGGACGTCCGGATCTGCCTTTGGCGTTAAGCCAGTTCCGGCTTCATGCCCATGGCCGTGCGATCGACGATCTCGCGCAAGGCAAATGACGAATTGATCTTGGTCACATGCGGCATCGCCGACAGCCATTCCTTGTGGATGCGCTCATAGTCGACCAGGTCCTTGGCGGCGATGCGCAGGATGTAGTCGTATTCGCCCGACATCAGGTGGCAGGACAGCACATTCGGGCAGCGCTTGATCGCCGCCTCGAAATCCGACAGCGTCTTTTCGAATTGTCCCGACAGCGATATGTGCACGATCGCCGTCATCTGGTGCCCGAGCGCTGCATTCGAAAGCCGGGCGTGATAGCCGCGAATGGTCCCGGATTTCTCCAGATTGTCGAGCCGCCGCGAACATGCCGACTGCGACAGGCCGACCCGCTCGGCGAGCGCCGCATTGGGTATGCGCCCATCCTTCTGCAATGTCTCGAGAATGGCGATATCGATCCTGTCGAGCGGCATTTTTCGTGATTCCTGCGAAAATCATGCAATTTGGCGCAACGATTATCGAAGCGCGCGATCCCGCGCAAGCGCATTCGCAAACATCTGCGCAACGATTCGTGGTTCACTGTGTTCATACAGGGAACGAGCCCAAAAGGGCCGGGTCAGGAGAAGACAATGCGCGTCGGTTGCCCCAAGGAAATCAAGAACCATGAATACCGCGTCGGCCTGACGCCCGGCTCGGTCCGCGAATATGTCGCGCACGGCCACGAGGTGCTGGTCGAGACCGGCGCCGGCGCCGGCATCGGCGCCGACGACAATGCCTACCGCGCTGCCGGCGCCACCATTGCCAAGACCGCCGCCGACGTGTTTGCCAAGTCGGACATGATCGTCAAGGTCAAGGAGCCGCAGCCCAATGAATGGGCGCAGCTGCGCGACGGCCAGATCCTCTACACCTATCTGCACCTGGCTCCGGATCCGGAGCAGACCAAGGGCCTGCTCGCCTCCGGCGTCACCGCGATTGCCTATGAGACCGTGACCGACGACCGCGGCGGCCTGCCGCTCTTGGCGCCGATGTCGGAAGTCGCCGGCCGCCTGTCGATCCAGGCCGGCGCCACAGCGCTGCAGAAGGCCAATGGCGGCCGCGGCGTGCTGCTCGGCGGCGTGCCCGGCGTGCTGCCCGGCAAAGTCACTGTGCTCGGCGGCGGCGTCGTCGGCCTGCATGCCGCCCGCATGGCCGCCGGCCTTGGCGCCGACGTCACCATCATCGACCGTTCGATCCCACGCCTGCGTCAGCTCGACGACCTCTTTGCCGGCCGTGTCCACACCCGTTATTCCACTGTCGAGGCGCTGGAAGAAGAATGCTTCTCCGCCGACATCGTCGTCGGCGCCGTGCTCATCCCGGGCGCGGCGGCACCCAAGCTGGTGACCCGCGAAATGCTGTCGGGCATGAAGAAGGGCTCGGTGCTGGTCGACGTCGCCATCGACCAGGGCGGCTGCTTCGAGACCTCGCATGCTACCACCCATGCCGATCCGACCTACGAGGTCGATGGCGTCATCCATTACTGCGTCGCCAACATGCCTGGCGCCGTGCCGGTCACTTCGGCGCACGCGCTCAACAACGCGACGCTGCATTATGGCCTGCAGTTGGCCGACAAGGGCCTGAAGGCGCTCGTTGACGACCATCATTTGCGCAACGGGTTGAATGTCCACAGGGGCAAGATCACCAATCGCGCCGTCGCTGAGGCTCTCGGCTATGAGCTGGTAGAACCCAAGGCGGTCCTGGCCGCTTGATCTGACTTAAGCATTTTGCCTCCCCTCACCCGCCGGTTGTACCGGCGGGTTTTTTCTTGGCCCGCCCCGCCCACAAAACGCCCACTCCAAGGCCGTGTCATCGGCGAAGCGCTCCGCCAAAAGCCCGTCGGTCAATTCCGGCGGGCTTTTTCTTTGCGTGGAACAAAGTCGGCAACAAAAAAGCGGAGCCAAAGCCCCGCTTCCTCAGTCGCCGAGATTCCCGCCGGTTCATCCGCGGTCGGCAAATCCATCGACACTGACCTTTTAGCGCGTGAGTACGACGGGAGTACGACAGCTCCGGCTATGGCTGCCATGCCGGCAACGATCGCTTCTGTAATCCGAGTTGCAACGTCAACCCCCTTTCTTCGGGGCGGATGTCCGGTTTCGGGTAGAAGCGGCCACCCCAAGAGCAAGCGCGGGCGTCTCACTTTGACCCACAACGGTCATCGGCCTGTCATGGCGTAGGGTCCGTCGGCCCCTCAGAAGGGCTCACTACAAGCTGAGTGTACCTTCAATCAGGAAGCAAGTCTGACCGCCGATCCAAACGGTTTCTGCTGCGCTGTCATAACGGATCGACACCCTCCCGCTGCGACCAATGCACGTGCCTTGTGCCACTGTGATAGGTCGTTGCCATTCGCCGGAGCCATATTTCCATCTGGCGATAGCAGCATTCAAAGAACCCGTAATCGGGTCTTCGCTCATTCCGCTCGATGCTCCCAGCATGCGGACCTCGTAGTCGCATTCGGAGCCGGCTGCGTGCGCTCCGATTAAACCGACGCCAAGGAATTGGGGATATCGTATCTTCGCGGAATCCACCGCCAATACATCGGCGGCGCTTGCAAGTTCAATCACCTGCCAGACCGGTCCATTGGATAGTTGCGCTGTGCGCAATATGCGGTCGGGCGTGAGGCCAAGGGCGGACATAATTGCTTTGAGCTTATCATCCGGGAGAGGCACGACGGTCGTCTTGGGGGCAGCGAAAGCAGGAATGGGGCCGCTTAAGTCGATGTCGACGATCCCAACACCGCATTCCTGTTTGACCACGCCTTGAATCTTCGGTCTTCCGCCTGAACGGAGCCATGCCGCGCAGCTTCCGAGCGTCGGATGCCCAGCGAAGAGCATTTCCCGCGCAGGCGTGAAGATGCGCACCTTGTAATCCGCTTCGGTGGCGGTCGGCGACATAAGAAAAGTTGTCTCAGCGAGATTCGTCCAGGCGGCGAAGCCCTGCATTGCCTCATCTGAAAGGCCCTCCCCATCAATGACGACGGCGAGCCCATTTCCTTTAGTAGGTACAGACGTGAATACGTCGCATTGAACAAATCGTCGACTGATCATGTCGGTGGCTCCCTACGAGTGATCCGCAGCCGGACAGCATGGTTCTTAGCCAATTGTACCGGCGTGGTCCATTTCCGAATCTGGCACTTTTCTGACCGCCGCATCAACCCGAGCACAAGATTAGCGAGTGGCCGGGATCGGATTACCCCAGCTCGCACTGTGTGAAGTGCTTCACATCAGGCAATCGAAAAACCTGCGCAGACAGATATCGCCAACTTGACGGCCCCAGCCGCCTCCCGAACGCCTGATGTCTCCTATGCAGGCCTCTTCGGCGGCAGCTTCCGTCACACGGCTCCCAACTGCCCGCCAGACGACCGGCGGGCATTTTTTTGCGTCGCCGTCACGCGCGCTCGATGCGGCACTGATAGCAATTGTTGCGCGCCGATCGGACATGGACATAGGCGATGTCATCGCGCTCAAACAGCGTCTTCGCCCGCGCCGCAATGGCGCCCGTCGGGATGACGCCGCCACTGCCATAGACGATGCGGTCATCGGCTCCATAGCCGCGCACGATATAGTCGCTGCTCTCCAGCATATCCGGCAGCGCTTCTGTCTCGGCGGCGCGTTCGCACTCCTGCGCATGTAGAAAGATGGGTCCGGTCTCGGCATAGGGCTGCAACGCAGGAAACGGCCGGTAGGCCAGGATCAGATAGCCATCGCCTTCGGCGACGTTTCTCAGGCAATGCCGGCACGGCACGCCGTCACCATCGGAAATCCTGCGTTCGGGCGTCTGCCCATAGGCGTCCGGACCGCCGCGCTGCAGCGCTCTCACGTCTTCTGTCGGCAAGGCTTTGAACTGAACGGTCATGGCTGAATCTCCGGTGTCTTTGATCTGAGAATATGCCGCCACGCAGGTGCCTCCCACCCGATTCCTGCCAAGGCTGTGAGACCGCCAGCAGCTCGACCATTTCAAGCCGGACTGCTGAAGCGTTGCTTCAGAAACCTGTGCTCGTCAGCGGATGAAATCGTCGAAGCGGCGCAGCGTCACGCGGCGGTTGCGCCAGTTCTCGTCCTGGGTCTGCACCAGCAGGAATTCCTCGCCATAACCGACGGTTTCCAGCGCATAGCCCGGCACGCCGAATTCGCGCACCAGCGTGCGCTTCAGCGAGGCAGCGCGTTGCTCCGACAGGACCTGGTTCGACTGGAAGGAGCCAACCGCATCGGTGTGGCCTTCGATCAGCACACGGGCGCGGGGATCGCGGCGCAGGATGCGCTCCAGCGCGTCGGCGATGTTCTCGATCTTGCCGTATTGCGAACTGGAAATGGCCGCCGAGCCAAAGGCGAAATTGATGGACTGGATGTCGATCGAGCGCGCCTGGCGCCTCAGATCCGGCCGCCGCTTGAATTCGCGGATGGTGACGCGCTGGTTGGGGCGCAGTTTCACCCGGGGCGCCGCGTCGAGCTGTCGCTCGATCGTTGCCGCCGACGGCGTGGTTGCCTGTGCGGCGGCCAAGGTCGGCCCAAGGGTCGGCAGTGCAAATGCAGCAATCAGCGCCGCGGCAAATGTACGTCGGCTCAGCATATCTTTCTCCTCGGCAATGGTCGCGTCAGTGTTGACGCCACCATGGCAAAGGCAGTCTGAAGCGCCGATGAACGGCTGGTTCAGCTTTCGGAGAGATTAGGGACGCATGACGCTGGCCGAGCGCTCGGCAAAAGGCAGCGGATGCACGGTCTCCTTCTTTTGCGCCACCGGCGCAAAGCCGAGCTTCTGGTAGAGCGGCAAGGCGGCCGGATGGTCGAGCGTACAGGTCTGCACCGTCACCCGTTTCGGCCCGTAGGACCAGGCGGCGGCGATCGCCGCGCCCAGGAACCAGCGGCCGATACCTTGCCCGGTCGCATGCTCCATCATGCCGAAATAAGCGAGCTCGACCTCTTCCGGCAGATGCGGCTTGAGGTCGAAGAACCCCGCCGGCGCGCCGTCGAGATAAAGCACCCTGATGTCGCGGTCCTCGCGGTGAATGCCGGCCGCAAGCTCGTCATCGTCCAGCCGCAGCACATTGACCCAATGCCATTTGCGCCCCACCCGATCCATCAGGTAGCGGTAGAAATGCAGCGGAATGTCCTTGGTCTTCAACAGCGCGATCTGCTTGTTGTAGGGCACCGGCGGCGAATAGGCCGGCGGTACATGCATTTCCAGAAACGTCACCGTAACCTCGATGTCGTCCAACACGCCGTTTTCCATCGCCATCATTCCTTGCCCGTCACCACGGGCGTGTCGGCCAGCCCGCCCCATTCGGTCCATGAGCCGTCGTAGAGCCTGTTGTCGGTGTGGCCGAGCGTCTCCAGCGCCAGCGTAACGACAGCCGCGGTGATGCCGGAGCCACACGAGGTGACGACAGGCTTCGACAGATCGATGCCGGCATCCTCAACGGCCTTGCGCAGCCTATCCTTCGACAACAGCTCGCCATCTTGCGACAGCGCCGAATAAGGCAGGTTGCGCGCGCCAGGCATGTGACCGGAGCGGACACCGGCGCGCGGCTCGGGTTCGGTTCCGGTGAAGCGGCCGGCGCCACGGGCGTCCGCAATCTGGCTCTCTTTCGTTTCGACGATGCGGCGCATGTCGGCGAGGCTGGCGACCCGGGCGGCATCGAAATCGACATGAAACACATTCGGCGCGATCTTCGTTGGTTCCGCCGTCACCGGCCGGCCCGCCGCCTTCCAGCGGTCGAAGCCGCCGTCCAGCACATAGACCTGGAACACGCCCATGACGCGGAACATCCACCAGGCGCGCGGCGCCGAGAAGAAACCTGGACCGTCATAGACGACGATGGTGTCGTCGGCCGAAATGCCCATCGTGCCGACATATTGCGCGAAATGCTGTGGCGAAGGCAGCGTGTGTGGCAGCTTGGCATCCGGGTCCGAGGCCGCATCGTGGTCGAAGAAGCGCGCGCCCGGAATATGCGCCGCCTCATACTCGGCGCGCGCATCGCGCTTTTGCGCCGGCAGATACCAGGACGCATCGACAATCGTCAGGCCGGGCTCACCAAGACGGCTCTGCAACCAGTCCGCATCGACGGTAAAAGGGCTGTCATCGGCCATTCTTTTTCTCCCGCCCCGCGCACGCGAAGCATCTTGGTTTCAAGCCACAGGCATCGGTCCGAAGCGAATGCGAAAACGCCGGTTCTCGCGGCCCTTCTTTTCGATCTTGCCGATGTGGATCTCGCCGACCTCGCCGGTGCTTTTGACGTGGGTGCCACCGCAGGGCTGGCTGTCGACCGAAGCGTTGTCGCCGATGCAGACCAGGCGGATTTTGCCAGTGCCGACCGGCGGGCGGACATTCTTCGACTTCACCAGGCCCGGATTGGCCGCCAGTTCCTCGTCGGTGATCAGCCTGATGAAGATCGGATGATCGGCCCGCACCAGCTCCATCAACCCGGCGGTGACATCCTCTTTGGTGAAGCCGGCATCGGGAGCGTCGAAGTCGACACGGCTGTCATCCTCGGAAACCGAAGCACCGGTGATCGGAAACGGACAGACGACGGTGAGCAGGTGGCAGGCGGCATGCATGCGCATCAGGAGATGCCGCCGTTCCCAGTCGATGGCGATTTTTATCCGTTCGCCAACCTCCGGCACCGGCTGCTCCGGCGCCGGCACATGGATGATCTCGTCCTTGGTCTCGCCGGTGATGGTGGCGGCAATAGCGATGCGGCTGCCGTCGGCGCGCTCTAATGTGCCGGTATCGCCGGGCTGGCCACCCGATGTGGCGTAGAAGATCGTCCGGTCGAGAATGATGCCGCCACGCTCGTTGATCGCGACCACCATGGCTTCGGCCGTCTTCAAATAGGCGTCGTCGCGAAACAGCGCTTCGGTCTTGTGCGCCATCAGGCGACCTTCTCGTAGGGCACCGAAATTGTGCTGCGCTCATCCATCCAGCCCGGCACAGGCAGGTTCTTCTCGCGCAGGAATTCCGGGTTGAACAGCTTCGACTGATAACGCGTGCCATAGTCGGCAAGGATGGTCACGATGGTGTGGCCGGGGCCAAGCTCGCGCGCCAGCCGGATCGCGCCAGCGATATTGATACCGGTCGAGCCGCCGACGCACAGGCCCTCTTCCTGGATCAGGTCGAAGACGATCGGCAGCGCTTCCTCATCCGGAACCTGGAACGAGACGTCCGGCGTGAACCCTTCGAGATTGGCGGTGATGCGCCCCTGCCCTATGCCTTCGGTGATCGAGCTGCCGACGGACTTCAATTCGCCGCTGGTGTAGTAGGAGTAGAGCGCGGCGCCGAGCGGATCGGCGAGCGCGATCTTGACGTCCTTGCTTTTGGCCTTCAGCCCGAAGGCGACGCCAGCCAGCGTTCCGCCCGAACCCACAGCCGAGACGAAGCCGTCGACCTTGCCGCCGGTCTGCGTCCAGATTTCTTCCGCCGTGGTGCGGATATGGCCGTCGCGATTGGCGACATTGTCGAACTGGTTGGCCCAGATCGCGCCGTTCGGCTCGGAACGCGCCATCTGCTCGGCCAGCCGCCCCGACAGTTTCACATAGTTGTTGGGGTTCTTGTAAGGCACCGCCGGCACCTCGATCAGCTCGGCGCCAAGCAGCTTGATCGTATCTTTCTTCTCCTGGCTCTGCGTGTCGGGAATGACGATCACGGTGCGATAGCCCAGCGCCTTGGCGACCAGCGTCAGGCCGATGCCGGTATTGCCGGCCGTACCTTCGACGATGACGCCGCCCGGCTTCAACAGCCCGCGCTGCTCGGCGTCGCGGATGATGAACAGGCCAGCGCGATCCTTGACCGATTGGCCCGGATTCATGAACTCGGCCTTGCCCAGAATCTCGCAGCCGGTCAGCTCCGAAGCCTTGTTGAGCCGGATCAGGGGCGTGTTGCCGATCGCTTCGATCACAGAACGGGGCATCCGGGATTCCTTCATGTAGCTGCGGCGAGACCCTAGAAACCCGAAGCTTGCGTTTCAAGGCAAGAATTCGCCTGGTCCAGTCGCATTTCGGGTACTGCAATCTCCTGCCGCCGGATGGCGCGCGATGAAGATCATTTCAACCTTGTGCGGAAAAGCACTCTTTTCATTCGATTTTTTCACCGCTAGAGCACTGATGACAGATCGGCAGGGCGCAGCATGACACTATATCGGGCCAACCCGAAGCACGGCGTCGCCTGGATCACCGGCGGCAGCAGCGGCATCGGCCGTGCTCTGGCCAAGGACCTTGCGGCAAAGGGCTTCGTCGTCGCGGTGAGCGCGCTTGACGAGCATCCGATCGACACGCTCATCGTCGAGACGGCACAGATGCCGGGACGCGTGGTGGCCTATCCCTGCGACGTCACCGACGAGCCGCGCATGGCAAGCACTGTGGCGGCAATCGAAAAGGATCTCGGCCCGATCGTGCTCGCGGTCTTCAATGCCGGCAACTACATCGCCACCCCCGGCGAAGACCTTAGGGTCCGCGACTTTCGCCAATCCTTCGAGGTCAACTATTTCGGCATTATCAATGGTCTCGTCCCGCTGATGGAGCGCATGCGCATCCGCGCGCGCGGCCATATCGTGCTTGTCGGCTCGGTGACCGCCTATTTCGGCTGGCCGACCACGGCGGCCTATGGCGGTTCGAAGGCGGCGATCAACATCCTGGCCGAGTCGCTGAAATACGATTTCGACAAGATGAATGTTCGCGTTCAGGTGATGAATCCGGGCTTCATCGACACACCGCTGACCGAAAAGAACATGCTGCCGATGCCGGGACTGATGCCGGTCAACCGCGCCTCGCGACGCATGCTGCGCGGCATCGAGTCCGGCGGCTTCGAGGTCACCTTCCCGCGCCGGCTGAGTTGGGGGCTGAAGCTGCTGGCGCTGCTGCCGAGGCCGGTCTGCCGCTGGTTCATCAGTACCGCGACCCGCTGGCAGGGGCGGCCACTGAATTTCGATCGCAAGCCGCCGAACGACTAGAGCAATTCCAGGAAAAGTGTGAGCGGTTTTCCGTCCGGAATTGCGTAAAAACAAAGAGCTAGAGCGGTTCACCGTTTCCGTAAAACGGTGAACCGCTCTAGCTGTCCACAGGCCGGCTGTTGCTTGGGTGCAGCAGCCGCCATAGGTTGAGATTTGTTGCGTGGAGTCTGCGATGGGGCGACGGATCGTGCTTGCGGTGCTGGGCGTCGTCGTCATCCTCATCCTGGCCGTCCTGCTTGGTCCGCGCGTTCCCGTCGACACCACGATCCATTTCGATCCCAAAGTGATCGGCGATGATCCGCAGGCCTATCTGGCGCGTGAAGAGGCGGCCGTGCCCAACATCCGCGACGGGCTTGAGAAAGAAATCATCTGGGCCGACCCGATGGTTCACGCCAAGACGCCGCTGGCGATCGTCTATATCCACGGCTTTTCGGCGTCGAAGGGCGAGGTTCGACCGCTGGCCGACGAGGTCGCCGACCAGCTCGACGCCAACCTTTTCTACACCCGCCTCACCGGCCACGGACAGGACGGCGCGGCGATGACGCAAGGCAGTGTCAATGCCTGGATCAACGACTATGAGGAGGCGCTCGCCATTGGCCGGGCCATCGGCGACAAGGTGATCGTCATCGGCACCTCGACCGGCGGCTCGCTGGCGGCATGGGCGGCGACGGAGCCTGGCGCATCGGACGGCGTCGCCGCAATCGCGTTCATCTCGCCGAATTTCGGTGTCAGGGCTTCAGGCGCCGAGCTGTTGACCATCCCCTGGGGCAGGCAGATCGCCGAACTCGTCGGCGGCAAGGAGCGCAGCTTTCCGACCCGCAATGCGCTGCACGAGAAACTCTGGACGCACACCTATCCGATGGCGGCCGTACTGCCGATGGCAGCATTGACCGAGCTTGCCTACGCAGCACCGGTGGAGAAAGCGACGATACCGGCCCTGTTCATCTTCTCTGATTCAGACAGCGTGGTGCGGGAAGACCGCACCCGCGAGATCGCCGGCCGCTGGGGCGCCGCGCACGAACTGGTGCCGGTCGACGACAATGGCGATCCCGACAACCACGTCATTGCCGGCGACGCGCTGTCGCCGTCGACCACGGCATTCCTGGCGCAGCGGATTGTGGTCTGGGTGAAAGCAATTACCGAGTAGCCGCAAAACGAAAAGGACGGCCGGAGCATTGCTCGGGCCGTCCTCATTTCAACAGTCAGCAATCAAGCCAGGCGCGACGCGCCTGGCCGATTGTCGATCAGGCAGCCCGCGCCGCGGGCCGCTTGCCGCCGAAGCGACGCTTGTTGTTACCCTTGAAGGGCTTGGCGCCTTCCGGCTTGCGCTCACCTGCACCTGCAAAGGCCGGCTTGTCACCAAAACGCTTCTTGCCGAAGCCGTTGTTCTGGCCACCGGGCCGCCTGCCGTCGCGACGGCCATTGCGGTCGTTGCGATCGTTGGCCGGCTCGAAGCGCTCGTTCTTTTCAGCCGGATTGCGCACCGGATCGGGGCTGCCGAGATGGTCGGCAACGATCGGCAGCTTGCTGCGGATGATGCGCTCGACCTGGCGCAGCTTGCTGTTTTCCGAAGGATCGCAAAGCGTGATTGCAATGCCGTCCATGCCGTTACGGCCGGTGCGGCCGATGCGGTGGACATAGCTTTCCGCCTCATCCGGCAGGTCGAAATTCACAACATGGCTGATGCCGGGGACGTCGATGCCGCGCGCCGCAATGTCGGTGGCCACGAGAATGCGCACCGAGCCCTCGCGGAAATCGTTGAGCGCCTTCTGGCGGGCGTTCTGCGACTTGTTGCCGTGGATGACGGCGGCCTTGAAGCCGTCGCGCTCGAGGTCCTTGGTCACCCGGTCGGCGCCATGCTTGGTGCGCGAGAAGATGATGACGGACCTCATCGCTTCGTCGGCGAGCATCGACGACAGCACCTGGCGCTTCTGCTTGGTGCGGGCAAAGACGACGCCTTGCACGATTTCGGCGGCCGCGGTGCTTTGCGGCGCGACTTCGACGCGGATAGGGTTCTTCAACAGGCCCTTCGCCAGCTCGGCGATTTCATTGGGCATGGTGGCCGAGAACAGCACCGTCTGACGGTCGGGCGCGGTCGCCTTGGCGATGCGCTTGACGTCGTTGATGAAGCCCATGTCGAGCATGCGGTCGCCCTCGTCCAGCACCAGCCATTTGGTGTCGGAGAGAATGAGGTCACCCTCGCGCACCAGGTCGGTCAGACGGCCGGGCGTGGCGATCAGGATGTCGACGCCGGGCGCAACCTTCTTCACCTGGCTGAAGCGCGAAACGCCGCCAAGCACAAGCGCGGTCGAGACATGCGCGCCCTTGGCGAGGATCTTGATGGTGTCCTCGATCTGTACGGCGAGCTCGCGCGTCGGCGCCAGGATCAGCGCACGGGTGGTCTTGGCCCGGCGCTTGGTGCCGAGCGCGATGATCTTTGACAGGATCGGCAGCGCGAAGGCCGCGGTCTTGCCGGAGCCGGTCTGGGCGATGCCGAAAATGTCACGGCCTTCCATCTGCGGCGGGATCGCCTGCGTCTGGATCGGCTTCGGCTCGGTGAAGCCGGCGCCGTGCGTCGCCTTGAGCAGCGCGCCGGTGATACCAAGGGCTGCGAAACCGGTGAGTTCCGCAGTGTTACCGGCCGCAGTGTTGCTACCGGCTGATGTGTTTTCGTTGGTCAAAATAGTCTTCTTTCACGCGGCCTTAGCCGCAAACATCGATGGCGGCAGGGCGCAACCTGCCGTCGAAAAATTTGATATGAAACGACAAGGCGGGCGGACGGTAACGTCCACTCGGCTGCGCTGTCGTGCCCGCAGGCATCATGCCACGGGGCTTTTCCGCCACCTTGCCGTTCAACCGGAAAGAGGGAAAACAGACGCAACCAGTCTCATTTGTCGAGAAGGCCGGAATCTCCCGGCCCAAGCGCCTATGGGCTGCATATGGCTGAGTTCGTCCCGGAATGCAAGGGGCGTCATGTTGCAGTGCAACAAAATCGAAGGCGAAAGCGGCGCTTGCGCCCGCCTGCAGGCACCATTACCACAAAGACAGCTTCCATTTCTGGGGACCGAGAGATGAAGGACGTGCTGAAGGAACTCGAGCGCCGCCGCGACATCGCCCGCTTGGGCGGCGGCCAGGCCCGCATCGATGCCCAGCACAAGAAGGGCAAGCTCACCGCCCGCGAACGCATGGAGGTGTTTCTCGACGAAGGCTCGTTCGAGGAGTTCGACATGTATGTCGAGCATCGCTCGACCGATTTCGGCATGGAGAAGACCAAGATCGCCGGCGACGGCGTCGTCACCGGCTGGGGCACCGTCAACGGTCGCCCGGTCTATCTCTTCGCCAAGGACTTTACCGTGTTCGGCGGTTCGCTGTCAGAAGCGCATGCCGAGAAGGTCATCAAGGTGCAGGAGATGGCGCTGCGCAACCGCGCGCCGATCATCGGCCTCTACGATGCCGGCGGTGCCCGCATCCAGGAAGGCGTGGCAGCCCTTGGCGGCTATGCCGAGATCTTTCAGCGCAATGTGCTCGCGTCCGGCGTCATCCCGCAGATATCCGTCATCATGGGCCCATGCGCCGGCGGCGATGTCTATTCGCCTGCGATGACCGACTTCATCTTCATGGT
This sequence comes from Mesorhizobium sp. P3_A2, assembly GCF_056403115.1. Taxonomy (NCBI): domain Bacteria; kingdom Pseudomonadati; phylum Pseudomonadota; class Alphaproteobacteria; order Hyphomicrobiales; family Phyllobacteriaceae; genus Mesorhizobium; species Mesorhizobium sp. P3_A2. The sequence goes on from NZ_JBFUGC010000015.1 coordinate 92,982, forward strand.
CCGCGACACCTCCTACATGTTCGTCACCGGGCCGGATGTGGTGAAGACCGTGACCAACGAGACGGTGACCGCCGAAAGCCTGGGCGGCGCTTCCGTCCACACGACAAAGTCCTCGATCGCCGACGGTGCCTACGACAATGACGTCGAGGCGCTGCTTCAGATGCGCCGGCTGGTCGATCTGCTGCCGGCCTCCAACACGTCGGAGCTTCCCGAGATCGAATGCTACCAGTCGGTCACCGACCATGATCTGTCGCTCGATCGGCTGATCCCAGACAACGCCAACAAACCCTATGATATCAAGGAGCTGATCCTCAAAGTTGCTGATGAAGGCGATTTCTTCGAGATCCAGCAGAACTTTGCCAGGAACATCGTCACCGGCTTCGGCCGCGTCGAGGGCCGAACGGTCGGCTTCGTCGCCAACCAGCCGATGGTGCTGGCCGGCGTGCTCGATTCCGACGCCAGCCGCAAGGCGGCGCGCTTCGTGCGCTTCTGCGATTGCTTTTCGATCCCGATCGTCACCTTTGTCGATGTCCCCGGCTTCCTGCCCGGCACCGCGCAGGAATATGGCGGGCTGATCAAGCATGGCGCCAAGCTGCTGTTCGCTTATGCCGAAGCGACCGTGCCGAAAATCACCGTCATCACCCGCAAAGCCTATGGCGGCGCCTATGACGTGATGGCCTCGAAACATCTGCGCGGCGACATGAACTATGCCTGGCCGACGGCGCAGATCGCGGTCATGGGCGCCCGAGGCGCGGTCGAGATCATCTACCGCAAGGATATCGGCGATGCGGAGAAGATCGCAGCGCATACAAAGGCTTACGAGGATCGCTTCCTGTCACCCTTCGTCGCCGCCGAGCGCGGCTATGTCGACGAGGTGATCATGCCGCACTCGACTCGCCGCCGCATTGCCCGCGCGCTCAGGATGCTGCGCAACAAGGACATGCAGAACCCCTGGAAGAAGCACGACAACATCCCGCTGTAGTCTCCAATGTCGCGACTGATCATCAGCGTCGGGCGGCGGTTCGGCAGGTTCGCGGTCCTGTTTTTCGTTGTCCCCGCTCTCATCATTTTCTGCGTCTGGATGTCCCTGCTCGACAGCCATCCGATCTGGTTCATTGCCAGCGGTTTCGTCGCCATGCCGATCGCGACCACCGCGTTGGCGTTCCTGTTCGGCACATTGTTTGCCGGCTTTCGGCGCAGCAAGGTCAAGGGCATCAGCGAAGCGGAGGCGCCTGGCCTGTGGGCGCTCTGGCGGAGCGTCGCCGGGCCGCGCCGGGCAGCACGGACGGTTGTCGTACTAGAGGACGACCTGAATGCCGGCGTGCACGAAGAGCGCACGCTTTTTGGCCTTCTCGGCAACCGCCTGTTCCTGACCGTCGGCATTCCCATCCTGGCCGTAACCGATGAGACAGCCTTTGCCGCCATCCTCGCCCATGAGGACGCGCATGTGCGCAACAAAGACACCAATGGCAGCCTCAATCTGGCTGAGTTCGAAAACGGTTTCGGATTTGTCTTCGAGTACGCCCCGCCCGGCGCTACGATTACCGGCAGTCTGCTCTATTCCGCCATCGGCTGGCTGTCGCAATCCCTGGAACGGGAAACCATCCGGCTGTCGCGCGATGCCGAAATCAAGGCGGACCGGCACGCGGCATCCTCCGGCGATGCGGCTCAAGCTGCCCGCGCTCTGTTGCTCATCGGCGCCGCGGACACGCATTTCAGGGAAAGGGTTTATGATCCTTTGGAACATGAGTTGCGGGGCGCGCTGCGTGCGCCACGACCGCCGCTCGACCGGCTTCTGAGCACCGCCGGAGAGTTGCGGGAGCCCACTCGCCTGAATGCCTTTGCCCGCAAGGCGTGGGAAAGCCCGCACGCCGAAAAATCCACCCATCCATCATGGGCGCAAAGGCTGGCCGCACTTGGCTACGCGCAGCCGCCAGATCTGGACCCGATAGCGGCAACCGCCCTCTCGACGCTGGTGACTTCGAGTGCCGCCGAACGGCATATCGCGGAATTCAACGCCAAATGGACCGCTGAGATAGAAGACTATCTGCAGCGTTGAAACCGGCGGCCTACTCCTCTTCCGCCGCGCCGAACCCTGCATCCCTGGTGGTGGCGGTGGCGCTCGCCCAAGGTGTCGCGTGGTTGTCGATGCGCATCTGGAAGATGAAATAGGTCGGCGAGCAGAAGCCGATGCCCTTCACCTTGGCGGCGCCCGGCGTATCCGGCGGCAGTGACTGGCACATGTAATCCTCGCGGCAAAAATGATCGGCCGAGCATGCCGGCCGGTTGCCGCGATTGACCGCGCCGCCGAGACACTGGTCGAAATTGTTGGTCGCCACGCAGGTGTCGAACTTTTTGCCGCCGACCAGGCCGCAGATTTCATCCGGCATCGGCTTGCCCGCCTTGAAGGCGGCAAAGCTGCGGTCCTTGTCGTCGCAGGCGCGGTAGGCGATGCCTGCCGGCACGCCGATCTTCGGTGGCCGGCAAGTGTAGGCGGTCCGCGAAAAGCTCGGTGCGAAAGCGGCAAACTGGCCGGTGATCTTGTAGCGGTCGTTGAAGGGCTGCGACGCATTGCTGGCGATCGAGCCGGTCAGGCAGGGATGGCCGGAGAACATCTTTGGGCTGTCCTTGGGCAGCAGACATTGCGCCAGCGTGGTGCGCACGCCTGATGCGGTCGCCAGCGGCGTGCAGACGGTGCCGCCACCGCATTGCCAGGTCGCGCCGAAGCGTTTTGCGTCCTCCGGCATCAGGCACGGCATCGCCATCTCGGCCGGCGTGTAGTCGACATCGCCGGCATCGGTCCAGGCGGCCGGCGGGGCGAAGGACAGCGGCCGGTAGCGGTTCGGCTGTTTGGCTTCCTGCGTTGCGCGCAGCCAGGCCTGGCGCCTGGGAATCTCGGCATGGAGATGCGGCGAGATGCCGACCTCGATGCGGTTGAGTGGCGACGTCGTCTTGTCGTCGAGGCCGATGAAGTGAAAGCCGGCCGTGGAGCCCGCCTGGTGACAGCCCTGGCAAGTGCCATTGTCCAGCCGCTCGACCAACGCCTCCGGCGTGCGCACCAGTTTCAGCGCCGCATAGTCGAGGCCGGCGAAATCCCCTGGCTGGAACAGTGGGGTAAACGGATGATTGGCCTGTCTGGCGCTGCCGAAGGTCGACCACGAGATGATCTTCTTCGCCAGGAATTCGTCGGGGATTTCGTAGACGCCGAGGTCGACCGCCGCGACATTGGCGCTAACATAGTCGGCGAGCCTTTTCTTCAGTGCCGCGTCTTGCGAGAGCCGCGCAGTGTCAGGCGTATTCTCCAGCGGCTTCTCACTGATTGCAGCGCCATCGATGGCGAAGATGCGCATGAAATAGGCGGCCTGCCCGCCGAACTCGGTCTCCTGGCCCGAGGGAAAGCGCACCACTTGCGCGTTGAGTTCAAGCTGCTTGAAAGTCAGCTCCTCCGGTTCCAGCGGCCCGCCGGCCAGCCAGCCGGCATCGACGTTTTCATCGAGTTGCGGCGTCCAGCGCCCGGCAACGCCGACGCAGCCGCCATCGGGATCCGGCGCCACGCTGTAGACGGCGTTGAAATTGAACGGCAGCCGCGAGGCCAGGACCTTGCCGTTCTTGCGAAAACTATAGGCCAGGCGATAGATGAACCGCACCTCGCCACAGCTCTTGTCGCCTTGCAGCGCAGCGAAATCGCGCCGGTCGAGCCGGTTGACGACACCGACCAAGCGGAAGCGCGCGGCTTCGGTCTGAAGCCAGCGCATGTCCATGATGCGGCCGACATTGCCGTCGGTCACCTCATAGAGCGTGCGCCCGCCGGCCTTCATCTCGGCGCGCAGGGCCGCAATGTCAGCCGCCACCATGTCTACAATTGCATGATAGGCCGGCGCCTCGCTGTAGAGCGATTTCAGATCGTTCTCGCCGTCGACGGCGAAAATGCCGGCGAAACCAAAACCCTTGGCATCGAGAGCGGCGAGCACCGCCGGATCGTCGATGATGGTCACTGGCTCGGCGCGCACGCCGTGTGATGCCAATGCGGCCATGATGAGCGAGGTGAAAAGGACAGCCAGGCGTCTCATAGAAGGTCCGGCTGGCTTTCGACCAATTCACGTAGCACCGGCACCAGCGCCAGCGGCAAATCCTCGGCGATCAGTCCCGGCCCAAAGCGCCTGCCGGCTTCGGCGTGGATCCAGACCGCGGCGCACGCGGCCTCGAAAGGCGGCATGCCTTGCGCCAGCAGCGCGGCAATGATGCCTGCCAGCACATCACCGGAACCGGCGGTGGCAAGCCAGGGCGCGCCGTTGGCGTTGATCGCGGCGCGGCCGTCGGGGGCTGCGATGACAGTGTCGGCGCCTTTGTAGATGACAATGGCATTGGCGCGGGCTGCGGCCGCACGCGCCTTGGCGAGCTTTGAGAGGCTTTTGTCATCAGCGATATCAGGGAACAGCCGGCCGAACTCGCCCTCATGCGGCGTCATGACCAGTGCTGGCGCATCCGGCCTGCTGGCCGCCTCGAACAGCGTCGACGCCGCATTGCGAAACGACGTGATGCCGTCGGCATCGAGCACCAGTCCTTCGACACCGCCTTCCCGCCGTTTTCTGGCAAGCACGGCGAGGGCAAAATCGCGCGCCTTGTCGCCGACACCGAAGCCAGGGCCAAGGACGAAGCTCGACGACCGGCGATCACCGAGAAAGTCGTGCACGTCCTCGATAGCATCGGTCTTGCGCAGCATGATCGAGGTCAGATGCGCGGCATTGACCTGCATGGCATTTGCAGGCGACAGCACGGTCACCGCCCCTGCTCCACTTCTAGCAGCGGCAAGTGCGGCCAACCGCGCCGCGCCCGTCGCCGACGGTCCGCCGGAGAAGACGCCGACATGGCCGCGCTTGTATTTGTGCGCATCGACCGCCGGCACCGGCAACGTCTCGAGCCAGAACGCCGGCTTGTTTTCGAATGTGCGCGGCGCGACCTGTGCGATGATGTCGTCGCCAATGCCGGTATCGGCGACGACGATCTCGCCGCATCGATCGCGCCCAGGCAACAGCAGATGCCCCGGTTTCTTGCGCGCGAAGGTGACGGTGATGTCGGCACGAAACGCCGCGCCGAGAATGTGGCCGCTGTCACCGGAAACACCTGAAGGCAAATCGACGGCAACGACAGACAGGCCGGCGGCAATGTCTACGGCACGCGCCGCATCACCCGAGAGGTCCTTTGACAGCCCCGCGCCATAGAGAGCGTCGACAATCAACGAGCCCGGCTCAGCGACGAAAGTCGCCAGGGGCCGGCGTTCCAGCGAGCATTCGGCCGCGGCAATCGCCGCATCGCTGCCTGCCCTCGGCTCACCGGAAACCCACAGCGTGACATCGACACCACTTTCCCCAAGCAACCGCGCCACCACATAGCCGTCGCCACCATTGTTGCCGGGGCCGCACAGCACGTGCACACGGCTTGCGGCGGGATAGCGCGCCAGCACCACCGCCGCGACCGCCTCGCCGGCGCGCTGCATCAGGCCATAACCGTCGAGCGGACCGGCCGCGATTGCCAGCCGGTCGGCTTCGCCCATCTCGGCCGGCGACAGCACTTCGTTGCTCATGAATTGCCGATCCGCATTTTGTTCAAAGCCCAACCTCTATCCGGTTGAGCATTGTCCAGTTTCGGGTTCGAAGCAAACGGCCAGGTGCTGAGTTGGCGTGCGGCCAATCCTTTCGCAGACTGGCGCCACGGATCCGCGCGCCCGCAAAATACGCGACCTGCCTAATTATCGTGCAGACGACCGGAGCGGCAATGTGTAGGCTCCGAACACCCGCGCCGCTTCCGAAGCAGTGGATGACGCGAATGTGCATCCCGGCCCGGCGCGGCATTGGAATTGCGCGAAACCGCTTCTCGTGGGCTGAAATTGGCACAGTTCGTGCTTGATGGAGGCGCAAGCGGGGCGCACAACCCGTCTTTTTGGCAGTGGAGGCCACTTTTTACATGAAAAAGATCGAAGCGATCATCAAGCCGTTCAAGCTAGACGAAGTGAAGGAAGCGCTTCAGGAGGCCGGGCTGCAAGGCATCACCGTCACCGAAGCCAAGGGCTTCGGCCGCCAGAAAGGCCATACCGAACTCTATCGCGGCGCTGAATATGTCGTCGACTTCCTGCCCAAGGTGAAGATCGAAGTCGTGCTTGGCGACGATGCGGTTGAAGGCGCGATCGAAGCCATCCGCAAGGCCGCCCAGACCGGGCGCATCGGCGACGGCAAGATCTTCGTCTCCAACATCGAGGAAGTCGTTCGTATCCGTACCGGTGAAACAGGGATGGACGCCGTCTGAGGTTTCTGATTTCAGATTAGCGTCTCCTCGAAACGTCATCACACAGGGAAGAAATGACATGACGACAGCCAAAGACATCATGAAGCAGATCAAGGATAACGACGTGAAATTCGTCGACCTGCGCTTCACCGATCCGAAGGGCAAGCTGCAGCACGTGACGATGGATGTCATCGAGGTCGAGGAAGACATGTTCGCCGACGGCGTCATGTTCGACGGCTCTTCGATTGCCGGCTGGAAGGCGATCAACGAGTCCGACATGGTGCTGATGCCCGATCCCGACACCGTCCACATGGACCCGTTCTTCGCCCAGTCGACCATGGTCATCCTGTGCGACATCCTCGATCCGGTCTCCGGGGAATCCTACAACCGCGACCCGCGCGGCACCGCCAAGAAGGCCGAGGCCTACATGAAGGCCGAAGGCATCGGCGATCAGATCTTCGTCGGCCCGGAAGCCGAGTTCTTCGTCTTCGACGACGTCAAGTACAAGGCCGACCCCTACAACACCGGCTTCAAGCTGGACTCCACCGAACTGCCGTCCAATGACGACACCGATTACGAGACCGGCAATCTCGGCCACCGCCCCCGCATCAAGGGCGGCTACTTCCCGGTGCCGCCGATCGACAGCGCGCAGGACATGCGCTCCGAAATGCTGACCGTGCTCGCCGAAATGGGCGTGCGCGTCGAAAAGCACCACCACGAAGTGGCGGCCGCCCAGCACGAACTCGGCATCAAGTTCGACACGCTGGTCCGCAACGCCGACAAGATGTTGATCTACAAGTATGTCGTGCACCAGGTCGCCAACGCCTACGGCAAGACGGCCACCTTCATGCCGAAGCCGGTCTTCGGCGACAACGGCTCGGGCATGCACGTTCACCAGTCGATCTGGAAGGGCGGCAAGCCGACCTTCGCCGGCAACGAATATGCCGGCCTGTCGGAAAGCTGCCTCTTCTACATCGGCGGCATCATCAAGCACGCCAAGGCGATCAACGCCTTCACCAACCCGCTGACCAACTCCTACAAGCGCCTGGTGCCAGGCTATGAAGCCCCCGTGCTGCTCGCCTACTCCGCGCGCAACCGCTCGGCCTCCTGCCGCATTCCGTTCGGCTCGTCGCCGAAGGCCAAGCGCGTCGAAGTCCGCTTCCCCGATCCGGGCGCGAACCCCTACCTCGCCTTCGCCGCCATGCTGATGGCCGGTCTCGACGGCATCAAGAACAAGATCCATCCGGGCCAGCCGATGGACAAGGACCTTTACGACCTGCCGCCGAAGGAGCTGAAGAAGATCCCGACCGTCTGCGGCTCGCTGCGCGAAGCGCTGCAGAGCCTCGACAAGGACCGCGGCTTCCTTAAGGCTGGCGGCGTGTTCGACGACGACCAGATCGACAGCTACATCGAGCTGAAGATGGCCGAAGTGATGCGCTTCGAAATGACCCCGCATCCGGTCGAATACGACATGTACTATTCGGTCTGAGCGATCGGTTCAGCGACAAAGAAAAACCCCGGCGTCAGTTCAGACGCCGGGGTTTTTGTTTGTTCAGACGACTGGCGTCGGATGCCGCCAGAGCAGATCGAGGCGGAGACCAAGTCTCCGCCTCAGCGAATGCTTACGCCGCGGCCGAAACCTGGGCGCTGGTCGAAACCTCCGCGATCGTCTTCAGGATCTGCGAGGCGATCTGGTAGGGGTCGCCCTGCGAGTTCGGGCGGCGGTCTTCCAGATAGCCCTTGTAGTCGTTGTTGACGAAGGAATGCGGCACGCGGATGGAGGCGCCGCGGTCGGCGATGCCGTAGCTGAACCGGTTCCACGGCGCGGTCTCGTGCTTGCCGGTCAGGCGCTTGTCATTGTCCGGGCCGTAGACGGCGATGTGGTCCATCAGGTTCTTGTCGAAGGCAGCCATCAGCGCCTCGAAATAGGCCTTGCCGCCGACTTCGCGCATATAGGCGGTCGAGAAGTTGGCATGCATGCCCGAGCCGTTCCAGTCGGTGTCGCCGAGCGGCTTGCAGTGATACTCGATGTCGATCTCGTATTTCTCGGTCAGGCGCTGCAGGAGATAGCGGGCCATCCACATCTGGTCGGCGGCCTTTTTCGAGCCCTTGCCGAAGATCTGGAATTCCCACTGGCCCTTGGCCACTTCGGCGTTGATGCCTTCATGGTTGATGCCGGCGGCGAGACATTGGTCGAGATGCTCCTCGACGATCTGGCGCGCAACCGGGCCGACATTGGAGTAGCCGACGCCGGTGTAGTACGGGCCCTGCGGCGCCGGATAGCCGCTCTCAGGGAAGCCGAGCGGACGGCCGTCCTTGTAGAAGAAATATTCCTGCTCGAAACCGAACCAGGCGCCCTCGTCATCGAGGATGGTGGCGCGCTTGTTGGAGGCATGCGGCGTCACGCCATCGGGCATCATCACTTCGCACATCACCAGCACGCCATTGGTGCGGGCCGGATCGGGGAACACGGCGACCGGCTTCAGCACGCAGTCGGAGCTGTGGCCTTCGGCCTGCTGCGTCGAGGAGCCGTCGAAGCCCCACAGCGGCAGCTGCTCGAGCGACGGGAACTCGGCATACTCCTTGATCTGGGTCTTGCCGCGCAGATTGGGGACCGGGGTGTATCCATCGAGCCAGATGTACTCGAGCTTGTATTTCGTCATTCTAGAGCCTCTCGTTGCTAAATCACCGAAGCTGGATGACGCCGGCGCGCGCCGAGCCATCCGGCAGACCGGCTGCCGGTCGATAAAATGCAAGTCATGTGCCATTTCCGCTGCACGGGGTGCGTCAAAAATGTCCGTTCACCCCGGCGATCCGGCGAAGCCGCCTAAGCAATGCGCCGGGATCGATCAAAGGCGGAATTTGCTTAAATAACAGGCAAATACTGATCTTTCTTTAGGCATCTTGCCTAAACGGATTGCAGGACCTACTTTGATGGAAAGATGAATCGATAAGCCTCTCCAGAAGAAAGGAGACCGACCATGGAAATCACGTCAGCCCGTCCGTCGGCAAAAATCCTGATGTTCCCGCTGGCAGCACGTGCGGCTGCCTCAAATTTAGGCGTAAAGGCCAAGTTCGCGGCAGAGCTTGCCTCACTGCGCGATCATCCCTTGGGTCATGGCGAGGCCTGGTACCATGAGGCGGCCATCGCGGAAGCCGAGCAGCCTCGCAAGAGCTAGCCGTTTTCCGGGCTAGCAAGCTGAAAGCAGGCCTGACCATTGAAAAACCCGGCGCGATCGCTCGCGCCGGGTTTTTTGTTGAACGCAGGAACAGCGCCTATTGCTTGGTGTGCAGGTCGGTTCCCAGCGTATCCCTGACGAAGATCATGCCGATGATTAGCGACATCGCCGCGATCACCACCGGGTACCAGAGGCCGTAATAGATATCGCCCTTGGAGGCGCTGAGCGCGAACACGATCGCCGGCAGCAGGCCGCCGAACCAGCCATTGCCGATGTGATAGGGCAGCGACATGCCGGTGTAGCGGATGCGGGTCGGGAACATCTCGACCAGGATCGCCGCGATCGGCCCGTAGACCATGGTCACGTAGACGACCAGGATGAACAGGATGCCGATGACCTTGGCCCAGTTGACTGCTGCCGGGTCGGCAAACATCGAGAACGCGCCGGCCGCCGGAACACTGTAGACCGTCACGTCGGCGGTGCCGGCGGCGTCATCTGCCGTCAGCAGCTTGTCCTTGACCGCCTGGGCGAGCGGGACAGTGGCTTTTTCACCGGCGCGAATGGCCGCCGCGTCGAGTTTCAGTTCGGGATTGGCCGCAACAAAGGCGTCGAGCTTTTGGTCGGCAACCTTGGCGGCAGCACGTTTCAGCGGATAGCCGCCGCCCTGAAGCGCGAGGTTGACCGCCTTCTTGAAGGCAGCGTCGTTTGAAGCCGCCTTGTCCGCGGCTGCCACGGCATCATAGGACGCCACCGTTTCGGTCCCAATCTTCACAGTGGCCGCGGTTCCCGGTGCCGCCGTCGTAATGATGTCGTAGGGTACGGAGCTCTTGGCAAGGAAGTCGGTCGCAATATCGCACGAAGTGAGAGGCTTGCGTGTTCCGGTCGGATTGAACTGGAACTTGCAGTCTCCCGGTGCAGCGGTCACCGTGGCACGCGTGTTCTGCTGGGCGGTGGCGAGCGCCGGGTTGGCGGCCCAGGTCAGCGCCTTGAACAGCGGGAAGGTGGTGACGATCGCCAGCGCGAGACCGGCCATGATGATCGGCTTGCGGCCGACCTTGTCGGAGAGCCAGCCGAACACGACGAAGAAGATCGAGCCGAGCGCCAGCGCGATTGCGATCATGATGTTGACCGACTGCGGATCGACCTTGAGCACATTGCCCAGGAAGAACAGCGCGTAGAACTGGCCATTGTACCAGACCACGGCCTGGCCGGCGGTGAGGCCGAACAACGCCAACAGGGCGATCTTGGCGTTCTTCCACTGTCCGAAGGCTTCTGTGAGTGGCGCCTTGGAGCCCTTGCCCTCGTCCTTCATGCGCTGGAAGGTCGGCGATTCGGCAAGCGACAGGCGAATCCAGACCGATATGGCGAGCAGGATGGCCGAGACCAGGAATGGAATGCGCCAACCCCAGGCCGCGAAGTCCTCCTTGCTCAGCGAATTCTGCACGATCAGGATGATGATCAGCGACAAGAACAGGCCAAGCGTCGCCGTTGTCTGGATCCACGACGTGTAGAAGCCACGGCGGTCGTCGGGAGCATGTTCGGCGACATAGGTCGCCGCACCGCCATATTCACCACCGAGTGCCAGGCCCTGCAGCATGCGCAGCCCAACCAGGATGATGGGCGCCGCAATGCCCCAGCTCGCCGAGCCGGGAAGCAGGCCGACCAGGAAGGTCGACAGGCCCATGATCGTGATGGTGACAAGGAATGTGTATTTGCGGCCGACGAGATCGCCGATGCGACCGAACACCAGCGCGCCGAACGGACGCACCAGGAAACCGGCGGCAAAAACCAGCAGCGTGAAGATGTTGCGGGTCGCCTCTGGATATGAAGCGAAGAATGTGGCGCCGATCGCGGCCGCCAACGCACCGTAGAGATAGAAATCGTACCATTCGAAAATCGTGCCGAGCGAGGAAGCGAAGATGACTTTCTTCTCCTCTCGCGTCATGCCGCGGCTGCTTCCGCCGGCGGTCGATGCCATTGCCATGGAAATGTCCTCCCGTGAGATCCCGTCTGCCTCGATGCTGTGCATCATCGTCCACGTTCCCTCTGAATGCGGACTCAGCTCAGCCATCGGGCACAAAAAATGACAGAAAGCGGCGTCCGGAGGCAGAGCGCCTTTGGGATTATGACTTTGGTATTAGGTGCAGTGCGGCAAAGACCGGAGATCAGGCCTTGAGCGCTTCCAGCAGGCTGACGACGCCCATCATGTCGCGCTTGCGGGCCGAGCGACGGGCCACGGCCTCGGCGTCCTGGCCCCAATGCTCGGCCTGCCAGTCCTCATCGACATGGCCGGCGGCCCAAGCCGCCTCGCCGTCAAGCGCGCCGTAGTCGACTGCAAGCGCCAGCAGCGCCGACCCGGTCAGCGAGGTCATGACATGGATGGCAGCGAGCCGCAGCGGCTCGGCGCGCTGGGCAAGATGGGCGCCGAGCACGGCGATGCTCTCGCGCGGTTGCTCGACATGGATCACCCCTTCGGCAAGGTTGAAGCGAGCGCCGAGCGCGCTGCGCGCCCAGTCGATGACCGGGTCCCAATGCTGATTCTGGCGCTCGACCAGTCCCTGCGGCGCGTCGGCGCGGTAGCAGGTCAGATCGGACGACGCGAACCGCAACACGTCCTCCAGCACCGCCTGCGGGTCGCTGGCGACGCCATCGATGGCGGTGTTGACCAGACGCAGCACCGGCATCGTGACGGGATCGATGGTCTCGCCTTGCGCTGCGAATTCGCTGGCTACCAACTGTGCCGCCGTCTCGGTCGGCAGCGCCAACACCGCTTTGCCCGGCGTGCGCACCGGCTTGCCGTCGAGATGCACGGCAAAGCCGTCGTCCACCGGCACGACGGCAACGTCCTTGTAGAAACGCTTCGGCAGATGCGTCTTCATCTGGATCTGCGCGCGGCGCACCGGATCCGGATCGGAGAGCTGCTTGCCTGCTTCGAGGTCGTTGAGGATATCGCGCATGGCGGAACTTTCTATACGGGTACCTGCTTGCGGGCCGGCCGGTTGACGATAATGAGGCCGACCGCGATCAGCCCAAGCGCCACAAAAATCCTGACTGTCGGCGCCTCGCCCAGAATAATAGCGCCGCACAGCACACCGAACACCGGCGACAGGAAGGCGAAGCTCGACAGGCCCGATGCCGGATAGCGCCTGAGCAGCCAGAACCACAGCACATAGGTGAAGGCAACAATATAGAGCGACTGGAACAGCAGTGCCAATGTCGGCAAGGCGGCGACTGCGCGGATCGGCGGGCCGGCGAACGGCATCACCAGGAAGCCAACGACGGCGGCGCCCGCCAGTTGGTAGAGCAGCAGTTTTTCGGCGCTGGTCTCGACCAGTTTCGAGCGCTTGATGACGATGCTGGTCGCCGCCCACAGAATGCCGGAGCCGAGGCTGAGTACATCGCCCATCAGAGTCACTTTGTTGCCGCCGACGATCCCGTCGGAAAACACGGCCACCAGGCCGCAAAAGGCGAGAATAAGGCCGCCAAGCTTCCTTGCATTGATGCGCTCGCCGAGCAGGAAATGGCCGCCGATCAGGACCCAGAACGGCATCGTGTTGACCAGCAGCGTGTTGCGGGCAACGGTCGTGTATTCCAGCCCGATATAGAGGCACAGAAACTCGACGCCGAACAGCACGCCGACAATGATGCCGGCTACAAGCGACCCGTCGGCCTCGAACAGCTTGATGCCGCGCAGCCAGCACCAGCCGAGCACGCAAAGCCCGCCAATGATCGAGCGTGCGATCGAAACGAAAACGGGGTCGAACCCGGCATAGGAGATCTTGGCGGCAACGTAGTTCAGCCCCCAGGAAAAGGTCAGCCCGACCATGATGGAAGCAGCCGCCAGATCGACCGCGTCACGGCGATCCAATGCCGAGGCAACGGCCAATGTCAGTCCTCCGCGCTGGCGTCGTCAAAGCCGATCAGGTTCCAGCTCTGGCGCATATGCGGCGGCATCGGCGCGGTGACGTCGATGACGCCCTTGTCCGGGTGCGGAATGACGATGCGGCGCGCATGCAGATGCAGGCGGTTTTGAATGCCACCCGGGAAATCCCAATTGGTGTCGGCCTCGAAATATTTGGGGTCGCCGATGATCGGGCAGCCAATATAGGCGGCATGAACGCGAAGCTGGTGGGTGCGGCCGGTGTAGGGCTCCATTTCCAGCCAGGTCATCGTCTGCGCCGCCTGCTCGATGATCCGGTAGTAGGACACGGCATGATCGGCGCCTTTTTCACCATGCGCGGCCACGCGCACGCGGTCGCCGTCCTCGGTCGGCTCCTTGATCAGCCAGGTCGAGATCTTGTCCTCGCGCTTGGGTGGCACGCCCTTGACCAGCGCCCAGTAGGTCTTCTTGGTCTCGCGTGCACGAAATGACTCGGAAAGCTTCATCGCCGCAAGCCTGGTGCGGGCAACCACCAGCACGCCCGACGTGTCGCGGTCGAGCCGGTGCACCAGGCGCGGCTTCTCGCCCTTCTGGCTGCGCCATGCCTCCAGCATGTCGTCGACATTGCGGGTGACACCCGAGCCGCCTTGCACGGCCAGGCCAGCCGGTTTGTTGAAGACGAAGACCTTCGGGTCTTCGTGGATCAGCATCTTGGCCAGCACATCGGCGTCACCCTGGTTGCGGATCGAGTGACCGGTAAGCGCGCTCTCGCCTTTCTTGTCGACCTCGAGCGGCGGCACGCGCACCACCTGGCCGGGCTCGACACGACTGTCGGCCTTGACCCGACCGCCGTCGACGCGGATCTGGCCGGAACGCAGCAGCTTCTGCAGATGGCCGAAACCGAGGCCGGGGAAATGGGTCTTGAACCAGCGATCGAGCCGCATGCCCGCCTCGCCGGCCTCTACTGTGATCTGTTCAACGCCTGCCATAATTCCAATCGCCGTTCCGCGGCATGCGACGGCATTCGCCGGCACCCGCAACCTCATACTCGGTCATTCGTTGTCGGTTCCATATTGCAGAACCTGAACTTTCTCCAGCGTGATCAGACCGCTTGTCATGATTGTCTCAAGTATTGGCAGGAAAGCGGCTATCTTTTCCTCGCCATCGACGATCTCGATCACAAGTGGCAAGTCCTCCGACAAACGGAGGATTTTCGTGGTGTGAAGCCGGCTGGAGTGGCCGAACCCCATCGCTCCGCGCAGGACGGTCGCGCCGGCAATCTGCATTTCGCGGGCCTTAAGCACGATCGCCTCATACAGCGGATGGCCGTCTGCCCTGTCGTTCTCGCCGATGAATATGCGCAACAATTGCGCCTGTCTTGGTATTTTCATTGCCCGGATCCTCTCAGTCGGTTGAGGCGCATAGCAAAGATGTGGCCAAGCCAGACGGCGGCAAGCCACGCCACCACGGAGATCGCGATATTGAGCCCCGCCGCCACAAGCTCCCCGCCTTGCGCGAGGATGAGCGTTTCAAGGCTGAACGCGGAAAAGGTCGTCAGGCCTCCACAGAAGCCGGCCATGAAGAACTGGCGCTGCAACGGGCTGGCGAAGACGCGGCCTTCCGGCCCCGTCAATGTCGCATAGAAGCCGATGAGGAATGAGCCGATAATGTTCACGAGGAGCGTGCCGAAGGGGAATCCACTGCCCCACAAGGCATTGCTCGCCAATGAGACAAGCGCCCGCAGCACGCCGCCGATCATGCTGCCGGCTGCGACGGTAGCATAGATCCGAACCGTTTCATTCGTTTTACGCCAGCCAACGAGGCGCGCCGCGTGCCCTGCCGCGGCAGCGTCCGTTCCGCCGGAGCGAAGCTTCCGCGGACTGCTCATGGCGCCCCGTTGCCGATCAGGAGACTTCCCGCGGCAAAGCCCAGCGTCACGCCGCCAAGGCTCAGAACAACCGAAAGCAGCACATTGCCGCCGGCGCGCAACCATTCACCCTCGCGCGCCAGCGCCAGCGTCTGCAGGCTGAAGGAAGAGACCGTGGTATAGCAGCCGAGGCAGCCGGTAACTGCAAAGGCCCAGAAGGCGGGCATTCCGTCGCGCGCCACCGCATGCGCGACGACGCCGATCGCAAACGCCCCCGAGACGTTGACGACCATCGTACCCCAGGGAAAGGTCTCGCCGACTCGGCGGGCGATGAAGCCGGACAGGAGGAAGCGGCCCATCGCGCCGATCGCGCCGCCAAGACAGACAAGCAACAGGTGATACATCGCGCTCCCTCTTGCCGGTCAAGACTACGCGTCAGGTCGTCTCGACCTTCTTTGCCTTGCTCGAGCCGATCATCTTCCAGTTCTTATAGAACATGGAATTGATGCGCTCGACGGTGACCGAAACGATGGCGAGAAGGCCGGCGATGAAGCCGGGGAATGGCGACGGACGGATGATGTCCATGAACACGCAGTAGCGGCGCCCGTCATACTCGTTGACCGAGCGGTGCAGCAGCGTGTCGTCGAAAATATAGAGCGGGTTGTCGTGCCAGTAGTTCCTGGCGCCGTTGCACTCGACGAAAACCTCTGCCTTCACCGGCAGGAGATTGTAGAGGATGCGCAGGCTGAGCCGCAGCGGTCCGAAATGCCAGGAGGTCGATTCCTTGCCCCTGAAGACCGAGACGGCAATGGTCTTGATGTATTTGAAATCCTTGTTGAATTCGGCGACGTTGTCGATCTTGTGCTTGCCGTACCATTGATAGACATACATGCCGCGACGGCCGGTGCCGAAATTGGCGTCGATATCGGCGATGATCTCGTCCTTGCGCGCCTTGAAGACGTCGAGAACCTCGTTGACCTCGCGCTGATAGTCGGCGGGAAACTGCTCCAGCTTCCACACGCCCGGGTTCCGGTAGCAGAGCAGGTCGACCAGAAGGTTGAAGGGCGACAGCAGCCAGGTGAAAATGCCGTTGCCGAGGAAATAGCCGCGCAACAGCGACAAGTCCTTGTTGGCGTTGCGCAGCACATCGATCAGGCCGCAGACGATCCAGATCGTAGTCAGGATCGGGATGAAATAGAAGCCGAGCGCAAGCAGCGGCAGTGCAATCACAGCCTGGCGAAGGGATTTGCGAAGGGATTTTTTCATTTTTTTCTCGCGCCGTCGGGCGCGATTCCTGTTGCGACGACAATCGCCAAGCATCTTGGCGACGGCCACCCCCGAGGCCGTGCGCCTTGATAGGGTCTTTTGTCCCCACGCACAATGCCATCGCACGGCGCTGGGGTGGCCGTCGGCGGCTGCCGGCAAAATTATTTGGACGTTTGCACTCCACTTTAGTTCAGTGCACAGGAAAGGACAAAGGCGGGAATGCCCCATAGCGGGATTTCGTCCTGCGCCGACAAAATCACAGGCGCGCGCAAGCCTATTTTTCCCGCTCGCTGCGCAGCTTCGCCCAATAGTCCAGCCGTTTCCGGATATCGCGCTCGAAGCCGCGTTCGGGCGGATCGTAAAAGGTCTGCCGGCCCATCTTTTCCGGAAAATAGTCCTGGCCGGAAAAGGCATCGGGCTGGTCATGGTCGTAGCGATAGCCGGCGCCGTAATCCTCCTCTTTCATCAGCTTGGTCGGCGCGTTAAGGATGTGCTTGGGCGGCAGCAGCGAACCGAACTCCTTCGCCGCCCGCGTGGCGGCCTTGAAGGCGGTGTAGACGGCGTTGGATTTGGGCGCGGTGGCGAGATAGACAGTCGCCTCGGCAAAGGCGAGTTCGCCTTCGGGCGAGCCCAGATAGTCATAGGCGTCCTTGGCGGCATTGGCGACGACCAGTGCCTGCGGGTCGGCCAGCCCGATGTCCTCCATCGCCATGCGCACCAGCCGGCGGCCGAGATAGAGCGGATCCTCACCGGCGTCGAACATGCGGGCGAGATAATAGAGGGCCGCGTCTGGATCGGACCCGCGCACCGATTTGTGCAGCGCCGAGATCAGATTGTAATGGCCGTCCTGGCCCTTGTCGTAGATCGGCGCGCGGCGCTGGACGATGCGCTGCAGCCCTTCTGGATCGAAAACCTCGCCAGGTTTGGCGGCGCGCCAGACCTCTTCGGCCAAGGTCAGCGAGGCACGACCGTCGCCATCGCTCATGCGGATGAGCATCGCCAGCGCCTCGTCGTCGAGCGGCAGCGCCCTGCCCTCGGTCTCCTCCGCTCGCGTCATCAGTTTGGCGATGCTCTCCTCGCCCAGCGAATGGAACACCAGCACCCGCGCCCGCGACAGAAGCGCGGCATTGAGCTCGAAGGAGGGATTCTCGGTGGTAGCGCCAACCAGCACGACCGTGCCGTCCTCCATGACCGGCAGGAAAGAATCCTGCTGGGCGCGGTTGAAGCGATGGATCTCGTCGACGAACAGCAGCGTCTGGCGGCCATTGGCGCGGCGCAGTTTTGCCGCCTCGAACACTTTCTTCAGGTCGGCGACGCCGGAAAACACCGCCGATATCTGCTCGAAGGCAAGACTGGTCTCGCCGGCCAGCAGCCGCGCAACGGTTGTTTTGCCGGTCCCCGGCGGTCCCCAAAAAATCATCGAGCCGAGCGAACCGGAATTGATCAGCCGCGTCAGCGCGCCGTCGGGCCCGGTCAGATGCTCCTGGCCAACGACCTCACCGAGGTTTTTCGGGCGCAGCCGGTCGGCGAGCGGCCGGCCGGATGGCGCTCTTTCCGGTTCATCGACGCTGAACAGATCGGCCATGCAAGTCTTTTTGTTGGAGCGATCCCACTCTTTTGGAGCATGATCTTTTCCGAAAACCGGTTCCCACTTTTCGGGATCATGCTCTGAAGATGGGAAGATCGCCTCAGTAACGCAACACCTGGCGCAGTATCTGCCCGCCGCGTTCGACGGTAAAGCGCCACCAGCGCGTATCCTGCTGCGAGAGCTGCGCCAGTGTGGCAGCCGTATCGACAGTCGTGCCGTTCACCTCGCGCACGATGTCACCCGGCTGGAAGCCGAAATCGGCAGCCGGCGAATCGCGGTTGATGTCGACCACGGTGACGCCCTTCAGGTCGGTGCGCAGGCCAAGCCGCTGGGCAAGCCGTGGCGACAGTTCGGCGACCTTGGCGCCCGAGAACGGGCTGCGGCCATGCAGCGTCACTTCCGAGGCCTTGGCGCCCTCCGGCGCGCGCTCCAGCGCAATCTCCATCGTCGCCTGCTGGCCCTTGCTCAGGACGGCGAAGGTCGCCTTGGTGCCGATCGACAGCGTTGCCATGCGGTAATCCAGCGCCTCGATGCCTTCGACGGTCGTGCCGTTAAGCTGCAGTACGACATCGCCGGGCTTCAGCCCTGCCTTGGCTGCCGGTCCAGCTTCCTCGACCGACGACACCAGCGCGCCCGTCGGCTTCTCCATACCGAGCGATTCGGCGATCTGCGGTGTGACCGCCTCGAACTCGGCGCCGATATAGGGTCGCTCGAAGAAATCGAGCCCGGCCTTGGCCGCGTCGGCGAAGGCGCGCACCATGTTGGCCGGGATGGCAAAGCCGATGCCGATCGAGCCGCCGCTGCGGCTGTAAATGGCGGTGTTGATGCCGACCAGCTGGCCGCCCATGTTGATCAGCGCGCCGCCGGAATTGCCGGGATTGATGGCGGCGTCGGTCTGGATGAAATAGCCCGAATCCGAAACTCCGATATGGCTGCGGGCAAGTGCCGAAACGATGCCGCTGGTGGTGGTCTGGCCGACGCCGAACGGATTGCCGATCGCCAGCACCAGGTCGCCGACCTCGAGCGCGTCGGAATCGCCGATGGCGATCACCGGAAACGGCTTGTCGGAGGTGATCTTGAGCACGGCAAGGTCGAGCGTCTCGTCCTTGAGCATGACCTTCGAGGTGAATTCGCGCCCGTCGGCGGTCGCGACCTTGACCTCATCGGCGTCCTTGATGACGTGGAAATTGGTGACGACAACGCCACTCGGGTCAACCAGCACGCCCGAGCCGAGCGAAGATTGCGCTCGTGGCTGCGCGCGACCGAAGAATTCCTCGAAGAAAGGATCGCCGTCGAAGGGCGACGTGACCTTGGCCGTCTGTGAGGCATAAACATTGACCACCGCCGGCGCCGTCTGCTTGACCAGTGGCGCAAACGAAAGCTGCACCTCTTCGCGGCCGAACGGCACGCGCTTGTCGGGACCGGAGGTGCCGTTCTCGCCCTCGACGCCATGCAACAGATCGGTCAGCACATCGGAGAGGCCCGGATCGGCTGGCTTGGCGGCGTCCTCGGCCAGCGCCTGCCTCACGGCCGGTGCCGCGGCAAAGGCGACCAGCGCGCAAAGGGCAACAAGAAACAGCCGTTTGAAGTGCATTCCGAATCCTCCAGATCGGGCGTCATTGTCCCGACGATTGTGCAGAATGAAAGGCTAAGGCGATGAAATCGAATTATTTTCAGCCCAGTAATCGGCTAAAGCTCTGTCTGCAACCGGTACCGTTGTCGATCGCATGAAAAAACAGCTCGCTTCATTTCCGTGATTTTCTGGTCACCGGACCGGTGACGCCTGGCATGAAAACTGATTGAGGTCGCCGAGATCGGCATCGAAAGCCGAGCTATCTCGATGTCAGCGCCTAATTACCCGTTCGATCTCTCGAACACGGCGCTGCTCTATGGGCGCGGCTCGCGCGTCGTCATCGTCGAGGCTGACAATGGCAGCGGCGACACCAGCCACGCGCTGTCGGCGCTTATGCATGGCAAGGGCTTCACGCTGAACAGCCGGGCCGGCTCGAACATGATCTTCGTCCGGGTTGCCGATCAGGCGCTGATCTGGTGAGCCGGCTTCATGCCGCCGCGCCGGGTTTCGAACGCCACCGTTATGAAGATGGCGAGGGCAGCCACCAGCATGGCGGCGAACAATGGTTGCAAACCCATGGCGCGTGCGGCCTGTAGCGCCGGAACGTGGGTCGCGTAGAGAGGATAGGAGATCGCACCGGCCCAGATTGCCCAGCCCATGCGAGGCAGCCCAAGCGAAGCGCGCACGATGAAGGGGCATGCGACCAGAGCACCGATTTCGAAAGCCGGGCTGAACGAGGCGAGGACGAGCGAAACCGCAAAGATGATGACGGCCAACAGAGGGTATCGGCCAAGAGGGACATCGCCATAGGTGCGGAACATCCAGACGCCGACCAGGTAGCAGGTGAGCTCGCGCGGAATCAGCCAGAGCACCGATGCAAAGGCCGGGCTCCACAGAGATAAACCCGTCGCGAAGCTGGCGATGAAGACCAATGCTCCAGCCACCGCCAGGACCAGCACTTGCAGGTTCGAGATTTTCGAGATGATCACCCCGTGCAGCACATTGCAGACGATCTCCACGAAGAGCGACCAGGCCGGGACGTTGAGCGGAAATGCGGGTCGCCCGACCACGGGAAGAAAAAGCAGGATAAGGGCATAGGCCGCAAGCAGCGGACCGGAGATGCCTTGGAACGCAATCATCAACGCCAATCCGATGGTCGATCCGATCGCCAGCGGCAGAAACAGCCGGCGGTATCGCAAACCGATGAAGCCGACCGTGGTCAGCCCGTTTCGCAGTCGATCTTCATAGGTTCTGGTCAAGACGAAGCCGGACAGGATGAAGAACAGATCAACCGCGATCGCAGGGTTGAGCGGCAGCAAGGGAAGATGATTGACGCGGGCAAAATGATGCAGGGCAACGGCGATCGCAGCGACCCCGCGCAGAGCGTCCAGTCCGTAAAGTCGTCCCCCCATGTCGACGCCAATATTGCTGAAGTCGAGTGAAATGCAAGCAGAGAGCCGGTCAGAGGTCAAAACCGCATGATGTTGCAATCAGCACCACCTGCCGGCGAGGCCTGGAGCCTAGTCGGCAGTTGGGACTTTTCGACCAATGTCACTCAGTGGATTTCACCAACCTTGGAGCCTCCGGTGGAGCTGTTGGTCATGGCGAGAGGCATCACCGTCGCTTGGTCGGGAACCAGGATGCCGCGAATTTCTTTAGGTCAGGATTATCTGAATCTGCTTCGATAGCCGGTCACGGACAGGCAAAAGAAAAGGGGCCCGAAGGCCCCTTGAAGTCATTCCTGAAAAACCCGAGCCTTATGCGGCCGCGGCTTCCTCATTGACACCTTCCGCCTCGAGGCGGGCGCGGTCGCCGGCGCCCTTGGCGTCGGGGTCGCGGTCGACGAACTCGATGACCGCCATGGCGGCATTGTCGCCGTGGCGGAAGCCCGCCTTCATGATGCGCAGATAGCCGCCATTGCGGTCGGCGTAGCGCGGCGCAATCGTATCGAACAGACGCTTGACCACGCCTTCATTGCCGATCTGGGCAATGACCTGGCGGCGCGCATGCAGGTCGCCGCGCTTGCCAAGCGTCACCAGCTTCTCGACGATCGGACGCAGGTCCTTCGCCTTGGGCAAGGTGGTGACGATCTGCTCGTGCTCGAGCAGCGACACGGCGAGGTTGGCGAACATCGACTTGCGATGGCTAATGCTTCTGGCGAAGCGGCGGCCTTTAAAACCGTGGCGCATGGCTCTTTTCCTTCTTCAGTTGTTCAAGAGGCCATGGCCTCTGATGGTTTTCCGCATGACCGTCGGATTGAGCGGCCCACGCCGCCGATCCTTGGAATTCATGCTCAATATTGGTCTTCGTAACGCTTGGCGAGGTCTTCGATGTTTTCCGGCGGCCAGTCCGGCACTTCCATGCCGAGGTGAAGGCCCATCGCCGCCAAGACTTCCTTGATCTCGTTCAGCGACTTGCGGCCGAAGTTCGGGGTGCGCAGCATCTCGGCTTCGGTCTTCTGGATGAGATCGCCGATGTAGACGATGTTGTCGTTCTTCAGGCAGTTGGCCGAACGCACCGAAAGCTCGAGCTCGTCGACCTTCTTGAGCAGCGCCGGGTTGAAGGCGAGCTCGGTGACGGCTTCGGTAGCGACTTCCTTCTGCGGCTCGTCGAAGTTGACGAACAGGCCGAGCTGGTCCTGCAGGATGCGGGCAGCGAATGCCACCGCGTCCTCGCCCGAGATCGAACCGTCGGTCTCGATCGTCATGGTCAGCTTGTCATAGTCGAGAACCTGGCCCTCGCGGGTGTTCTCGACCTTGTAGGAGACCTTCTTGACCGGCGAATACAGGCTGTCGACCGGGATAAGGCCGATCGGCGCGTCTTCGGCACGGTTGCGCTCTGCCGGCACGTAGCCCTTGCCGGTGTCGACGGTGAATTCCATGCGGATTTCCGCGCCTTCGTCCAGCGTGCAGATGACGTGGTCGGGGTTGAGGATCTCGACGTCGCCAACCGTCTGGATGTCGCCAGCCAGAACCGCACCCGGGCCCTGCTTGCGAACGACCATGCGCTTGGGGCCGTCGCCTTCCATGCGGATAGCGATTTCCTTGATGTTGAGCACGATGTCGGTCACGTCTTCACGCACACCGGCGATCGACGAGAATTCATGCAGAACGCCGTCGATCTGCACGGCGGTCACAGCCGCACCGCGCAGCGAAGACAGAAGCACGCGGCGCAGCGCGTTGCCGAGCGTCAGGCCGAAGCCGCGTTCGAGCGGCTCGGCGACCAGCGTGGTCAGCGTCTTCTTCTTCGACGAGAACTCGATCTTGTTCGGCTTGATCAGTTCCTGCCAATTTTTCTGGATCATGATGCTTTCCTTCCGTTGACCCGCCACCATCCAATCGTGGCGGGCGACCTGGAGTGCCGTGGAGGAGCGCCAGAGGCGCTCGCGCGGCGTTCGGTAATGTCTTAGACGCGGCGCTTCTTGCGCGGGCGGCAGCCATTGTGCGGGATCGGCGTCACATCACGGATCGAGGTGATGGTGAAGCCGGCCGCCTGCAGGGCGCGAAGCGCCGATTCACGACCGGAGCCGGGTCCGCAGACCTCGACTTCGAGCATGCGCATGCCGTGTTCCTGGGCCTTCTTGGCGACGTCCTCGGCAGCCATCTGGGCAGCGAACGGGGTCGACTTGCGCGAACCCTTGAAGCCCTGGGCACCGGCCGACGACCAGGCAATCGAATTGCCCTGCGCGTCGGTGATGGTGATCATCGTGTTGTTGAAGGTCGAATTGACGTGGGCAACGCCCGACGAGATGTTCTTGCGTTCGCGACGGCGAACACGACCGGCTTCCTTGGCCATGATAGTCCTTTCAGTTGATCTCTACACCGCCGTAATGCCAGCGGCTCCACCTTCGGAAGCGAGTAGTGAGTAGGGATTAGCGAATAGGGATCCCTACTCGCTAACGGCTACTCGCTATTCGCTCACTTACTTCTTCTTGCCGGCGATCGACTTGGCCGGGCCCTTGCGGGTGCGTGCATTGGTGTGCGTGCGCTGGCCGCGAACCGGCAGCGAGCGGCGGTGACGCAGGCCGCGGTAGCAGCCGAGGTCCATCAGCCGCTTGATGTTCATCGACACTTCGCGGCGCAGGTCACCTTCGACCTGGTAGTCGCGGTCGATGGTCTCACGGATCTGCAGCACTTCCGCGTCGGTCAGCTGGTTGACGCGGCGCTCGGCCGGGATGCCGACCTTGTCGACGATCTCCTGGGCGAACTTCTTGCCAATGCCGTGAATGTACTGAAGCGCAATGACGACGCGCTTGTTGGTCGGAATGTTGACGCCGGCTATACGAGCCATATTCTTCTCTTCTCCATGTGGGCCGGCCAGCCTTCAAAAGGCAGGGCCCGGCGCTGTTCAAATTACCCCGCGTCCGGTGGAGGCCGGCCCATGCGGGAGTTTCCTGGTTTCAATGCGGCTGCCTTGCCCTTGCGGACAAGCAAGCCTCATGCCTGATAGGAAGACGGGCCGCCATAACCCAGCGAACCGTTCCAGTCAAGCGCAATCTTTACTTTGCCGTAACGGTCTCCCGCGTCACTGCCTTGAGCAGCGCTTCGATCTCGGCTGTCACAGTGTCGATGCCGGCCATGCCATCGACGCTCTTCAGCGTGCGTTTGGCGTAGTAATAGCCGATCAGCGGGGCGGTCTTCTTGTAATATTCCCGCAGGCGCTCTTCGAACACCACCGGGTTGTCGTCCTTGCGCACCGGCTGGCCGGCGACCTTGGCGTCTTCGGCGCGCTTGACGATGCGGCCGACCAGCGCCTTGTCGTCGACGACGAACTCGATCACGGCATCGAGGCCAATGCCGCGCTCGGCAAGCATCGATTCAACCGCATCGGCCTGCACCAGCGTGCGGGGATAGCCGTCGAGGATGAAACCGTTGGCGCAATCGGGCTGATCAATGCGCTCGGCCACGATGGCATTGACGATGGCGTCGGAAACCAGCTCGCCGGCGTCCATCACCGCTTTGGCGCGCTTGCCGACTTCGGTGCCGGCCTGCACGGCGGCCCGCAGCATGTCGCCCGTCGACAGCTGGGGTATGCCGTATTTCTCTACCAGTCTTTGTGCTTGCGTCCCCTTGCCCGCTCCTGGCGGCCCAAGCAATATCAATCTCATCTGGCCTTCTTCCCCCCGCGCAACTTCGACTTCTTGATCAGGCCCTCATACTGGTGCGCGATCAGGTGACCCTGAATCTGCGCCACCGTATCGAGGGTTACACTGACCACGATCAGAAGCGATGTGCCACCGAGGTAGAATGGTACGCCAGTTGCCGAAATCAGGAATTCGGGCAGCAGGCACACCAGCACCAGATAGATGGCGCCGACGACGGTGATGCGCGTCAGGACATAGTCGATGTAATCGGCGGTGCGCTCGCCCGGACGGTAGCCCGGGATGAAGCCGGAATGCTTCTTGAGCTGGTCGGCGGTGTCCTTGGGATTGAACACGATGGCCGTGTAGAAGAAGGCGAAGAACACGATCATGCCGGCATAAAACAGCATGTAGAGCGGCTGGCCGTGGCCAAGCGAGGCGAGCACGGTGCTTGCCCAGGCCGGCAGGTTCGTCGTCTGCGAGAAGCCGGCGACCGTTGCCGGCAGCAACAGCAGCGACGACGCGAAGATCGGCGGAATGACGCCCGACGTATTGAGCTTCAGCGGCAGATGCGACGTGTCGCCTTGGAACATGCGGTTGCCGACCTGGCGCTTCGGATACTGGATCAGCAGGCGGCGCTGTGCGCGCTCGAAGAAGACGATCAGCGCGATGACGATGATCGCCAGCACGATGATCGCCAGAATCAGGCCTGTCGATAACGCACCGGTACGGCCGAGTTCCAGCGTGCCGGAGATGGCACGCGGCAGGCCTGCGACGATGCCGGAGAAGATGATCAGCGAAATGCCGTTGCCGATGCCGCGTGCGGTGATCTGCTCGCCAAGCCACATCAGGAACATGGTGCCGCCGACCAGCGTGACGACGGTCGAGATGCGGAAGAACATGCCGGGATCGTTGACGATGCCGTTGCCGCCTTCGAGGCCCACCGAAATACCGTAGGCCTGCACCAGCGCCAAAAGCACCGTGCCGTAGCGTGTGTACTGGTTGATGACCTTGCGGCCCTGCTCGCCTTCCTTCTTCAGCGCCTCCAGCGACGGAATGACCGAGGTCATCAGCTGCATGATGATGGAGGCCGAGATGTAGGGCATGATGCCGAGCGCGAAGATCGCCATGCGCTGCACGGCGCCGCCGGCAAACATGTTGAACATGCCGAGCACGCCCTTGGCCTGTGAAGAGAAGGCCTGGGCGAAGGCGTCCGGATTGATGCCGGGCAGCGGGATATAGGTGCCGAGGCGATAGACGAGCAGCGCGCCGACGGTGAACCAGATTCGCTTCTTCAGGTCCTCCGCCTTGGCGAAGGCCGCAAAATTCAGATTCGAGGCTAGTTGTTCAGCAGCCGAAGCCATGCCTGATTCTCCGCTTGGTCACGCTCGATGCCCGCAGCTCAGGCGGCGCGTTTCACCGAAGCTCACGAGATAAGCTCCGGGCTCTCAACATGCAAGCGGCCGCGTTGACGCGGCCGCTTAATTGATCGGATCAAAGCGCAATCGTGAGCAAAAACGGATACCGTTCTTGCCGATCGCCCTTCAAATTGCCGTTACTCGGCAGCGGCCGCTTCCGGCAGCTTGACCGAACCACCGGCCTTTTCGATCTTCTCGATCGCAGCCTTTGAGGCGCCGGCGACGTCGAAGGCAAGCTTTGCCTTGAGCTCGCCGTCCGAAAGGATGCGCACGCCGTCCTTGACGCGGCGGATGACGCCGGCCGCAACGAGTGCCTCAGCCGTCACGGTCGCCTTGGCGTCGAGCTTCTTGGCATCGAGCGCCGTCTGGATACGGGCCAGCGACACGACGACAAAGCTCTTGGCGAAGATGTTGTTGAAGCCACGCTTCGGCAGGCGCCGGTAGAGCGGCATCTGGCCACCCTCGAAGCCGTTGATGGCGACGCCGGAGCGCGCCTTCTGGCCCTTGACGCCGCGACCGCCGGTCTTGCCCGAGCCGGAGCCGATGCCACGGCCGAGACGCTTCTTGGAGTGCGTCGCGCCGTCCTTGTCACGCAGATCGTTGAGTTTCATCTGGGTTCTCCTGCGCTTTTGCTCAGCCCTCGTCCACGACGCGGACGAGGTGCTGGACGGCAGCGATCATGCCGCGCACCGAGGGAGTGTCCTCCAGCGTGCGCTGCTTGTGCATCTTGTTGAGGCCGAGGCCGACCAGCGTTGCGCGCTGTTCCTTCGGGCGGCGGATCGGCGAACCGATCTGCTCAACGGTGATGGTCTTGGTTGCTTTCTTGGCCATGGTCAAAATCCCTGGTCAGATCGACTATTCTTCAGCCGCAACGGCGGTGCCGCGGCGGGCCTGAAGGGTCGAATACTTGATGCCGCGCGCAGCAGCCACATCCTTGGGATGCATCTGGCTCTTCAGCGCGTCGAACGTGGCGCGAACCATGTTGTAGGGGTTCGACGAACCCATCGACTTGGCAACCACGTCATGCATGCCGAGCGTCTCGAAGACAGCGCGCATCGGGCCGCCGGCGATGATTCCAGTACCCTGCTTGGCAGCGCGCAGCAGCACGCGGCCAGCGCCCCAACGTCCCTCGACGTCGTGGTGCAGCGTGCGGCCCGAGCGCAGCGGCACGAAGATCATGTCGCGCTTTGCCGATTCGGTTGCCTTGCGGATGGCTTCCGGCACTTCGCGCGCCTTGCCGTGACCAAAGCCGACGCGGCCCTTCTGGTCGCCGACGACGACGAGTGCTGCAAAACCGAAGCGACGGCCGCCCTTGACGACCTTGGCGACGCGGTTGATGTGGACGAGCTTGTCCACCATGCCGTCATCGCGCTCTTCACGATCGCGGCCGCGGCCGCCATCCCTACGTTCCTGTGCCATATCCTGTTCCTTGTTTTTTTCCGGAAGCACGGTTGCTGATAAGATCCGGTGCCTCTGTGGGTCACCGGGGGCGAAAATTGTTTAGAAGCTGAGACCGCCTTCACGGGCAGCCTCGGCCAGCGCCTTGACGCGGCCGTGATAGATGTAGGCGCCGCGGTCGAAGACGACTTCCTTGACGCCAGCCTTGGCGGCGCGCTCGGCGATCAGCTTGCCGATCGCGGCCGCAGCCGCGGTGTCGGCGCCAGTCTTGAGCGAACCCTTGAGGTCCTTCTCAAGCGTCGAAGCGGCGACAATGGTGTGGCCCTTGGCGTCGTCGATAACCTGCACGTAGATGTTCTTCGACGTGCGGTGGACCGACAGACGCGGACGCTCGCCGGCGACCTTCTTGATCTGGCGGCGAACGCGCTGCGCACGGCGCTGCGTGGATTCCTTGGTACCCATGATGGTCTTCCTTGCCTTCAAAAAACGGGGGCCGCCTTGTGCGGTAGGCGAAAGCGCCTCCCGCGACCGCTCCCCGCGGCGTTAAACTTACTTCTTCTTGCCTTCCTTGCGGACGATCTTCTCGCCGGCATAGCGGACACCCTTGCCCTTGTAGGGCTCGGGACCGCGATACTCGCGGATCTCGGCGGCAACCTGGCCGACCTGCTGCTTGTCGATGCCGGTCACGGTGATTTCCGTCGGCTTCGGCACAGTGATCGTGATGCCTGCCGGCGTCTCGTAGACGACGTCATGGCTGAAGCCAAGAGCCAGCTGCAGGTTCTTGCCCTGAAGGGCGGCGCGATAGCCGACGCCGGTGATCTCGAGCTTCTTTTCGAAACCGTCCTTGACGCCCTGCAGGATGTTGACGATCTGCGTGCGCGACATGCCCCACTTGGAGCGGGCGGTCTTGGTCTGGTCGCGCGGCTGGACAGCGATCTCGCTGCCTTCCATCTTGACCAGCACTTCGTCGTTCACCACGAACTTCAGCTCGCCCTTGGGGCCCTTCGCCGTCACGGTCTGGCCGTTGACGGTCGCGGTCACGCCCTGCGGCAGCGAAACGGGTTTCTTTCCAATACGAGACATTTGGTTGTCCTCGTCACTTCTCTTGTTTCAGGTCTGCCGAATTAGAAAATCTGGCAGAGGATTTCGCCGCCGACATTCTGTTCGCGTGCTTCGTGATCGGCCATCACGCCCTTCGGCGTCGAAAGAATGGCGATGCCGAGGCCGTTGGCGACGTGCGGAATCGACTTGGCCGAAACGTAAACGCGGCGACCAGGCTTCGAGACGCGGGCGATTTCGCGCACGACCGGAGCACCGTCGAAATACTTCAGCTCGATTTCGATCTCGGACTTGCCGTTGTCGAAGTCGGTCTGGCTGTAGTCGCGGATATAGCCTTCAGCCTTCAGCACGTCGAGGACGCGGGTACGCAGGCGCGAGGCCGGCGTCGAAACGCTCGACTTCTTGCGGCCATACGCGTTGCGGATGCGGGTCAGCATATCGCCGAGAGGATCGCTCAATGACATGTTATGTCCTCCTTACCAGCTCGACTTGACCAGGCCCGGGATCTGGCCGTTATTGCCGAGATCACGAAGCGCGATGCGCGATACTTTGAGCTTGCGATAGTAGGCGCGCGGGCGCCCCGTCACTTCGCAGCGGTTGCGGATGCGGATCTTGGCCGAGTTGCGCGGCAGGGCAGCCAGCTTCAGCTGAGCGCGGAAGCGCTCTTCCATCGGCTTGGACTGGTCCATGATGATCGCCTTCAGCGCAGCGCGCTTGGGACCGTACTGGTCGGCAAGCTTGCGGCGCCTGTTGTTCTTCTCGACTGAGCTGGTCTTTGCCATTTCAGATTTTTCCTTTTCTCGCTGCCGTTACTGGCGGAAGGGGAAGTTGAAGGCCTTGAGCAATGCCCTGGCTTCGTCGTCCGTCTTCGCAGTCGTACAAACGATGACGTCCATGCCCCAGATCTGATCAACCTTGTCGTAGTTGATCTCCGGGAACACGATGTGTTCCTTGATGCCCATGGCATAGTTGCCACGGCCATCGAAGCTCTTCGGATTCAGTCCGCGAAAGTCGCGAACGCGCGGCAGTGCGATGTTCACGAGGCGGTCGAGGAACTCGTACATGCGTTCCTTGCGCAGCGTGACCTTGGCGCCGATCGGCATCTTCTCGCGGACCTTGAAGCCGGCGATGGAGTTGCGGGCGCGGGTGACGACGGCCTTCTGGCCGGCGATCATCGCCAGGTCTTCGGCCGCGATCGAAGGCTTCTTCGAATCCGCGGTCGCTTCGCCGACGCCCATGTTCAGCACGATCTTGTCGATGCGTGGAACCTGCATCTCGTTGTCGTAGCCGAACTGCTCCTGCAGCGCCTTGCGAATGGTCTCGTTGTAGACCTGCTTGAGGCGCGGCGTGTTCTGGGCCTTGGACTGTTTGCTTTCAGCCTTGGGCTTCGTGGTTTGAGCCTTAGCCATTGATGACTTCTCCCGAGCGCTTGGCGACGCGCACCTTCTTGCCGTCCTTCTGGAAGATGAAACCGACGCGGGTCGGCTTGCCATCCTTGGGGTCGGCCAGCGCGATGTTCGACAGCTGGATCGGCGCTTCCTTGGTGATGATCCCGCCCTCTTGGGACTGGGACTGCTTCTGGTGACGACGGATCATGTTGACGCCGCGCACCAGCGCGGTGTCTTCCTTCGGCTGAACCGAGAGGACTTCGCCCGAACGGCCCTTGTCCTTGCCGGCCAGCACGACGACCTTGTCGCCTTTTCTAATCTTTTGCATTGGTCCGGCTCCTTACAGCACTTCAGGCGCGAGCGAGATGATCTTCATGTGGTTCTTGGCGCGGAGTTCGCGCGGAACCGGTCCGAAGATACGCGTGCCGATCGGCTCTTTCTTGTTGTCGACGAGAACGGCCGCGTTCTTGTCGAAACGGATCACGCTGCCGTCCGGGCGGCGGATGTCCTTGGCCGTGCGAACCACGACCGCCTTCATCACATCGCCCTTCTTAACGCGGCCGCGCGGAATGGCTTCCTTGATCGACACCACGATGATGTCGCCCACGGAAGCGTATTTCCGCTTCGAGCCGCCCAGCACCTTGATGCACATGACACGACGCGCGCCGGAATTATCCGCGACGTCGAGGTTTGTTTGCATCTGAATCATGACTGGCCGCCTTCTTCTTTTCTAACGGGACGGGCTCGAAGCCCCTCCCCGGTCTGTCCAAAATTCGTTTGTTTACGCCTGGTCCGAAGACACGACGATCCAGCGCTTATCCTTGGAAATCGGCTTCGATTCCTGGATGAACACCTCATCGCCGACCTTGTGGGCGTTGTTCTCGTCGTGCGCCTTGTACTTCTTGGTCATGCGCACGGTCTTCTTCATCACGGGATGCGTGAAGCGCCGTTCGACCTTGACGACTACCGTCTTCTCGTTCTTGTCGCTGACGACGGTGCCCTGCAGAATGCGCTTTGGCATGGTTTTCGTCCTTAAGCCTTCTTGGCCGCGGACTTTTCCGCAGCGATGGTCTTGATACGCGCAATGTCCTTGCGGACCTGCCTCACGCGCGCGGTCTTCTCGAGCTGGCCGGTGGCCTTCTGGAAGCGCAGGTTGAACTGCTCCTTCTTCAGGCTGGCCAGATCGTCGGTCAGCTGGTCCTGGGTCTTGGTCCGGATGTCTTCGGCTTTCATGATCAGCCCGTCCTTATTCTGCGATGCGCTGTACGAAGCGCGTCCTGACCGAGAGCTTGGCCGCGCCGAGACGCAGCGCCTCACGGGCGGTTTCTTCGTTGACGCCGTCGATCTCGAACATGATACGGCCCGGCTTGACGCGCGCCGCCCAGTAATCGACAGCGCCCTTGCCCTTGCCCATGCGCACTTCAGTCGGCTTCGACGTCACCGGCACGTCAGGGAAAATACGGATCCACACGCGGCCGGCACGCTTCATCTCACGAGTGATCGCGCGGCGGGCCGCCTCGATTTCACGCGCGGTGACGCGGTTCGGCTCAAGCGCCTTCAGCCCGAAACCACCGAAATCCAGGTTGGTGCCGCCCTTTGCGGTACCATGGATACGGCCCTTGAACTGCTTGCGGAACTTTGTGCGCTTTGGCTGCAGCATCGTTCTAACTCCAAATTCCTAAATAATCAGGCGTTTTCGCGACGACGACCGCGTTCGCGATCACCACCACCGCCATGCGCAGCATCACCCTCGGTCGCGCGACGTTCCGAAGCCATCGGATCGTGCTCGAGGATTTCGCCCTTGAACACCCAGACCTTGACGCCGCAGATGCCGTAAGCCGTGTTCGCTTCGGCCGTGCCGTAATCGACATCGGCGCGCAGCGTATGCAGCGGCACACGGCCTTCGCGGTACCATTCCATGCGCGCGATCTCGGCGCCGCCGAGACGGCCGGCGCAGTTGATGCGGATGCCTTCGGCACCGAGGCGCATGGCCGACTGCACCGCGCGCTTCATGGCGCGGCGGAACGCGATACGGCGCTCGAGCTGCTGGGCGATCGACTGGGCGACCAGGGTCGCGTCGATTTCCGGCTTGCGCACTTCAACGATGTTGAGGTGCGTTTCTGACTTCGTCATCTCCATCAGCTTCTTGCGAAGCTTCTCGATGTCGGCGCCCTTCTTGCCGATGATCAGACCCGGACGTGCCGCATGAATGGTGACGCGGCACTTCTTGTGCGGACGCTCGATCACGACCTTGGAGATCGCAGCCTGCTTGAGTTCCTTCTCAAGATACTTGCGGATCTTGATGTCCTCATGCAGCAGCTTGCCGTACTCGCCGGTGTTCGCGAACCAGCGCGAATCCCAGGTGCGGTTGATGCCGAGGCGCAGACCGATCGGATTGACTTTCTGGCCCATTATGCGGCCTCCCCTTTTTCTTCGACTTCACGAACGACGATCGTGAGGTGCGAGAACGGCTTCTCGATACGGCTGGCGCGACCGCGACCACGAGCGTGGAAACGCTTCATGACGATCGACTTGCCGACATAGGCTTCCGCCACGATCAGCGCATCGACATCGAGGTCGTGGTTGTTTTCCGCGTTGGCGATCGCCGATTCCAGCGTCTTCTTGACCGTGCCGGAAATCCGCTTGGCCGAGAATTCGAGATCGGAAAGCGCTGTCGCGACCTTCTTGCCGCGGATCAGCGCGGCAACCAGGTTCAGCTTCTGCGGGCTGATACGGATCGTGCGCAGAACGGCGCGCGCTTCGTTGTCAGCAAGCCTGCGCGGAGCTTTGGCCTTGCCCATGATTATTTCCTCTTCGCCTTCTTATCCGCGCCGTGACCGTAATAGGTCCGGGTCGGAGCGAATTCACCGAACTTGTGACCGACCATGTCCTCGTTCACCGAGACAGGAACATGCTTCTGGCCGTTGTAGACACCGAAGGTGAAGCCGACGAACTGCGGCAGGATGGTGGAGCGACGGCTCCACATCTTGATCACCTCATTGCGACCACCTTCACGAACCTTGTCCACCTTCTTGAGAAGGTAGCCGTCGATGAAGGGGCCTTTCCAAATAGAACGAGTCACTTGGCGTTACCTCTTCTTAGCTCTTGCGCTGATGGCGCGAGCGCAGGATGAACTTGTCGGTCGCCTTGTTGGACCGCGTCTTCTTGCCCTTGGTCGGCTTGCCCCACGGGCTGACCGGATGACGGCCACCGGAGGTGCGGCCTTCACCACCGCCATGCGGGTGGTCGACCGGGTTCATGGTCACGCCGCGATTGTGCGGGCGCTTGCCGCGCCAGACCGTGCGGCCGGCCTTGCCGTCGTTGATGTTGCCGTGGTCGGGGTTCGACACGGCACCGACGGTGGCCATGCAGGAGCCGTGAACGACACGCTGCTCGCCCGAGTTGAGGCGCAGGATTGCCATGCCCTGGTCGCGACCGACGAGCTGGCCGTAGCCGCCGGCCGAACGGGCGACCTGGGCGCCTTTGCCCGGCTTCAGCTCGATGTTGTGGACGATCGTGCCGACCGGCATCGAGGCCAGCGGCATCGCATTGCCCGGCTTCACGTCGACCGATTCACCGGCCACGATCTTGTCGCCGGCGGCAAGGCGCTGCGGGGCGATGATGTAGGACAGCTCGCCATCGTCATACTTGATCAGCGCGATGAAGGCGGTGCGGTTCGGATCGTATTCAATGCGCTCGACCGTGCCGACGACGTCGAACTTGCGGCGCTTGAAGTCGATGATGCGGTACGAACGCTTGTGACCACCGCCGATGAAGCGGGCCGTG
This sequence comes from Mesorhizobium sp. P3_A2, assembly GCF_056403115.1. Classification (NCBI taxonomy): domain Bacteria; kingdom Pseudomonadati; phylum Pseudomonadota; class Alphaproteobacteria; order Hyphomicrobiales; family Phyllobacteriaceae; genus Mesorhizobium; species Mesorhizobium sp. P3_A2. Next base: position 126,746 of record NZ_JBFUGC010000015.1, read on the forward strand.
ATGCGGCCGTGATTGTTGCGGCCGCCCGACTTGGTCAGGCCTTCGGTCAGGCCCTTGACGGGCTTGCCCTTGTAGAGGCCCGAGCGGTCGACGATGACCAACTGGCGGGTGCTCGGCGTTACCGGGTTGAATTTTTTAAGTGCCATTGTCTTGTCCTCGCGGCCTAGCTCAGAGACCCGTCGCGACGTCGATCGACTGGCCGTCGGCCAGCGTCACGATCGCCTTCTTGACGTCGCTCTGGCGGCCGATCGTGCCGCGGAAGCGCTTGATCTTGCCCTTACGGACAAGCGTGTTCACGGCCGTAACCTTGACGCCAAACAGCGCTTCGACAGCGGCCTTGATTTCCGGCTTCGACGCCTTCTTGGCGACGTTGAAGACGACCTGGTTGTTCTCGGAAGCCATGGTCGACTTTTCGGTGATCGCCGGCGAGACGATCACGTCGTAATGACGAAGGTCGGTCATTTAAAGCGCTCCTCGAGAGCCTCGACGGCGGCCTTCGAAAGGACCAGCGTGCCGCGGCGAAGAATGTCGTAGACGTTGATGCCCTGGATGGGCAGCACGTCGATGTTCGGGATGTTGGTCGCCGCCAGCTTGAAGTTCTGGTCAAGCTCGGCACCGCCGATCACCAAAGCATTGGTCAGGCCCAGCGTCGCGAAATTCGCGAGCAGCGCCTTCGTCTTGGCCTCGGTCAGCTTCAGCTCGTCGATGATGATGATCGACGCGCTCTTGGCCTTGGCCGAGAGAGCATGGCGCAAGCCCAGGGCGCGCACCTTCTTCGGCAGATCGTGCTCGTGGCTGCGAACGACCGGGCCGTGGGCCTTGCCGCCGCCGCGGAACTGCGGAGCGCGTGCCGAATGGTGACGGGCGCGGCCCGTACCCTTCTGTTTGTACATCTTGGCGCCGGTGCGCGCGATCTCGGCGCGGCCCTTGGCCTTGTGCGTGCCCTGCTGGCGCTTGGCCAGCTGCCAGCGCACGACGCGCTGCAGGATGTCCTCGCGCGGATCAAGGCCGAAAATCTCCTCGGAGAGTTTCACCTTGCCGGCGTCCTTGCCGCCAAGCGTTGTGATCTTGAGATCCATTATTCTGCTCCCTCTGCGGCCGGAGCCTCGTTCTTCGCGACAGCGCGGATCGCGGCAGGCTTCGGCGCATTGGCCGGCAGTGCCACCTTGGCCGCATCGCGGACCAGGATCCAGGCGCCCTTCGATCCGGGAACCGCACCGCGGATCAGGATCAGGCCGCGATCGGCGTCGGTCGAAACGATCTCGACATTCTGTGTGGTGACGCGGGTGTCGCCCATGTGGCCAGCCATATGCTTGCCCTTGAACACCTTGCCCGGGTCCTGACGCTGGCCGGTCGAGCCGTGCGTACGGTGCGAAACCGAATTACCGTGCGTCGCGCGGCCACCACCCATGTGGTGGCGCTTGATGACGCCCTGGAAACCCTTGCCGATCGTCGTGCCCGTCACATCGACCTTCTGGCCGGCGACGAAGTGCTCGACGGTGATCTCGGCGCCGACATCGATCATGTTGTCGGCGGAGACGCGGAACTCGGCGACCTTCGCCTTCGGCTCGACGGAAGCGGTCGCGAAATGGCCGCGCATCGCCTTCGACGTGTTCTTCACCTTGGCAAGGCCAACGCCGAGCTGGACGGCCGTATAGCCGTTCTTCTCCTGCGTGCGCTGAGCCACGACCTGGCAGTTCTCCATCTGGAGAACGGTGACGGGAACATGTTCCCCGGCATCATTATAGATGCGGGTCATTCCCACCTTCTTTGCAATCACACCTGAACGCATCGGTTCAATTCCTTTAGAGTTCCGGGCCAGGGGCACCGCCCCTTACCGCGCTCTCATTCCCTTAGAGCTTGATCTCGACGTCGACACCGGCGGCCAGATCGAGCTTCATCAAAGCATCGACCGTCTGCGGGGTCGGATCGACGATGTCGAGCAGACGCTTGTGCGTGCGCATCTCGAACTGCTCGCGGCTCTTCTTGTCGACGTGAGGCGACCGGTTGACCGTGAACTTTTCGATCCGCGTCGGCAGCGGAATGGGGCCGCGGACGTTTGCTCCGGTGCGCTTGGCCGTCGACACGATTTCTTTCGTCGAGGCGTCGAGCACCCGGTGATCAAACGCCTTCAGGCGGATGCGGATATTCTGTCCGTTCATGCGTCACTTCCTTGTTCTGGCGCGGCGCGGGCAACTCCGCGCCCGCGACAGATCGGTTTAAGTCTAATTATTCTTTGATGGTGACGACGATGCCGGCACCGACGGTGCGGCCGCCTTCACGGATGGCGAAGCGCAGCTTCTCTTCCATGGCGATAGGCACGATCAGCTCGACATCGACCGTGATGTTGTCGCCGGGCATAACCATTTCGGTGCCTTCCGGCAGCGACACGATGCCGGTCACGTCGGTCGTGCGGAAGTAGAACTGCGGACGGTAGTTGGTGAAGAACGGCGTGTGACGGCCACCTTCGTCCTTGG
>NZ_JBFUGC010000016.1:0-114942 GCF_056403115.1 Mesorhizobium sp. P3_A2
TCATCACGTCGGTCGTGCGGAAGTAGAACTGCGGACGGTAGTTGGTGAAGAACGGCGTGTGACGGCCACCTTCGTCCTTGGTCAGGATGTAGGCTTCGGCCACGAACTTCTTGTGCGGCTTCACCGTGCCCGGCTTGGCCAGAACCTGGCCGCGCTCGACACCTTCACGGTCAACGCCGCGCAGCAGCGCGCCGATGTTGTCGCCGGCCTGGCCCTGATCGAGCAGCTTGCGGAACATTTCAACGCCCGTGCAGGTCGTCTTGGTCGTCGGACGGATGCCGATGATTTCCAGTTCCTCGCCGACCTTGACCACGCCACGCTCGACGCGGCCGGTCACGACCGTGCCACGGCCCGAGATCGAGAACACGTCTTCGATCGGCATCAGGAACGGCTTGTCCAGCGGACGAACCGGCGTCGGGATGTAGGCGTCGACCTGAGCCATCAGCTCGCGGATCGCGTCTTCACCGATGGTCTTGTTCGAATCTTCAAGAGCAGCCAGCGCCGAACCCTTGACGATCGGAATGTCGTCGCCGGGGAACTCGTTCTTCGACAGAAGCTCGCGAACCTCGAGCTCGACCAGTTCGAGCAGTTCCGCGTCATCGACCTGGTCGACCTTGTTCAGGAACACAACGATCGACGGCACGCCGACCTGACGGGCAAGCAGGATGTGCTCGCGGGTCTGCGGCATCGGGCCGTCGGCGGCCGAAACCACCAGGATCGCGCCGTCCATCTGTGCGGCACCGGTGATCATGTTCTTCACATAGTCGGCGTGGCCGGGGCAGTCGACGTGGGCATAGTGGCGGTTGGCCGTCTCGTATTCGACGTGAGCCGTCGAGATGGTGATGCCGCGGGCCTTCTCTTCGGGCGCCGCATCGATCTGGTCGTAGCGCTTGTATTCGCCAAAATACTTCGTGATCGCCGCCGTCAGCGACGTCTTGCCATGGTCGACGTGACCAATCGTGCCGATGTTCACATGAGGCTTAGTGCGCTCGAATTTACCTTTTGCCATAGTCTCTTTCCTTGGACGGCCTTGACCTTCAGTTCAGTCGAATGCGGGGCGATTAGCGACTACGGCCGAAAAACACAAGTGCCTTGTGGCCGGGTGCGCTGTCCACTCGGTCCTAACCGATGATCCGATTGCGGGGGTATGGCGCTGATATAGGAATGCGCGACGGGAAATGAAATGGGGGCGCCGGCTTCAGCGCGTGTCCTGCAACTCCCGGCTATGTCCTGGCTCTTCCTTGCTGGATTGGCAGCCCGCGCCTGGCCCATTGCCGCTGCGGCGCCGGTCTGATTTGCTCGTCCGATGCATTTCATCCCGACATCCATACGCGGCCCGCTGTTCATGATCGTTTCGACGGGGTCCTACCTCGTCAACGACACGATGATGAAGCTCGCTACCGCGGGCTTACCGTCCTATGAAGTGCTGTTCCTGCGCGGGGTCGCGGCCACGCTGTGGGGCATGCTGCTGTTGTATCTGCTCGGCTATCGTAAACAGATCCCGCTGATCTTCGACGGGCGCGTGCTGCGCCGCAACCTGCTCGAGCTGGCGGCGATCCTTTGCTACGTGGTGGCGCTGGCCAACATGCAGATCGCCGATTCAACCGCGCTCGGGCAGATCACCCCGCTCCTGATGCTGGTCGGCTCCTCCATTCTGTTCGGCGAGCGGATCGGCGGCGTGCGCACGGCGCTGATCGGGCTCGGCTTCGTCGGCGCGGTCATGGTGGCGCAGCCGACCATGGAGGGCATCTCGGTCTATGCCTTGCTGGCGCTCGGCAACGCTGCCCTGTCGGCCGCGCGCGATCTCGCCGGCAGGAGGGTCCCGGCCGAGGTGCCGGGCATGATCGTCGCCATTTCCGCCGTCGTAGTGGTGCTGATCGGCGCAGGTGCCGCGCATCTGGTTTCCGAGCGCTGGGTCATGCCGGAAGCCCGTCACCTGCTTTTGATGGCCGGCGCCGGGTTCTTCCTGATCTTCGGCCATTTCTTCATCTTCATGGCTTATCGCGTCGGGCCGACCGGCGTCGTGGCGCCGTTCTACTACTGCTTCACCGTCTGGGCGGTCATTTCAGGCGTGCTGGTGTTCGGGCAGTTCCCGAATGCGCTGGCCGTGTGCGGCATCCTGCTGGTGGTCGCGAGCGGACTGACGATCGTGTCGCTGGATGAACGCAAGCGCAGGCTGACCGTCGTCGCCTAGCCTTCACGGCAACGTATCGGCAGCCAGCCAGTTCGGCAGAACTGGCGCTTAGAGCGCCCGCCTGCCGCTGATCTGATGATAGGCCCACAGCACGACCACCGCGCCGATCACGGCGACAATCAGGCTCCAGATGTTGAGGCCGGTCACACCCGAAGCGCCGAAGGCGCTGAAGATCACGCCGCCGACAATGGCGCCGACAATGCCGAGCACGATATCCATGATCAGGCCCTGGCCGGTCTTGTTGACGATCTTGCTGCCGATGAAGCCGGCGATGACGCCGAGGATGATCCAGCTGATGATGCCCATTGTTCCTCTCCATTCCACCCGCTGGCCGATCATGGTCACATGATTGTCAAAAGCTCAAGCCAACTTGAAATTCGGCCCCCGCGCTCCATTCTAGCCAATGGGACGGGGCTTGGTCGCTATGGAGGATTGGACCTATGGGACTTTTTGACAACGCCGTACCCGGCGGCAACATCACCAAACCGCTGATGATCGCGCTTGGCGCGCTGCTGGTCGGAAAGATGCTGAGCGGAAGAAGTGCCGAACAGACCGACGAGCCCGCCGCCCAGCCTCAAACGCCCGCCCCCACCGGGACCACGGCTTCCGGCGATGGCGGCCTGCTCGGCGGACTGGGCGGGCTGCTCGACAAGTTGAAGGATGCCGGCCACGGCAATGTCGCCGATTCCTGGGTCGGCACCGGGCAGAACCAGCCGATCAACGCCAATGATCTTGGCAGGGCAATCGGCCCGCAGGTCATCCGCGAGATTGCCCAAAGGACCGGGCTCGACGAACAGGAGCTGCTCAAGCAGTTGTCCACCGCCCTGCCCGGCATCGTCGACAAGCTGACGCCGAACGGCCAGGTGCCGCAACAGCACCAGGTCGCGTCGGCTTTCAACAGCTAGGGCGCCGCTTTCGCTCCAGCATTTTCAGCCAAAACGCCCGGCACCGCCATGCGGCTGTCGGGCGTCGCTTCGACCAGCGCCGCGAACTGCCTGGCGGTCGATGGATCGACCGGCGTGTAGCCGGGAACCGAAAAGTCCCGACGGCAACGTCGTCGAAATATTCGCCTGAAATCTGATGCGAATTGGGAAGTTTGGAGCGGGTAGCGGGAATCGAACCCGCATATTCAGCTTGGAAGGCTGCTGCTCTACCACTGAGCTATACCCGCTTCGCTTAAAGGCTGACGGGCTGGCAGTGGTGGAGAGGGTTGGATTCGAACCAACGTAGGCTAAGCCAACGGATTTACAGTCCGTCCCCTTTAACCACTCGGGCACCTCTCCAGCCTGCCGTCGAAGCCTTGCAACGAGGCATTCTCGCCGATCCGGTCGAAACCAAGGTTTTGTCCGAAATCAGCGAAGCGCCTTATGGCGGCAAGGCCAGTGGGTGTCAACCGCACGTCTGGGCAAAATGCGCTGATTTTGACAGCCCGCCCGGCAAGCCGGCTTTCTGCCTGTATCCATGCCCTTGCGACACGGCTATAGAAGCCGGCCATGAGCAACGACAACACGCCCAAGACCGCCAAAGATACCCATTACGCGAAGCTGCGCCGCGCCCACCGCGACGAGAAGGCCGGCGGTGCGCCCGCCTTCCGGCCGCGCCAGCCGGTGCCGCCGGGCGAGAACGCCGCCGACGGACTGGTGCGACTCTATGGCCTGCACACGGTGCGGGCCGCGCTCGACAATCCGCGGCGCAAGATCAAAAAAATGCTGGTGACGCGCAACGCCGCCGAGCGGCTTGCGATTGCCGACCTCGCCGCTCTGCCGTTCAAGGCGGAGCTGGTCGAGCCCAGGGACATCGACAAGGTCACCGGTTCGGACGCCGTCCACCAGGGCGTCCTGATCGAAGCCGAGCCGCTGAAGCCCAAGCGCCTCGACGCGCTCGGCGACACCAAACTGGTGCTGGTGCTTGACCAGGTCACCGACCCGCACAATGTCGGCGCCATCCTGCGCTCGGCGGTCGCCTTCGGCGCTGGCGCGCTGATCACCACCGCCCGCCACAGCCCTCAGGAATCCGGCGTGCTGGCAAAATCGGCCTCCGGCGCGCTGGAACACATCGACCAGATCGAGGTGAAGAACCTGGCCGACGCGCTGGGACAGCTGCACGAAGCCGGCTTCCAGACCATCGGCCTCGATTCGGACGGTCCGGCGGAGCTCGAAACCAGTTTTTCAGGCGAGAAGATCGCGCTGGTGCTGGGCGCCGAGGGCAAGGGCCTGCGCCAGAAAACACGAGAGACGGTGACGACCCTCGCCCGCCTCGACATGCCCGGCGCCATCCGGTCGCTCAACGTGTCGAACGCGGCGGCGGTGAGCCTTTATGCGGCGCGGAAATTCCTGGGAAAGTGAATGGTGAATGGTTGAGCGGCTTGCCATTCACTATTCACCCACTTCATGTCCTGCCATCCGCTCCAGCGCGCGAACCAGCGCTGAATGATCCTCCTTCGCCCCGCCATTAGCCGCACATGAGTTGAACAGCTGCTGCGTGGTCGAGGTGTTGGGCAGCGAAACACCAAGCGCCTTGGCACCTTCCAGCGCAAGATTAAGGTCCTTCTGGTGCAGTTCGATGCGAAAGCCCGGCGCGAAGGTGCGCTTGACCATGCGCTCGCCATGCACTTCGAGGATGCGCGATGCCGCCAGTCCGCCCATCAGCGCCTGCCTGACCTTGGCCGGATCGGCGCCGGCTTTTGAGGCAAAGACCAGCGCCTCGGCGACGGCTTCGATGGTCAGCGCAACGACGATCTGGTTGGCGACCTTGGTGGTCTGGCCGACGCCGTTCGGACCGACCAGCGTGATGTTCTTGCCCATCTTTTCAAAGATAGGTCTGGCGCGCTCGAACGCCTTGTCCTCGCCGCCGACCATGATGGTCAGCGACACCGCCTTGGCGCCGACCTCGCCGCCCGACACCGGCGCATCGAGATAGTCGCAGCCGAGATCGTTTATTTTCTGGGCGAAAACCTTGGTCTCGATCGGCGAGATCGAGCTCATGTCGATAACCAGCTTGCCCTTGGTGAGGCCGGCGGCGACGCCATTATCGCTGAACAGAACCTCTGCGACTTGAGGCGTGTCAGGCACCATCGTGATGATGATATCAGCCGCGTTCGCCACGGCGGCATGGCCGCAGACAGTCTTCAGGCCCTTGGCGACGAGATCGGCCGGTGGTTTCGAGCGGTGGTCGCTGGCGATGACGGTGTAGCCAGCATCGAGCAGATGCCCCGCCATCGGCGCGCCCATGATGCCGAGGCCGATGAAGCCGATGGTGTCCATTGTTTCTCTCCAAATGACTGCGTGAAACGCGGCCTAAGCCGCTGCGCTCCCCTGCCCGTTGAGCTCCCGGAACCACCCCAGGCCAGCCTCCGTTCCCGCCTTTGGCTTGTATTCCGCCCCAACCCAGCCCGAATAACCAATCCGGTCGATGTGCTCGTAGAGGAAGGGATAATTGATCTCGCCCATCCCCGGCTCGTGACGGCCGGGATTGTCCGCAAGCTGGATATGCGCGATGCGGCCAAGGTTGGCCTCGATGGTACGGGCGAGATCCCCCTCCATGATCTGCATGTGGTAGATGTCGTATTGCAAATAGAGGTTCTTCGAGCCGACGCGGTCGATCAGCGCCAGCGCCTGGTCCGAATAGTTGAGGAAGAACCCCGGAATGTCGCGCGTGTTGATCGGCTCGATCAGCAGCCTGATGCCGGCCTGCTCCAGTTTCTCCGCCGCAAACGCCAGGTTCTCGGCAAAGGTATTTTCCAGCACCGAGCGATCCACGCCCTGCGGCGCGATGCCGGCGAGGCAATTGACCTGCTCGCAGCCTAGTGCGTGGGCGTAAGAGATCGCCTTGGCGATGCCTTGCCGGAATTCCGGCACGCGGTCGGGCAAAACGGCAATGCCGCGCTCGCCCTTGCCCCAGTCGCCGACCGGCAGGTTGAACAGCACCTGTGTCAGCCCGTTCTTTTTCAGCCGCGCCGCGACCACGTCAGGCGCATGATCATACGGGCCGATATATTCGACGCCCTTGAAGCCGACCCGGGCGGCGGCGTCAAAACGATCCAGGAATTCATGCTCGCCAAACAGCATCGACAGATTGGCAGAAAAACGCGGCATTCTTTTTCTCCTTCTTCCCGCCAAAGCTTAATCCAGGAGGACGATGGCCGTCGGCGCATCCTCATGGCTTTCGGCAAGGTCCTCGAATTCGGTGATCTTGTCGATTTCCGTGCCCATGGAAATGTTGGTGACGCGTTCGAGGATGAATTCGAGCACCACGGGCACCTGATGCTCCTTCATCAGCCGCTGCGCTTCCTTGAAGGCGCCGGCGAACTCTTCCGGCTTGCGCACCCGCACCGCCTTGCAGCCCATCGCCTCGGCGACCGCGACATGGTCGACGCCGTAGCCGGCCTCTGGATCGTTGGCCCGGTTGACGTTCTCGAAGGCGAGGCTGACCTCGAAATCCATCGAAAAACCGCGCTGTGCCTGGCGGATCAGGCCGAGATAGGCGTTGTTCACGACGACATGGATGTAGGGCAATTTGTGCTGCGCGCCGGCCGCCAGCTCCTCGATCATGAACTGGAAGTCGTAGTCGCCCGACAGTGCCACGATGGTGCGGTCCGGATCGGCGGCGCGCACGCCAAGGGCGGCCGGCAGCGTCCAGCCGAGCGGGCCGGCCTGGCCGCAATTGATCCAGTTGCGCGGCTTGTAGACATGCAGGAACTGCGCCCCGGCGATCTGCGACAGGCCGATCGTGGTGACATAGGTGGTGTCGCGGCCGAAGGCCTTGTTCATCTCCTCGTAGACGCGCTGCGGCTTCAGCGGCACCTGGTCGAAATGCGTCTTGCGCTTCATCGTCTTCTTGCGACTCTGGCACTCCTTCGCCCAGCCCGACCAGTCGCGCAGTTTTCTCGCCGTCTTCCATTCGGTGGCGACGTCGAGCAGCATCTTCAGCGCCGCACCGGCATCCGAGACCACGCCGAGATCCGGTGCGAAGACGCGGCCGATCTGCGTCGGCTCGATGTCGACATGGATGAACTTCTTGCCCTTGGTGTAGACATCGACCGAACCGGTGTGGCGGTTGGCCCAGCGGTTGCCGATGCCGAAGACGAAATCGGCCTCCAGCATCGTCGCATTGCCGTAGCGGTGCGAAGTCTGCAGCCCGCACATCCCGGCCATCAGCCGGTGGTCGTCGGGGATCGCTCCCCAACCCATCAGCGTCGGGATGACCGGCACGCCGGTGATCTCGGCGAATTCGATCAGCAGATCCGACGCATCGGCATTGATGATGCCGCCGCCGGCAACGATCAGCGGCTTGTCCGCCGCGTTGAGCATCGCCAGCGCCTTTTCGGCCTGGGCGCGCGACATGGCCGGCTTGAACGGGACGAGCGGCTCATAGGCGTCGATGTCGAACTCGATCTCGGCCAGTTGCACGTCGACCGGCAGGTCGATCAGCACCGGACCCGGCCGCGACGAGCGCATCAAATGAAATGCCTTCTGCAACGCCATCGGCACGAGATAAGGCTCCATGACCGTAACCGCCCATTTGGCGACGGGCGCTGCGATGGCGGCGATGTCGACGGCCTGAAAATCCTCCTTGTTCAGCCGTGCCCGCGGCGCCTGGCCGGTGATGCACAGGATCGGAATGGAATCTGCCGCCGCCGAATAGAGCCCGGTGATCATATCGGTGCCGGCCGGACCTGATGTGCCGATGCACAGGCCGATATTGCCGGCCTTGGCCCGCGTGTAGCCTTCAGCCATATGCGAGGCCGCCTCGACATGGCGCGCCAGTATGTGACGGATCGAGCCCCGCGCCTTCAGCGCCGAATAGAATGGATTGATCGCTGCGCCCGGCACGCCGAAGCCGCAGGAAATGCCTTCCTTTTCGAGAACTAGAACCGCTGCATCGACAGCGCGCATCCTGGCCATGTCCAGCCTCCGCAAGATTGTTGGTTGGCTGACAATGCCAGCGCCTCGTTCATTTTTCAATTTTTTCAGAATATTTTTTCATTTCGAGAAAACGGCTTCTATCGATTGATTTTACTGGATTTTTCGTTTTCCACGAATCCGGCTCGAAAAATAAGTGAAAAACTTTTTCATTGTGCTTTTGGAGAAATCGGCGACAATGCCGCCATGGAGACCAGCGAAAAACGCCAGCGCGGCCGTCCCCGCGCCTTCAACGGCCCGGCCGAGGCCGGTTCGGTGCAGTCGCTTGACCGCGCCTTGCGCATCCTGGCCATCGTCGCCGAAGGCAGCGGCCTGTCGCTGAGCGAGATTGCGGCGCGCAGTGAGCTAGCGGCCTCCACCGCCTACCGCATGCTGACGACGCTGCAGAACCACGGGATGGTCGAATTCGATACGTCGGACCAGCTATGGTCGATCGGCGTCGAGACCTACCGCATGGGCGCGGCCTTCCTGCGCCGGCGCAAGCTGGTCGACCGCGCCCGCATCGTCATGCAGGAATTGATGGAAAAGACCGGCGAGACAGCCAATCTCGGCGTCGCCGAGGACGATTGCGTGGTTTTTGTCAGCCAGGTCGAGACGCATCAGGCGATCCGCGCCTTCTTCCGGCCGGGCACGCGCAGCTCCTTCCATGCCTCCGGCATCGGCAAGGCGGTGCTGGCGCAGCTCGAGCCGGAACGCGTCGCCGCCATCCTGCGCAAGTCGGGCCTGCAGCGCTTCACCGACAAGACGCTGTCGGACATTTCGGCGCTCGCCCATGATCTGGCTGTCATCAAGCATCGCGGCTGGTCGGTCGACGACGAGGAACGCCATCCCGGCATGCGCTGCGTGGCCGCCGCCATCTTCAACGAGTTCGGCGAGCCGATCGGCGGTGTTTCGGTCTCCGGCCCGACGGTGCGGGTGACGCCGGAGCGGCTGGACGAGATCGGGCCGCTGGTGCGCGATGCCGCAGCAGAAGTGACCAAGATGATCGGCGGACATAAGTCAGGCTGATCAGCCGAATTTTCAGGCTGCGAGCGACCCGAGAGATCGGCCATCGTCTCTCGGCGTCATGCGCCCGGCAACGCGCTCCGTACCGAAATCTCGAAGAAATCGAGCAGGATCGCCCCGCCGACGCCGCAGGCAGTGAAGATGAGACCGGTGATGAAGATGCGGTTGGCGCGCTCAAAAATGCGTCGTTGCAGCGACGCGATGTCGAGCAATATGGCAAGCGCCCGCATCTGCAAGGCGATACCGATCAGGATCGGCACGACCGCGACCAGGTGGTAGGCCCGCCACGGAATGGGATTGGCGGCCCAGTGGGTGATGAAACCCAGCGAAAAGGCGAGCAGGAGCCCGACGGTGGTGACGGTGCCGTTGCGAAAAGCCGTTTCGACCAGATCTTCCTTCGGGTCCTGCTCGTCCAAGCCACCCTCCCCTCAATTGGCGCTCGGGTGGCAGACTAGACTTTCGCAAAATCGCTGTACATCGCCGGCCACATGGACGTTGCCCGTCTTGCCGCGGCTTTCGCAGGCATGCAAAAGGGCGAGCATGCGGAAAACGATCCAGCTTTTGCTCTTAGCTTCGCTTTGCGGTTGCGTGGCGACGACACCGCCGCCACCTGAACCCGCCGCGAGCCAGCGCACCGATCCGATTGCGATCTCGCTCGCCCTGGAGGAGACCATCACCATTGGCGTGCGCCAGCACTTGAAAAATCCCGTCGCGGCGAGGTTCGGACCCATACTTGCCGGCGAGCGCAGGGGGAACGGCCGCAAAGAGGTCGTGGTATGCGGCTCTGTCGATGAAAGGAACACTGCCGGCGGCTCTGCTGACTATGAGCCTTTCCTTGGCAAGATCTACCCGGATGCCGACGACAGCTTCGAACTCACCGCGATGGGCAACACGCATCAAGGCGCGATTGCGGATGCCTGCCGCGCAGCAGGCTTGCCGATCGATACGCAGAAATCCTAGCGCGAATAATGAAAAAGGGGCTGTGGAGCCCCTACTTCATTGCCTGAAACCGACCTGTTAAAGGCGGCAGTAGTGGCGATAGCCGTCGTAGCCGACATAGGTGTCGGAGTACGGATCGTAGCTGGCGTAGCGATTGGCGCAGCGGCGGACGTGCCAGGAACCACCCTCGTCGTCGACATAGACGGTGCGCGGCTGCTGGTTGAGCAGGCTGCCGAGGACGAAGCCGCCTACGCCGGCGGCGATGCCGATGCCGATTTCGCGGTTGTGGTGATGGCTGTGGGCGGCCGAGGGCTGGACGGTGCCGACCAGCGAGGTGGCGGCGACGGTGGAGGCAATGAGGGCCGAAGCGATTTTGCGCGTGAACATGATGATCTCCTTGTTTCGTTGCTAGAGGCGATCCGTCCGCCTCTTGATCATCTGTCGTTGCGGCGCCGAAAAAGGTTCGAAGCGGTTTTTGATTTTTTTCACGGGCCGGCAAAACCCTGCTGCGGCAAGGGTCTCGTCGCCTCGGTGGATCTTCGCGCCACAGCGAAGGGTTGGAGGGTTGCAAAGCGAATAGCGAGTAGTGAGTAGCGAGTAGCGAAATGGCGTTCGGGAGCTAAAGCTTCCCTATTCGCTACTCCCTATTCGCTATTCGCTCCCCTACCCCATTCCTGTGACATGCCGCAGCCAGAACGCCATCGCGATGAAACCGACGATGGTGGCGATACCGGTCCAGTCGATGTTGGCGCGCTTCACATCCTTGATGAGCTTCACCACGAGAAACCAGGCGATGACGACGAGCGGGAGAATGATGACAAGTCTGATCATGCGAGCCCCCTAACCAGGCGATTGCACCTCAACAATATGTAGGAAAGGAATTGGCGGTTTTCAGCATGGCGGCGCCAGCAGGCCCGGCGGGTCCATTAGCAATCGAAAACGGAGTTTTGTCTTTACTGGCGCACCAAATATGCTAACCGGAGCGCCGTGCCCTTGTAGCTCAGCTGGTAGAGCAGCGGTTTTGTAAACCGAAGGTCGGCGGTTCGATTCCGTCCGGGGGCACCACCCTTCGCTCTTCGAGCTTCGGGTGGCAAGCCACCTGAAGCTCGTTAGACGAAGGAGTGTCCTCCGAAGCCTTGGCGTAGGAGGACTGCTGACGGCCAAGCGAAAAACCGAACTCCCCGCCTTACTGAAAGGCAGTCGCGATCTGCGCACTTGCCGCAGCCCTGTCGAACGTGTTTCTGACCCTGACGGAGTTGTAGAGATAGGCAACCCAAATTCCTGATACTACGAAGGAAACAATGGGCTTGACCAGCGCATCTCCGGCAAGGATCTGGCTTACCGGAACCTGAATAAGAGCGGAGACCCAAACAACGTCGACTACGAACACGACCGGGATTGCAATCCACTGGAGCAGAAACAGCCTCTTGAAACGGGGACTGCGCCGAAACATAGCAATGGTAACAACCAGCTGAAGCACCAAAAATGCCAGCAACAACACGACCTCGCCATAGGTCGTCAACGGACCGTAGGGAAGCGTCATCAGCTGCTTGTAACCTTCGATTGATGCAGCGAATTCGCCCAGTGTGCGCAATGGCGACACGGTCTGACCGAGTGCGAGCAGCAAAAGCCACCCCCCAAACCCCACCAAATCGCTCTTATCCTGTGAAGGTTTGCGTGCTGACCGGACAGCGAAGAAGACGGGCACGCCGATCAGCAGCAACAAGATCGCCCAATGCCAAATTGAAAACTGCATCCATACCCCTCCCTCTAATGCTCTTTTAAGTTGTATATTGTTTTCTGATACAACTCAATAGTGTCCTCTGGAAATCGATTGTACGACACCCAAGGCAAGCCGATCGACGGGTATCTGGTGCAATGCGCCAAGCTCGCCGGCACCTATGGCAGTGTCCTAGCGGATCAAGGCATCAACTCAACATGCCGCGGAAACGCCTGATGCAGCAGGAGGAGCATGGTTTTGCGCAGCACGTCGGTGTCACGGCTGGATGGATTGAGATGATCCCAGTACCAGGCGCCGTGAACCGGATAGTTCAGGCTCTCTGACAGCGTGTCTATGTCGACGCCGGTATAACCGCCACTGCGGGAAATCTCGATCAGCAGCTCTCGCGGGCTTCGGCGGTGTAGGCGAGATCGCTGGGCAGGCCGATTTCATTGTAGATCCGCATGCTCTGCGGTCGCTGGAGAACACGACGAACACCGAGACGCCTGCCGGCGACCTGAAGAATATCCTCAGCCACGATATCGACGGGCGGCTGCAGTTCTATCGGCGTTGGGCGCTAGGCTTCCGCAGCTTTGCACTGTCCATCAGAGCCCATCGCGCCAATCTCCCTTGCAACTCGAGCTACACTTTCCTGCAGACCGCCTTCATCCGACGTATCGATGCTCAATACGAACCTGCCGCTGCCGAGAAGGATGCTTTTTACGTGGTCGATTATTGGGATCGATTGCAGGTTGGTTCTGCAATCCGCCTCGAACATGCGCTCCAAATAGGTCTGCCGAAGGAGCCGAGCACTCAGGCGCTGTGACAGCAATGGCTCGGCCGCGCTGGTAGCTATGGCGAGATGCGATGATGGGATCAGTTCCAAAGCAGATTTAAGTTTCTCTATGTCCGAAACGCCGCTGAACACGCCTAATGAAACGACAAGCTGGATAAAACCTTGGTCGAAGATCACAATCTGACGAGCGTCGTACGGTTGATGCCAAACGTGGGAGAGAGCCATGAGATACTGACTGAACCTGATCAGCCAGATCGGATTTCTCGGCGTCAGAATCCTTATCAGCTTGCCGGCCAGTCTGAACCCTTCGGCGTTGTCGATAGGGTGACAAGCAAAGGCGGCAGTCCTGATCGTTGATATGGCAAGACGGTGTAGTGCATAGCGGAACCCACCAGGGTCTAGCGGTGAGCGATGGACACCGGGTTCATATGAAAGCACTACCTTGGCGTCGTAGCCTTGTGCTTGCAGATGACGTTGAAGCGCATGAGCGAAAGTGGTCTTACCTGAGCCGGCCGGACCAAATAGCTCGATGATCACTTTTCGGCCCTCGAAGGCGCTTGAAATTGGCAACCGCTGTAAACCAGGAGCCCCTCCTGGATGATCGGAAGGCCAATAACGGCACTCACGCATGCGTCTGCATTGGCGGGTGCATTTTACCCTCCAAGGCGGCCGCCAAGAAAGCGTCTGTTGCCCGTCTGGGCCCAATGCGTGTGCGAGTCAGACTTTGGTCCCTCAAGGGAGTGCGGGACGAAGAAATGGCGTGGGGATCTAATACCTTCCGATGGCAAAGCGCTTTTCGATTTCCGACTTTGGTCTGTTGCACAGTAAGCCCAAAGCCCCCGGCAGGAACCATTGCTTAGCATGGAAGTTCAAGTCACACTTGGTGGCTCAGCTGAAGACCGCCACCGTTCAATTTCGGTGCATTGCTGGGGGAGTGGCTCCATGCCCATTTCAGAAAAAATGATGGACGAGTACCTAAAATTTGAATGCCCCAACTGTTCCCATGTAATCGTAAAAAGGGGCTCGTGGGTGAAGGTTATATCTGCCTTCAACTGCGATCACTGCGACGCGAGGATCAGGATCGGTTATATGACCAAGCTCGCGCTTTTCGATCAAAAAATGCAGAGCATGCGCCTATCATAGTCCAACGTGTCCCTGAGCGAGGGAAACTTCCAGGCGGCCCGACAGATCATTGGGGTGAATCCGTGAACTGTCGGGCCTGACCGGCCCGAGGGCTTGGGAGCCAGGCCGGCTGATCAAATCGTATATATTAGGGACTGCTTAAAAAAGCCCTTATTGACGATTTCCCCAACTGAGGGTGGCACCTCGAAACAACAAATGGCGAGGGTACGTTTGAGCGCATGCTTGATGCTCGGAACGTCCTGATCGGGAGCCTAGCGCATCGACTCAAAATGCCGCGGAAATGCCTGGTGCAGCAGGAGTAGCATGGTCTTGCGCAGCACGTCGGTGTCACGGCTGGACGGGTTGAGATGATCCCAATACCAGGCGCCGTGAACCAGATAGTTCAGGCTCTCCGATAACGTGTCAATGTCGACGCCGGTGTAGCCGCCGTCACGGGCGATTTCTATCAGCAGATCGCGGGCTTCGGCGGTGTAGGCGAGATCGCTGGGCAGGCCGATTTCATTGTAGATCTGCATGCTTTTGCGGTCGCTGGAAAACACGACGAAGACCGACACCCATTTCGGATGCAGCCGGGCAAAGCGCTGCGCGCAATCGACCGCGCCCAGCGCCCTCTCGACAGGCGACAGGCCGGGCGCCCGCACCAGCGTCACCCACAGCGCGTCATACTGATCGCTGAGATACTGCAGAACGGCCCGGAACAGGTTCTCCTTGCTGCGAAAATGAAAGACCACCAGCGCGTTGGACGAGCCGACATGCTCGGCGATGCGCTGCATTGTGACGCTAGCCAAGCCCTCCTCCGCGATGAGCTCGATGGTGGCGTCGATGATGCGCTGGATGCTCGCTTCGCCGCGCTCGCGCCGGCGGTCCTTGGGCGCGGCGTCGTTCGCTGCACCCTTGGTCGCCCTGTCTTTTCCCGCCTCAGCGGTGGCTTTGCGTTGCGCCATTGTCGTCAAGCCTTTCCCCGGCGAAAACATCCCGCCGCTGCTTTGGCACGCCGGCGCGTTGCGGACTCAGAGCGACGGGCGCGTCCCCGCATTCATGTACCATTGACCCTGAGCCGTCTCATAGGCCATCGCCGCCCGGAAAACATCGGCGTCGCTATAGGTGCGGCCGACGATCTGGATGCCGGTCGGCACGCCATTGGCGGCGCGGCCCGACGGCACGGACAGAACCGGGCAGCGGCTCAGCATGTTGAACGGCGTCGTCATCACCCAACCCAGCGACGGGTTTACTTGCTCGCCGTTGATCTCGACCTTGCCTTTGGTCTGATCGAATTCCGCCGGCACCGCCGGAAGCGCGTTTGTCGGGCAGATCAGCACGTCGTATTTTTCCAGCAACGGCCCCAGCATCTGGTACATCCTGGCCGCTACGTCCAGGGTCGCGACAAAATCCGTCGCCTTCGACTTCTGCCCATCCTGCGCAAACTGCCTGGCATAGCTGGTCATGTCCTTGCCGTGCTTGGCGAGCAGTGGCGACAGCGAGGCGCCGAAAAGATGCTCCAGATAGGCCATGCCCGCCTTGAGCACCTCGTCGCCCCAGCCGAGGTCGACCTCCTCGACGGTAGCGCCGAGCGAGCAGAACACGTCGCAGGCAGCGAGCGTGTTCTTGCGCACGTCAGGGTGAACCTCAAAAGAACCAAGATCCATGGAAAAGGCGATCTTCCAGCCCTTGATCGGCTTGTAGTCGTTGGGCAGGCGCAGTTTCGGGCGAAGCGTGGCGATGTCGAGCGGGCTCGGCCCGGCCATGACATTCTGCAGCAGGATCGCATCGCCAACGTTTCGGGCCAGCGGCCCGGTGTGGCAATAGAAGTCGAGGTTGAAGGGCGGCTCGTCGGGGTTGCGGCCGTAAGGCGGCTTGAAGCCGACCAGGCCGCAGGCCGAGGCCGGGATGCGGATCGAGCCGGCAATGTCCGAGCCGGTGGCAATCGACGATGTGCCCGAGGCCAGCGTCGCCGCCGAACCGCCCGACGACCCGCCCGGCGTATAATCCGGATTCCAGGGGTTGCGCGTCACGCCCCAGCGCTTCGACCAGGTGTAACCGGCGCAGCTGAATTCGGGTGTCGCCGTGCGGGCATGCACTATGCCGCCGGCCTTCATGACACGCTCGTTCATCGTCGACGTGTGGCCACCAATGGCGTCCTTCGAAAGCAGCGAGCCATGCGAGGTCGGCTTGCCCTTGATGTAGCTCTCATCCTTGATGCCGATCGGCAGGCCTTCCAGCGCCCCGGTTTTGGCGCCCTTGGCGTATTTGGCTTCCGCCTTCCTGGCGAGAGCCATCGCCTCGTCGAAATGCTCGAAAGTGAAGCAGTTGATCGTCGCCTTGGTCGCCTCGGCGCGGTCGATTGTCGCCTGCATCAGGTCGACAGGCGACAGTTTCTTCGCCTTGAACAGCCGCAACGCCTCGCTGGCCGGCATGTAGCAAAGGTCGAGATCGGACATCGAAAATCTCCCGCGGCGGCTGGACCGCATCTGAGAATGGCCGGGCCGCAGGGTGCGGCCCGAAGGATGTTGGTCAGGTTCGGTTGACGGCGCGGCTATTTCTGCAGGTCGGTCCAGATCCTGGTGTAGAGCGCCTGGATGTCGGCGGGACAGGTCGGCATGAACTGGCCCTTGTCGGCAAATTCGGCCGGAACATCCACTTCGGGTGCTCCCTTCATGTCGTCCGGCAGGAAGGGCTCGGAGCCCTTGATGCCGTTGGCGTAGTGCGCGAAGGCCGAGATCAGCGCGGCATTCTTCGGGTCCATGATGAAATTCTGGAAGAGCTTGGCGTTCTCGACGTTCTTGGCGTCCTTGAGCACCGCGACATTGTCCATCCAGATCGGAAAGCCTTCCTTGGGATAGCCGTAGACGATCTTGTCGTTCTCAATCCGCTCGCGCAGCGATATGCCGTTCCAGTTGACGCCGGCGGCAATGTCGCCTCGGCCGAGGCCATCAACGGCAGCGTAATCGAGCGATAGCCATTTGCCCTTCGCCTCGACAAGCTTGTCATGCACCTTCTTCAGCAGCGCCTTGTCGTCGGTGCAATACTTGCCGCCCTCATAGGCAATGGCCAGGAACATGATGTCCCCCATTTCGGGCACGACATTGATCTTGCCGACGAGTTCCGGCGGCGGATCGAGGAAAATCGCGGACGTGTTCGGATCGCCCGCATAGACCGATTTGTTGACCGAGATGCCGGTCGTGCCCCATTGCCACGGCACTGAGTATTTGCGGCCGGGATCGAACGGCACATCGACCCATCTCGGATCGACATTTCTAAAATTCTCCATCGTGTTGGGATCGGTTTCCAGCAGCAGGCCTTCGCTGATCCAGATCGGCATGACACTGGCCGAGGGCACGACGATGTCGTAGCCGGAAGCGCCCTGGCGGACCTTGGCCAAGGCGGTGTCGTTGGAATCGTAGTCGGTGACGGTGACCTTGATCTTGTAGGTGTCCTCGAACTTCTTGATCAGCTCCGGACTGGTGTAGTTGCCCCAATTGTAGATCTGGAGTTCGCCATCGGCGCGGGCAATGCCGGTCATCGCCAGCAGCGACAGGCCGAGCGCCGTCGCGGTGGATTTCAGCTGCATGCTTATTGTCTCCCATTGTCGGGACCGGCGGCATTGCCGCCTCGAGTCCGTATGTTCCCTTCGTCCTGGTGGTCATTCACCGGCGGATGCCGGCTGACCAACTCGGTATGTCCACAAAGGTATTAGTTACTAAACATACAGTCAATATCTTTTTGCTGGCCCAGACGTCGACGACGCGTGGTCGATGCCGTCAAACCTACAGATTCAGGCAATGGGTGAGGGATTGCCGCCGCGCCGTCGGCGGTCGCTTGCGGCTTCAGCCTACAATGCGTTCTGCGGGCATGGCATGCTGGCGTCGCCGCAGCGTGAGGCCGTCGGCCTTGGCCTGGAACTCATGTCCTCGGACTGCCGCACAAGTTCGGCGAAGAGAAGCGCGAAACTTCCCAGCATGAGGAAGACGATAATCAGGCGTGTCACCGGCAATAGACAGGTCTCAACTGGCTAGCCCCCAGCCACCCATCCTCTGCCGGCTAACATGATCGATCGGGCTTTACGAGTGTTTAAGCTCGCTCTTAACCATCACATTCGCCTCTCCGGCGACATGAAGCGAGAGCCACCGGTTTTCGATCCGGCGCAGCCGCGGTGGGACCGGACGCGGCCTCCCTTTGCAGATGCGCTTGCCCATGCTACCCCACGCAACCGCCGCCGACCGCCATCGGGAAGTCATGAGCAACGCCAGTCTCGCCTTCGTCTCGTCCGACACCGCCGATGCCAGGGCGGCGATGGAAAGCCTGTCGGCCCGCTATGGCCAGGCCTCGTTCGAGGACGCCGAGGTGGTGGTGGCGCTGGGTGGCGACGGCTTCCTGCTGCAGACCTTGCGCGACACGATGAGCACGGGAAAGAAGGTCTACGGCATGAACCGTGGCACCATCGGTTTCCTGATGAACGAATACCGCGTCGGCGGCCTCACCGAACGCATCGCCGCCGCCGTCGCCGAAACGATCCGGCCGCTGGAGATGCTGGCGGTGACGCATGAGGGCGAGACGGTTTCAGCACTTG
The DNA here is from genome assembly GCF_056403115.1 of Mesorhizobium sp. P3_A2. Classification (NCBI taxonomy): domain Bacteria; kingdom Pseudomonadati; phylum Pseudomonadota; class Alphaproteobacteria; order Hyphomicrobiales; family Phyllobacteriaceae; genus Mesorhizobium; species Mesorhizobium sp. P3_A2. The sequence goes on from NZ_JBFUGC010000016.1 coordinate 18,286, forward strand.
CCATCAACGAAGTGGCGCTGTGGCGCCAATCCTATCAGACCGCAAAAATCCGCATCACCGTCGACGAACAGGTCCGGATCGAGGAACTGAACTGCGACGGCGTGATGATCGCGACGCCGGCCGGCTCCACCGCCTACAATCTGTCGGCGCACGGGCCGATCCTGCCGCTCGACGCACCGCTGCTCGCGCTGACCCCGGTCAGCCCGTTCCGGCCGCGCCGTTGGCGGGGCGCCCTTTTGTCCAACCAGGCGACCGTTCGCTTCGATATTCTGGAGCCGGAAAAGCGCCCGGTGAACGCCGCTGCCGACCACACCGAGGTCAAGGCGGTGGCTTCCGTCACGGTTCGGGAATCACTGAGCGCGACGGCGACGCTGCTGTTTGACCCCAACCATTCGTGGAACGAACGCATTCTCGCCGAGCAGTTTCGCTATTGAGCCGGCGCAAAAAGACACTACCTGATTAAGCATCGCGATTAAGCTTACGTTTCACAATCGCGCCAATCCCGCCCGTTTCTGTTGACAAATCGCGGGCTTGCGCCTAATCGCAATACCAATCTTGCAGGCACGCTGTGCTTGCCGCGACGAATGCCGTTGCGCTTCCCCGAACCAGCCAAAGACAACAACACTTGTCCTCAGACACCACGACCGCTCCAGAAGCGTTGACCTTTTCAGACCTCGGCCTGTCGCCCAAGGTCCTTTCCGCAGTCACCGATGCCGGCTATAGCAAGCCGACGCCGATCCAGGCCGGCGCCATCCCGCATGCGCTGCTCGGCAAGGATATTCTGGGCATTGCCCAGACCGGCACCGGCAAAACCGCCTCCTTCGTGCTGCCGATGCTCACCCGCCTCGAAAAAGGCCGGGCCCGCGCCCGCATGCCGCGCACGCTGATCCTCGAACCGACGCGCGAGCTCGCCGCGCAGGTCGAAGAGAATTTCATCCGATACGGCAAGAACCACAAGCTCAACATCGCGCTGCTGATCGGCGGCGTCTCCTTCGACGAGCAGGACAAGAAGCTCGAGCGCGGCGCCGACGTGCTGATCGCCACGCCCGGCCGCCTGCTCGACCACCGCGAACGCGGCAAGCTGTTGCTCAACGGCGTCGAGATCCTCGTCATCGATGAAGCCGACCGCATGCTCGACATGGGCTTCATCCCCGACATCGAGCGTATCTGCGAAATGATCCCGTTCACAAGGCAGACGCTGTTCTTCTCCGCGACGATGCCTCCGGAAATCACCAAGCTCACCGAGAAATTCCTGCATGCGCCGGTGCGCGTCGAGGTCTCGAAGGCGGCGTCCGCCGCAACCAACATCATCCAGAGACTGGTCAAGTCAGGCTCGAAGCCTTGGGACAAGCGCGAGACGCTGCGCAATCTGATGAAGGCCGAAGACGCCGAGCTGAAGAACGCCATCATCTTCTGCAACCGCAAGGTCGAAGTGTCGGAACTGTTCCGCTCGCTCTTGAAGTATGATTTCGACGCCGGGGCCCTGCATGGCGACATGGATCAGCGCGCCCGCATGCAGATGCTGGCCAATTTCCGCGACGGCAAGCTGCGCTACCTGGTGGCGTCCGACGTCGCCGCGCGCGGCCTCGACATCCCCGATGTCAGCCACGTCTTCAACTACGATGTGCCGATCCACGCCGAAGATTATGTCCATCGCATCGGCCGCACCGGCCGCGCCGGACGTTCGGGCAAATCCTTCACCATCGCCACCAAGTCGGACACCAAATACATCGACGCCATCGAGCGGCTGATTGGCAACAAGATCGAGTGGCATGACGGCGACCTGTCGACGGTGGTCGCCAGCGAAGGCGGCGAGGACGAAGCGCCCCGCCGTGGCCGTGGCGCCCCGCGCCGCGCCGGCCGCAAGGACGAGGACCGCAAGGATCGCGGCGAGCGCAAGCCGCGCGAGCGTCACGCCAAGCCCGGCGAAGCTGCCCCGGCAGAAGCCGCACGCGAGGAACAGCCGGTCGTGGCCGAAGCCGCGGTCGCCGACATCGGCGAACGGCGTCATCGCAAGGAATCGATCCGCTCCGAAAACAGCGAGCGCAAGGTCTCCGATCGCAACAACGAGAACCGTGCTCCCGAACGCGGCGACACGAGGCCGCAGCGCGCCAGCAACAGCCGCCCTGCCCGCAACAATCGCGGCGGCGACGACAATGACGGCACCGTCGGCTTCGGCGATGACATGCCGGCCTTCATGAAGATCGTCGCCAAGGTCTGACTTCCGATTTTCGTTTTCGCAGGGCAAGCCGATCACCCGGCTTGCCTGCCGCGATCACATCTCGTCCGTCACATCGGGCCGGGCATCATCTTGGTCGGTTTTTCCAGCATCGGAAACTCGGCCTTGCTGCATTTCACGTTCGGGTTCGTCGGGCTGAACATGCCGTTCGGGTTGTCCTTGAACAGCCAGGCATGAAGGTCGTAGTGGACGAACTCCCTCGGAATGAGCGGATAGTGCCCTTCCATCGGCCCCATGAAGGTCTGGCCAAAGAGTTTTGGAGCTTCCTTGGTGTCTGGCGTCAGGGGCACCAGCCATTCCACGCCAACCAGCTTCAAGCCTTTCTTGGTCGGCTCGTAGATCAAGACATTGGGTTTCATCGGGTCGAGTTTCTGGCCGACGCTGGGAACATTGACGAAATGGATGCCCATGGCGCCCTTCGGATAGTCCATTGCGCCGGCGATCTTTTCCCCGGAGTAGTAGACGCACCCGACGGTCGACAGATAAAGGTCGCGGATGGCGGCCGTGTAGTCCTCATATTTGGCGAGCGACTTTTTCAAGGCTTCGATGTCGGCCTTGTTCGCGTCTTCGGCTCGGACCGAGGCCATTCCGCACCAGGCAGAGATCACACCAGTCAAAACGAGGACGCCGCAACGCCCAAGGCGAGCTGTTCTTGTCATGCATTCCTCCCAGATTTCACGATCTGGCCGCGCAAGACCGGGGCGAAAGAAGAATGATGATCGCGCGGCCATTTGTACCGCCCCATCCCCTCTGGAACAGCGCCGATGCTAGTCCTTTCCAAGGTCTGCGGGAAGAAAATATTAGAAAAATCTAATTCTTTAGATCGTTTGGCGAACCCGAGCGCCAAAATGAAAACGGCCCCTTACGGGGCCGCCTTCGCATGTCGATGCCGACCTGATCAGGTAAGCGGCGAAAGCTGGATCTCGACGCGCCGGTTCTGCGCGCGGCCGGCCGACGTTGCGTTGGATGCAATCGGACGGGTCTTGCCGAAGCCGGTGACGGCGAAGCGGCGCGAATCGACGCCCTGTCCCGACAGATAGTTGGCGACCGCCAAAGCACGGCGCTGCGACAGATCGAAATTGTGCTCGTCGCCACCGGTCGAATCGGTGTGGCCGAACACGTCGACCGTGGTCTGGCGGAACTTGTTCAGCACCAACGCCACCGAATTCAGCACCTGGTAGAAACCTGGCTTCACCGCATCCTGGTCGACGTTGAACGTAATGTCGGACGGCATGTTGAGGATGATCTGGTCACCGGTGCGGGTGACGCTGACGCCGGTGCCCTGCAGCTGGCGGCGCAATTCAGCCTCGTTCTGGTCCATCGTGGCGCCGATGGCGCCGCCGGCCAGCGCGCCGATACCGGCCCCGATCAGCGCATTGCGGCGGTCATTGCCGCCGGCAAGCAGACCAAGGCTGGCGCCGGCCAGGGCACCAAGGCCTGCACCCGCGGCGGTGTTGGAAATCTTCTGATCGCCGGTATATGGATCAGTGGTCGTGCAGGCGCTCACCAACACAGCCGTCGCAACGGCGACGAGCACAGTCTTTTTCATCGAAATCGTCCCTCTCCAAACCGCGGCCTTTGCGGCCCGCGCATATCAGCCCTTCCACGGGTCTTGTACCATGAAATACGGCGAAAAGCGGAACGGCGAAAGCGGCTTTTCCCCCGCTTGCGCCGCTCTTCTGCTTCGGTGGATGCGGCCGACTACCAGAGATTCTTGCCGTCGATGACGACCACCTCGACCTTGTCGAGGTCGAAATCGTCGAACAGCCGTGAATTGACCGAGATCTTGGGGTTGTCGAAGTCGGGTTTGCCGGTCGACCAGTCCGGCGTTTCGGTGAAGGTGCCGCAGCCGCAAATGGCGCAAAACCCGTGTTTGACGGTCTTCGATCCCCATTGATAGACGGAGACATTCTTTGCCGGGCTGGTGAGCTTGAATTGCGACGGAACGTAGTAGGCCCACAGCGAGCCGCGCTTGGAGCAGAACGAGCAGGTGCATTGCGTTACTGTCTCGGGCGCCTGCGAAACCTCGAATGTCGTCGCCCTGCAGTGACAGCTGGCCTTGATGGTCATAAAAAGCTTTCCTCTCCGTTGCCCGCCGCGCCATGCGGCAAAGGCACCATAAAGGGAGGCTCCTGACAACCGTCTGTCAGCAGGCTCTGATCGATAGAGCCGAGCGGCGTTCTGGCTGAGCGCTCTGTCGTCACCTGCCAATATAGGCAGCTAGTTCGTCCGGCGTCCCATTTGGGAAAGCCTGTTTTAGAAAATCCATGAACGCCGACACACGCGCGCTGAGCAGCCGCCGGGATGGGTAGAGCGTCCATAGAGCGATCTCGGGGCCGTCAATATCCCCCCAATTCACCAGTGTGCCGTCAGCCAGATCGTGGGCCACCAACGAAATGGGAAGACGCGCTGCACCGACGCCGGACCGCACCGCATCGCGGACCATGATGAGCGTTGACAAAGCGAGGACAGGTTCGATTGTAATTGTTGAGCGGCCAGCTTGTGTCTTCACGTGCCAAGTTTGCCGCTCGCCTGTCCCGCGAGCAACGCCAGGAGCGGCGAGCCCAGCGGTCGTACGAGGAAGGTCGGGGCTCGCCACAACGACCAGGCGGTCGCGGAGAAACGCCCGTCCGACCAGGCTTTCATCGGGATCTGGATTGACCCGGATTACCAGATCGTAGCCTTCCTCGATCATGTCGACATGCCGGTCCTCAGTCGTCACTTCAAGCTTCACTTCCGGATACTTAAGGGCAAAACCCGCAGCGATCCTCCCCATTGCGGTCTGCGAAAAATGCAAAGGTGCGCTGATCCGTAATCTGCCCTTGGGCCTCTGACCGCCCGAGGCAATCGCCGAAGCCGTCTCGTCCAGCTCGGCGAGCAACGCCCCCGTCCGCTCGAAGAGCGCCCGTCCTTCCTCGGTCAGCTTCAGGTTACGCGCACCCCGTTCAAACAGGCGCAACTCAAGACTGCTTTCCAATTCTCCAACGCGCCGGGACAACGTTGCCTTGGGCCGGCCGGTGGCCCTTGCCGCTTTGCCGAAGCCACCATGGCGGGCAACGAGATTGAAATCGGCGAGGGCAAGAAGATCCATGAGTGTCCCACCAGTGAGACGACGTGTCTAAAATTACCGTCTACTGTGCGCTTTCTGAGCCACACATATTGGAGGTGTCAAGCAATCCAACAGGAGAAATTTCATGACCATTCTCGTTACCGGCGCCACCGGCAATATTGGCCGCCAAGTCGTCGAACACCTCGTCAAGCGCGGCGCCGATGTCCGTGCTCTCGTGCGCGATCCGTCGAAGGCGGGCTTCCCGGCAGGCGTATCCGTCGTACAAGGCGACTTTCTCGACGTCGACTCGCTGCGCAAAGCCATGTCCGGGGTTTCCACGCTGTTCCTCTTGAACGCCGTGGTACCGGATGAATTCACCCAGGCTTTGATCGCGCTGAACGTCGCCCGATCGGCCGGCATCGAGCGGATCGTCTATCTGTCGGTGATCCACGCTGACGCCTATGTGAACGTGCCGCATTTCGCGGGCAAGTTCGGTGTCGAGCGAATGATCGAGCAGATGGACTTCAAGGCTACGATCTTGCGCCCGGCTTACTTCATCCAGAACGATCTGATGATCGAAGACACCATCACCGGCTATGGCATCTACCCAATGCCGATCGGCGCCAAGGGTCTCGCCATGATCGACGCCCGTGATATCGCCGAGATCGCCGCTCTTGAGCTGCTGCGCCGCGAACAGTCCGAGGAGCCGCTGGCGCTCGACCGGATCAACCTCGTCGGTCCGCAGACACTGACCGGGACGGATATTGCCGCAATCTGGTCAGACGTGCTTGCCCGCCCGATCAGCTACAGCGGCGACAATGCAGAGGCCTTTGAGCAAAATCTCAAGCAGGTCTTGCCCGCCTGGATGGCTTACGACATGCGCCTGATGGGCGAGCGCTTCTTCACCGACGGGATGCTGCCTGAGGCCGGCGACGTCGAGCGCCTGACGGCGCTTCTGGGCCGCCCCCTGCGCTCATATCGCGACTTCGCCTCAGCAGTCGCTCCTTCCGTGTGACGCAAGCACAAAAACACCTAGAGCGGTTCACGCCTTTACGGAATCGAAGGGGATTCCCGATTTTGTCGGTTTTGTGATTCAAGATGCTGGCTGGAGTGGAGGCCAGCATCTGATGACCCGACGTCTTTCCAATGATCTTCGCGAACGTGTGGTGGCAGCGGTTTTAGGCGGTGAGAGCCGACGCTCTGCCGCCAAAAGAAATTCTGGAACTACGGCCTGCCTTCCGATGAACTTTGTCGACAGCCGTCAGTAGGAACGCGGCGGTACGAACAGGCAGATCGTCTTGCCGGCGTCGAGACCAGCCTGGTGCGCGCACCAGTGGAAATCGCCGTCGGGTGAGTCCTTGACCCGCTTGTCGCTCATCGGAACGACCTCCCCCGTTCCGGCGATGACATAGCCCTCGGGTTTTTCCAGCACCTCGCCCGTATGGGTGGTGCGGCAGTCATAGTTGGCGCAGCAGGCGAAGGGATAACTCCAGCCTAGCGGCTTCGCCGCCGTCGGCTTGGCGTCATGGGCGAAGCCGGGAGCGGTCAGGCCCGCGATCGCGCCGATCACGAACAGGGAAAACAAAAGTCGGCCAGCCGGTTGAACGGCTCTGGCCGATCGGACTATGGCAGCAGACATGGAAACGTTCCTTTCAAGCGAGCATCAAGCGTTTGCTTGCCCGTTCTTGGAACGTGTCTTCCCAGTGGCCGAATCGTCAGCTCGCAGATATGCCGCGTCCGGCCATAAATGCTTTTTCACCCCTCAGCCCGAGATGCTGGGCTGATTCCTTGGTCGGCGCAAGAAGTGCATAGGTGCTACAGTGCCGCACCCCGCGCGCCGACATCTGCCGTCCAAAAGGGTGCGCCGGCTTGGTTAATGAGAGATTAACGACGCGATGCCCAAGAAGCATTAGCCGTCGGAGGCGTGTCCTTCATATTGCGGCAGGTCGTCGGCGATGGTGAACCACGGCGCCTTGGAGCCGACGAAAATATGCGCCGTCGGCCGGATCGTCGGATCGTCGACCAGCGTGCCCATGGCGACATGGACATAGGCGCCGTCGCGGACCAGCGAATAGAGCAGCGAGCCGCAGCGGCTGCAATGCGCATCGTGGCCGCTGTCGTCACCGAAATGGATGAGCCCGTGATGCCCTTCGGCAAGGGCGAACTTGTCGCGTTCGATGCCGGCGAACGGCTTGAAAGCCGAACCTGTGGTGCGCCGGCAGTTCGAACAATGGCAATTCGCGGCATAGACGAATTCGTCCGCCACCTCATAGTGGACCGCGCCGCAAAAGCACTTTCCGCTGAGCTTGCGAGTCATCGGTCTCTCCTTTGCCCGACGCCTTGAGGATATGGACGTGTCTTAGTCGAGGTCGGCCACCGCTTCGCCCGCCCCGCCTTCAATGCGCTGCGACAGCGAGGCTTCCATGAAGTCGTCGAGATCGCCGTCGAGCACGCTCGACGGGCTGGTGCTTTCGACGCCGGTGCGCAGATCCTTCACCAACTGGTAGGGCTGCAGCACATAGGAACGGATCTGGTGTCCCCAGCCGATGTCGCTCTTCGACGCCTCGGTGGCGTTGGCCACCGCTTCGCGCTTCTTCAGCTCTTCCTCGTAGAGGCGCGAGCGCAGCATTTCCCAGGCCTTCGCCTTGTTCTTGTGCTGCGAGCGCTCGGCCTGGCAGGCGACCGCAATGCCGGTCGCGATATGCGTGATGCGGACAGCCGAATCCGTCGTGTTGACGTGCTGGCCGCCCGAACCGGACGAGCGGTAGGTGTCGATGCGCACGTCGGATTCCGAGACGTCGATCTCGATCCTGTCATCGACGACCGGATAGACCCAGATGCTGGAGAAGGACGTATGGCGGCGCGCATTGCTGTCATAGGGCGAAATGCGCACGAGGCGATGGACGCCGGATTCGGTCTTCAGCCAGCCATAGGCGTTGTGGCCCTTGATCAAGAGCGTAGCGGATTTGATGCCGGCCTCTTCGCCGTCATGGACTTCCAGCACTTCGACCTTGAAGCGGCGCCGTTCGGCCCAGCGCGTATACATGCGCAACAGCATCGAGGCCCAGTCCTGGCTCTCGGTGCCGCCGGCGCCGGCATGGACTTCGAGATAGGTGTCGTTGGCGTCGGCTTCGCCCGACAGCAGCGTCTCGACCTGGCGGGCCTTGGCTTCGCCTTGCATCGAGCGGATGGCGGCTTCGGCCTCGGCGACCACGCCCTCGTCGCCCTCTTCCTCACCAAGCTCGATCAGGCCGATATTGTCTTCCAGTGCCTGCGTCAGGCCCTTGACCGCAGCAATGCCTTCTTCGAGGCCCTGACGCTCGCGCATCAGCTTTTGCGCTTCCAGTGGTTCGTTCCAGAGGCTGGCGTCCTCGGCCCGCACATTCAGGTATTCAAGCCGCTTTATGGCCTGATCCCAGTCAAAGATGCCTCCTCAGCAGGGTTATCGCCTGCCTGATCTCATCGACAATGTTCTGCGTTTCCGCGCGCATGGCTGGTTGTTCTGTCCTGTTTTTGAAGTGGCGCTTGGGTCGGCGCGATACATAGGGACGGCATTGCTGCCTGTAAAGCGAAATGGGCCGGCTTAACAGGCCAGCCCATTCAACATAAGAAGTCAGATCGTCAGTAAAGCCCGCCGCCGGGCGCCTGGATGGCTTCCGTCGCCTGCGGCGACAGCGGTCCCCCGGCGCCATTGGAGCCGTCGGCCCCCATGCCGATCACCCAATAGCTGTCAGCGGGGCCGGTGCCGGGCTTGAAGGCTTCGATGATGGTGCCGGCATCGCCCGCCGCGGCACGCATGCCGGTCTTGCGGTTGATGGCGACCAGGTTCATGCCTTCCGGCACCTTGAAGTCGACATTGGGCGTGCCGTCCAGCGCAACGCGCATGAAATCCTTGAAGATGGGCGCCGCCAGACCACCACCCGTCGCGCCCTTGCCAAGCCCTTTCGGCGTGTCAAAGCCCATATAGAGGCCGACGACGAGGTTCGGCGTGTAGCCGATGAACCAGGCGTCCTTCTCGTCATTGGTCGTACCGGTCTTGCCGGCAATGTGGCGGCCAAGTTCGGCGATGGTAGCGCCGGTGCCGCGCTGGACGACGCCTTCCATCATCGAGGTGATCTGGTAGGCGGTCATCGGGTCGAGCACCTGCTCGGAATTGTCGACCAGTTCCGGCTCAGGCTGGTTGTTCCATTCGGACGCATTGCAGCCTTCGCAGCCGCGCTCGTCCTGCTTGAACACCGTCTTGCCGTAGCGGTCCTGGATGCGATCGATAAGCGAGGGTTTGATCGACTTGCCGCCATTGGCCATGATCGAATAGGCCGACACCATGCGCATCACGGTCGTCTCGCCGGAGCCCAGCGCCATTGGCAGATACGGCGCCAGATGGTCGTAGACTCCGAAGCGCTCGGCATATTCCACCACCAGCTTCATGCCCATGTCGTTGGCCAGCCGCACCGTCATCAAATTGCGCGACTTTTCGATACCGGAGCGCAAGGTCGCGGGGCCGGCGACCGTGCCGTCATAGTTCTTCGGCGTCCAGGTCGTGTTGCCGCTCTGGATGGTGATCGGTCCGTCCATGATCACCGAGGCCGGCGTATAGCCATTGTCGAGCGCGGCCGAATAGACGATCGGCTTGAACGACGAGCCCGGCTGGCGCATCGCCTGCGTGGCGCGGTTGAACTCCGACTGCGCATAGGAGAAGCCGCCGACCATGGCCAGCACGCGGCCGGTATGCGGATCCATGGCGATCAGGCCGCCCTCCACTTCCGGCACCTGGCGCAGCGTATAGGCGCCGTCCGAACCTTCGTTTTTCTGCACGAAGATGACATCGCCCGGCTGCAGCACGTCGGCCGGCGACTTGGCCTTGACCGTCTTGCCGTCGACCACATGGCGCATGGCAAAGCTCATGTCTTCCTTGCTGACGGTGCCTTCGACGCGTTCCTTGACGATATCGCCTGAAATCTGCCGCTTCGGCTGCAGGCCGATGGAAAGGCCGGTATCCGAGCTGTCGAGCACGACGGCAAGCGACCATTCCGGCACGTCTTCCAAGCCCTTGACGGCGCCCAGCGCCACGCCCCAGTCGCCGGAAGCGTCGATATGCGTCACCGGTCCGCGATAGCCGCGCAGCGTATCGTATTTGAGCAAACCGTTCTGCATCGACTTGCGGGCGATGAGCTGGATCTTCGGATCGAGCGTCGTGCGCACCGACAGGCCGCCCTCATAGAGCGCGTTCTCGCCATAGCGCGCGATGATCTGGCGGCGCACTTCCTCGGTGAAGTATTCGCCCGCAAACAGATAGGAGCCGTTGCGGCGCGGCGTCACGCCGAGCGGCTCGGCCTTGGCCTTGTCGCCTTCCTCGCGCGTCACGTAGCCATTCTCGACCATCTGGTCGATGACCCAGTTGCGGCGCTCGATGGCGCGGTCGGCATGCTTGAAGGGATGGTAGTTGTTGGGACCTTTCGGCAGCGACGCCAGATAGGCGGCTTCCGCGACGGTGAGTTCGTTGACCGACTTGTCGAAATAGGTCAGCGCCGCGCCCGCAACGCCATAGGCGCCGAAACCGAAGAAGATCTCGTTGAGGTAGAGCTCGAGGATGCGGTCCTTCGAATACGCCTGCTCGATGCGGAAGGCCAGGATCATCTCCTTGATCTTGCGCTCGTAGGTCTGGTCCGAGGACAGCAGGAAGTTCTTTGCCACCTGCTGGGTGATGGTCGAGGCGCCGACCTGGCGCCTGCCCGAGCCCACATTCTGCAGGTTGACGTAGACGGCGCGGCCAAGCCCGGTGATGTCGATGCCGGGATGGTTGTAGAAATTCTTGTCCTCGGCCGACAGGAACGCCGCCTTGACCCGGTCCGGAACCGCCTGGATCGGCAGATAGAGCCGCCGTTCGCGCGCATATTCTGCCATCAGCGAGCCGTCGGAGGCATGGATCCGGGTCGTCACCGGCGGCTCGTACTTGGCCAGCACTTCGTAGTCGGGCAGGTCCTTCGACAGATGGCTGATGTATATCGCCACGCCCGCGGCAACCAGAAGCGCCAGCGTCGTGCCGATACCAAAGAAATAGCCGATGAGACGAATCATGCCCGCTCCAGTCCGAGGTTCGGGAATTTCCTAGACGAAGCCGCCTTTCGCGCAAGCCTTCGCAATGGTCCCGATCCGTGATGGAAAACCCATGTCGCCACCATGTGGACAAAATGGGGCAGCGCCCGATTTCTGCATCCCCCACCGGAAATAAAAGCGCCCGGTGTTGTCGTCGTGCAACGCTGCCTCTGGTTGTGGGCGGCGGCGGCCATCTCAGCCTCCGGTTCCCGTTCCCATCTTGGCGGAGGCAAACAAAGCGACGGCGTTGGTGATGCTCTGCGCCGCCTTGCCGCGCCAGTCGGCGTCGAGCAGTTGCGCCTCGTCCTTGGCGTTGGAGAGATAGCCGAGTTCGACCAGCACCGACGGCACATCGGGCGCCTTCAGCACCTTGAAGCCTGCCGAGCGCTGCGGATTGTTGATCAGGCCGACGCTGGTGGACAGCTGGCCGACCAGCGTGTGGGCAAAGCTCATCGAGAAATTATGTGTCTCGCGGCGGATCAGGTCGATCAGGATGTCGGTGACTTCCTTGTTGTCGTCCTTGATCACCATGCCGGCGAACTGGTCGGAAAGGTTTTCGCGATCGGCCAGCGCCTGCGCTTCCGGGTCGGATGCCTTGTCGGAGACGGTGTAGACGGTGGCGCCTCTGATGCCCTTGACGCTGATCGTGTCGGCATGGATCGAGATCAACAGGTCCGCCTCGTGCTGGCGGGCAATGCGCACGCGGTCGTCGAGCCGCAGGAATTCGTCGGTCTCGCGCGTCATGAACACGTCGTAGCTGCCGACGGCGGCGAGCTTGTCGCGCAATTCGGTGGCGAAGGCCAGCGTGACGTTCTTCTCGATGGTGCCGTTGAGACCTTCGGCGCCACCGTCGATGCCGCCATGGCCGGGATCGATGACGACGGTGAAGCGATGCCCCGGATTGGAGACCGGCCCGGTGCCGACCCTGGCGCCCTTGTCGGTGGAGACGGTCGAGCCAGTGGTCAGCGCCTGGTTGGCAAGGGCTTCATCGAACTCGCGATCCGAGGCCGCCGACATGTCGATGGCGATGCGGTAGCCGGTTCCATCATCGTTCTTGAGCACGTCGAGCTTGTCGACCGCGAACGGCCCCTTGCCGGTGAGGATCAGCCGCGATCCCTCGCCTTGATCGCCATAGCGCACCGCCTTGACCAGGCCGCGCGCCTTGGCGTCCTTCGCGCTGATGGCGAATCGTGTGCGCGGCAGGTCGACGACCAGCCGGTTGGGGCCGCGCAGCAGGAACCATTTGATATCGGGTTCGCGGTCGAAATCGATGACGATGCGCATCTTGGTGGCGTCGCCCGCCATCTTGTAGGCGGTGGCGCCGAGCGGCGCATCGGCCGCGCGTGAACCCGGCGCAAAACCGGAGCAGAGCGCCAGCAGCAAAAGCACAATCGCAGCGCGCAGCAAAAGGCCTGCACGGCCATGGCCCTTGTCTGTGGTGCCCGCCAGTCCCATCTCTTTGCAGTCGCTCCCGGTTTGGCGCCTCGCGCCCGCGTGGTTGGTCGAAATGCCGGTCAGGCCGCAGACTCGATTAACGATTGGTATCCAGAGAAGGTTAACCAAGCCTTTTCATTGAGGATTAAGGCCTGTGCTTCCGTTACGGCACTGCTTTTTGCCGGCATCCGAAATCGGGGTTGCCTTCCACCCCGTCAAATCATAAAAGCGATGGTGGATCACTGCAATCCTGGAACCGCTTCTCCCGCAGCTTCCTGCTACAGGTCAGATGAAAGGCGGCTCCTTTCGCTTCCAGCGAAAAGGCTTCAGGTGATCGCGACGAATTTCGCAGGTGTGCGCCCGTGGCGGGGGAATCGCCTGCGTGAGGAAAACGGCCGGGTTTGTTCCCGTGCCGGCTCTGTATGAGCAAACAAGCTGGTCCGGTTCGCCCGGGCTTTGGTTCAAAAGGTTCTGCTGGTGACGATGGCTTCAAGCGCAATCATGGAAAGGTCCGCATCAAACCGCGCCATAATGGCTGCGGGCGGCACCGCCATGGCGCTCAAGCGGCGGCCAGCAACCATCCAGACATCCGGCACCCACATCACAGACACGCAGCAGCGGGCTTTGCCTCGCAAGCTGCGGCTGGCGGCTGCCGGGGGGAAACGAAATAATGCCCAACAAAATGCTGATAGACGCCTCCCACCCGGAGGAAACACGCGTTGTCGTTATCCGCGGTAACCGTATTGAAGAATTCGACTTTGAATCCCAGGACAAGAAGCAGCTCAAAGGAAACATCTATCTCGCCCGCGTAACGCGCGTCGAACCTTCCCTTCAGGCAGCCTTTGTCGAATATGGCGGCAACCGTCACGGTTTCCTCGCCTTCAGTGAAATACACCCCGACTATTACCAGATCCCGGTCGCCGATCGTCAGGCTCTGCTGCGCGCCGAAGCGCAGGAAGCCGAAGACGAGGAGAATGAGGACAATGACGGCGACGACCGCCAGAGCCGCGATCGCGGCCGGCGCGGCCGCCGGCGCGGCGGCAAAGGCCGCGAGCGTGGCGAACACAAGCGCGACGCCGGTACCGATGATGAAAACGGCGAACATGGCGACACCGGCAGCGATGCCGTTGCCGAAGAGCCTGCTTTCGAGCATGCCGCGGCTGATACCGCCGGGCATGAAGATCACGCCGCGCATAGCGACAGCGAAACCTCCGAGACTGAGACATCCGAGACCGAACCGTCAGAAGGCGGCCCGACATCGATCGCGGCAAGCGTCGAAGCGGATGTGATCTCCGAAGCCGTCCCGCAGGCTGAGGCCGGCGACGAGGCGGCCTCCAGCGAGGCTAGCGGCGAAACTGTTTCGGCCGATCACAGCGGCGAATCCACCTCCAGCGACAATGATCGCGGCATGCTGGAAGAGGTGCAGTCCTCGCATCCCGACGACCACGAGATTGAATCGGTCGGCGCCGAGGATGCGCTGGAAGAGGTGCGCAACCGCCGCAAGCCGGTGCGCCGCCAGTACAAGATCCAGGAAGTCATCAAGCGCCGGCAGATCCTGCTGGTGCAGGTGGTCAAGGAAGAGCGCGGCAACAAGGGCGCGGCTCTGACCACCTATCTGTCGCTTGCCGGCCGCTATTCGGTGCTGATGCCCAACACGGCGCGCGGTGGCGGAATTTCGCGCAAGATCACCAGCGCGGTCGACCGCAAGCGCCTCAAGGAGGTCGTTGCCGATCTCGAAGTGCCGCAGGGCATGGGCGTCATCCTGCGCACCGCCGGCGAAAGCCGCACCAAGGCCGAGATCAAGCGCGACTACGAATATTTGATGCGGCTTTGGGAAAACGTCCGCAATCTGACCCTGCAATCCACCGCCCCTGCCCTTGTTTATGAGGAAGGCAGCCTGATCAAGCGCTCGGTGCGCGACCTCTACAACAAGGATATCGACGAGATTCTTGTCTCCGGCGAGGAAGGCTATCGCGAAGCCAAGGATTTCATGCGCATGCTGATGCCGAGCCACGCCAAGGTGGTTCAGCCTTTCCGCGACACGACGCCGATCTTCGTGCGCAACGGCATCGAGGCGCAACTCGACCGCATGCTGCAGCCGCAGGTGACGCTGAAGAGCGGCGGCTACATCATCATCAACCAGACCGAAGCTCTGGTCGCCATCGACGTCAATTCGGGCCGTTCCACCAAGGAGCACTCGATCGAGGACACCGCGCTCCACACCAACCTCGAAGCGGCGGAAGAAGTCGCCCGGCAGTTGAGGCTGCGCGATCTCGCCGGCCTGATCGTCATCGACTTCATCGACATGGAGGAGAACCGCAACAACCGCTCCGTCGAGAAACGGCTAAAGGATCACCTCAAGAACGACCGGGCTCGCATCCAGGTCGGCCGCATCTCGCATTTCGGCCTGATGGAAATGTCGCGCCAGCGCATCCGCGCCAGCGTGCTGGAATCGACCATGAAGCCCTGCCCGCATTGCGGCGGCACCGGCCATGTGCGCTCCGATTCGTCGGTGGCGCTGATGGTGGTGCGGGCGATCGAGGAATTCCTGCTCAAGGATTCGCGCAGCCACATCACGGTGCGGACGCCGGCGGCAACCGCGCTCTATGTGCTCAACCACAAGCGCGGCACGTTGGTGGAACTCGAAAGCCGCTTCGGCCTGACCATCACCATCGAGGCTGATGACACGGTCGGTGTGCAGCACTATGCGATCTTCCGCGGCGCTATTGCCGAAAAGCCGGAAGGCTTTGTCGAGCAGCGGAGCCTGCCCGCCTATGTCGAGCCGGAAGAGCCCGAGGACGAGATCGTCATCGAGGAGGAAGAAGACGAGGTCGTGGTGCAGGCCGAGCAGCCGCGCCAGGCGCAGCCGCAGTCGCAGCAGCAGCCGAGATCGGCTGAGGACGGCGAAGGCCGCGACCGCAAGCGCCGCAAGCGCCGCAGGCGGCGCGGCGGCAAGGATCGCGACCGCGAGCACGGCGAGCGCGAGCATGGCCAGACCGCCGAAGGTGCTTCGATCCCTGTGGCAACCAACGACTTTGCCTCTGAACCGGGCGAAGATAATGCGGTACCGCAGAGCGAAGCCCCAGTTGGCGCCGTCGAAGCCGTGGAGGCATCTGATGACGCCCAGGGCAAGAAGCGTCGGCGAGGCAAGCGCGGTGGCAAGCGCAATCGCCGTGAGGACGGCGAAGGCGGCACCGAGATCGAAGCCGGCCAAACCGCCGACGTTTCGGTGGCCGATGCTGCTGAAGCCGAACCGGTCGCGGCGGTAGCGGTTGAAGAAGCTGCGGCTCCCGCCGCGGCTAACGACGACGCCCCAGCCGAAAAGCCGAAGAAGAAGCGCGCCTCGAGGGCGAAGAAGGCCGTGGCCGAAATCCCCGCCGAGACGGTGGCCGAAGTGCCGGCTACTGCCCCAGTCGAGGAAGTCGCACCGGCAAAGGTGGAGACGCCTGCGCCTGTCGCTCCAGTCGAGGAGGAAGCGCCTGCTCGACCGACCCGGCGCAAGGCCGTCGCGGCGGATACCCCGGTCGTGCCGGTGGTTTCCTCCAGCGTTGCCGACGAGGCAAAGGCCGAGGAAAAGCCGAAGCGTGCCGGCTGGTGGCAGCGGAAGGGCTTTTTCTAAGAATTTCAGTCAGTTGAACTGATTGCTTGAACAATAGAAATCCCGCGCCGCTCGAAAGACGGCGCGGGATTTTCGTATCTGGGAATGGCCGAACCCGTCAGGGAGCGAAGATCGACCAGTTCATCGTCCTGGCCAGTTTTTCCAAGGCGATCGACCCCAGCTTCGAATTGCCGTTGGCGTTCAAGCCGGGCGACCACACGGCAAGCGAGGCGACACCCGGCACGATCCCCAATATGCCACCGCCGACGCCGCTTTTGCCGGGAATGCCGACACGGAAAGCAAAATCGCCGGAGCCGTCATAGTGGCCGCAGGTCAGCATCATGGCGCCGATGCGGCGTGCGCGCTCGGCCGACACCACGGAATGCCCGGTCGCTGGGTTCTTGCCGCCATTGGCGAGAAAACGGCCGGCCAACGCCAGTTGCCGGCAGCTCATGGCGATGGCGCAATGGTGGAAGTAGACGCCCAGCGCCAGCTCCGGCGCATGGTGAAGATTGCCGAAGGATTTCATATAGTTGGCAAGCGCAAAGTTGCGGTATCCGGTGGCGCGTTCGGACGCCGCGACCTCGCGATCGATGATGATCGTCTCATCGTCGGCGAGGAACTGGATGAAGCGCAGGATCTCGCCGATCGCTTCACGCGGCTGGTGGCCGGCGAGCAGGATGTCGGAAACGACGATGGCGCCGGCATTGATGAACGGATTGCGCGGAATGCCGTTCTCATGCTCGAGCTGGACGATCGAGTTGAACGGATTGCCCGAGGGCTCACGCCCAACACGCTGCCACAGCGCGTCGCCGACATTGCCCAACGCCAGCGTCAGGGTGAAAACCTTCGAAATGCTCTGGATCGAGAACGCCTGGTCGGCGTCGCCGGCAACAAGCACGCGGCCGTCATTGGTGACGGCGGCAATGCCGAATTTCTTCGGATCGACCTTGCCGAGCTGTGGAATGTAGGTGGCGACGTCGCCGCGATCGGTTCGCTCAGCCATTTCGGCGGCAACTTCGGCCAGCGCTTGTTCGAGTTCCGGCATGCTCGTCCCCGCTATTTCAGCCAGCGCTCGATGCGCGCCATCGCCTCGACCATATCGTCATGGCTGCCGGCATAGGAAAACCGCATTGTGCGGTGTCCGGCCAGCGGATCGAAATCACGGCCGGGCGTCGCCGCCACATGCGCCTCGGCCAGCATTTTGCGCGCAAAGGCCATGCTGTCATTGGTGTGCCGGGTGACATCGCAGAAAGCATAGAACGCGCCGTCCATGGGGGCGGCCAGCGGAAATCCGAGCTCCGGCAGGCGCTGCATCAACAGCTCGCGATTCCAGGCGTAGCGCGCCTTCACCGCTTCCAGCTCTTCCGTCGCCTTGAAGGCTTCGATCGCCGCGATCTGCGACAGTTCCGGCGGCGAGATATAGAGGCTCTGGGCAATGCGCTCGATGGGCCGCACCAGGGCGTCCGGCAGCACCATCCAGCCGATACGCCAGCCGGTCATGCAATAGTATTTCGAGAACGAATTGATGACCGTCACCCCGGAACCATAGGCCAGCGCCGTGGTGTCGGGCGCGGCATAAGCCAGCCGGTGATAGATCTCATCCGATATGACCGCGATGCCGAGTTCTTCGGCTGTCCTCACCAGCGCCGAGAGCTCATCGGCGGGAATGACGGCGCCGGTCGGATTGGCCGGACTGGCGAACAGCACGCCCTTCAGCGGTTTTTCCCGATGCGCCACCTTCAAATGGTCGGCATGCAGATAGGCGTCGCTGCCGAGCTCGATCTCGACGATCTCGATGCCGAGCGCGGCCATGATGTTGCGATAGGCGGGATAGCCAGGCGCTGCGATGGCGACGCGGTCGCCCGGATCGAACATCGCCAGGAAGGCCAGATTGAAGGCTGCCGACGATCCCGTCGTCACGGCGATCCGGTTCGGCGCGACGTCGATCCCGTAATGATCGCCATAATGCGCGGCGATCGCCTTGCGCAGATCCACCAGGCCGAGCGCATCGGTATAGCCGATGCGACCGATCTTCAGCGCATTTACGGCGGCTTCCCTGACCCCCACCGGCGCCGGATCGGATGGCTGGCCGACAGCCATGGAGACGACAGGCACGCCTGTCGCCTTCAGCCGGTTGGCCTCGGCCAGGATGTCCATGGCATGAAACGGCTCGACTTCACCGCGGCGCGACAGCGAAACAACCATTTGACCTCACTCTTTCCGCCCGATCCCGCCGCTCCAGGCCATCAACCCGGATGGCAGCGCCGCACAAATGCCCGATTGATGTGAGGATCACAAGTTAGCCTAGTTTCGGTGCCGACTCTTTTCATCGTTCGCCCGCTCGTTTACCAGTGGACCTCATGCTGAGCCGACCCAAATCGACGATTTCAAAATATTCCATCGGGAAGACAGCGCGCGGCTTCGCGACGCTTTTGCTTGCCGCCACTGTTGCGATCTCCGGCACGGTGACAGCATTCGCGCAGGCCGTGCCGGTGGTGCGCGATGCCGAGATCGAGGCGCTGGTGCGCGACTATGCGCGGCCGATCTTCAAGGCGGCTGGTCTTGCCAATGACGGCGTCGATATCGTCCTGGTCAACGATCAGAGTTTTAACGCCTTCGTCACCGGGCGTCGGCTGTTCATCAACACCGGCGCGCTGATGCAGGCCGAAACGCCCAATGAGATCATCGGCGTCATCGCCCACGAAGCCGGCCACATCGCCGGCGGCCATCAGCAGAAATTGCGTGACCAGCTCGAGCGCGCCAAGACGATGGCCATCATCGCCACGCTGCTTGGCGCCGGCGCCATCGTTGCCGGCGCCACCACCAACAGCCGCGGCCTTGCCGGCGCCGGCATGGGTGTCGCCGCCGGCGGTGGCGAGATGGCGCAGCGCAGCATTCTTGCCTACCAGCGCACCGAAGAGTCGACCGCCGACCGCTCGGCCATCACCTATCTCAACGCCACCGGCCAGTCCGGCATGGGCATGCTGAAGACCTTCGCCCGCTTCCAGAACGCGCTGTCTCTGTCCGGCACGCAGGTCGATCCCTACCGGATCAGCCATCCCATGCCGCAGGAGCGCATCGCCAATCTCGAAGTGCTGGTCAAGCAAAGCCCCAATGTCGACAAGGTCGATCCGCCCGCGCTGCAGCAGCGGCACGACATGATGCGCATCAAGATCGCCGCCTATATGGGTGGCCAGGCCGCTGCCACGCGGCTGATGCGCAAGGCCCCGGGCAGCCTCCCATCGCGCTATGGCGAGGCGCAGATGGCCTATCTCTACGGGAATCTGGGTGCGGCACTCACCAAGACCAACGCATTGATCAAGGAACAGCCGAAGAACCCCTATTTCCAGGAATTGCGCGGCGACACCCTGATGAAGGCCAACAAGCCGAAGGATGCGGCGGATGCCTATGCCAAGGCGGTCAGCCTCGATCCGGTGAAGTCGGGCCTGTTGCCCGTGTCCCTCGGCCAGGCACTGATGGCCATCGGCACCCCCGATTCACTGAAGAAGGCGGTGGTGCAGATCAACAACGGTCTCGGGCGCGACAAGGAAAATACCGCCGGATACCGCTATCTGGCCCAGGCCTATGGCGAACTCGGCAACATCCCGGCCGCGGAACTCGCCACCGCCGAGGGCCATTTCTATTCCGGCGACTACAAGAATGCCAAAATCTTTGCCATGCGCGCACAAAAGGACTTGAAGCGCGGCGAGCCCGGCTGGATTCGCGCGCAGGACATCATAAACTACAACCCTTCAGGCAAACTCAAGAAATGAACCTTCCGGTCGCTCGCAGCGACTAAAATAGACCGGAACCGGTAAGAGGATCAGACGATGAACAAGGCAATATTGCTAGGCACGACGGGAGTGGCGGCTGCTCTTGCCATGCTGGCTTTCGGGTTCGTCGCCGGCAGTCCGCAGGTGGCAAAGGCCGATACGGCGCAGATCGTGCAGGTAGCGTCCTCGGACACCAAGATCGACCGCGCCGAGGTCGAAGGCATCATCCGCGACTATCTGTTGAAGAACCCGGAAGTGCTCCTCGAAGTGCAGGACGCGCTGGAGGCCAAACAGAAGGAAGAGCAGCGCATTGCCGCACTCGGCGTCATTACCAAGGCCAAGGATGAGATCTTCAACTCGGCCTTCGACGGCGTCGTCGGCAATCCGAAGGGCAAGGTCACCATCGTCGAGTTCTACGATTACAATTGCGGCTTCTGCAAACGCGCCATCGAGGACATGCGGGCGCTGACCAAGTCCGATCCGGACCTGCGCTTCGTGCTCAAGGAATTCCCGATCCTCGGCCCGGATTCGCAGAAGGCCAGCGTCGTCTCGATGGCATTCCACCTGATGAAGCCGGAGAAGTACGGCGAGTTCCACAATGCGCTGCTCGGCGGCCAGGGCCGCGCCACAGAGGCTGCGGCCATCAAGGTGGCGCTGTCGCTCGGCGCCGATGAGGCGGAGTTGCGCGAGAAGATGAAGGACCCGACCATCACCGAGGCTTTCTCCAAGACTTTCGACCTCGCCAACAAGCTGGCCATCACTGGAACGCCGTCCTACGTGGTCGGCAACGAGGTGGTGTTCGGTGCGCTTGGCCAGGAAGTGCTGGCCGAAAAGATCGAGGCGGCGAAAGCCGCGCTCTGATCTTGCGCGCGAGCCTATTTCTCACGGGCACATTTCGGCCTGTTGTGGACAGGGAAAGATCGCACTTGCGCTCTTTCCGCGGGCGACTATGCCCATTATAGAAGGCCCTGCGCGCCGGCTTGAGGCAGGTGCTGGGAAAAGGTCGGCATTTTTGAAAACGATTTTCGTCCTGAACGGTCCCAACCTGAACGCGCTCGGCAAGCGCGAGCCCGGCATCTATGGCGGCAAGACGCTTGCCGCGATCGCCGACGATTGCAAGCAGGCAGGCGCCGCACTTGGCCTCGAGATCGATTTTCGCCAGTCGAACCATGAGGGCGACCTCGTCGACTGGATCCAGGAGGCCGGCGACAAGGCCGCCGGCATCGTCATCAATCCGGGTGCCTACAGCCACACCTCGATCGCCATTCACGACGCCATCCGCGCCATCGCGCCGCTGCCCGTCGCCGAAGTTCACCTCTCCAACATCCACGCGCGGGAACCATTCCGCCACGTCTCCATGGTTGCGCCGGTCGCTGTCGGCATGATCTGCGGGTTCGGGCCGCTTGGCTACTCGCTGGCGCTGCAGGCGCTGGCGGCACGCCTATGACCGGCCAACAAACAGAAGGCTCGAAAATGTCGATAAAGAAGACCGGTGTTGACCAGCAACTGATCCGCGATCTGGCGGGCATACTGAACGACACCAACCTCACCGAGATCGAGGTCGAGCTCGGCGACCTGAAGGTGCGCGTATCGCGCCAGGCGCCGGCCGCCGTCCACGCCATTGCAGCACCTCAAGCAGGCTATGCACCGGCAGCGCAGCCCGCGGCGAGCGCTGCTGCACCCGCGGCGGCCGATCCGTCCAAGAACGCGGTCCCCTCGCCGATGGTCGGCACCGCCTATCTCGCCCCCTCGCCCGACGCCAAGGCCTTCATCGAGATCGGCCAGAAGGTCAAGGAAGGCCAGACGCTGCTGATCATCGAGGCGATGAAGACGATGAACCAGATCCCTTCGCCGCGGGCCGGCACGGTGATGGCGATCCTGTTCGAGGACGGCCAGCCGGTCGAATACGGCATGCCGCTCGTCGTGATCGAGTAGAGCGGGCCGGATGTTCCAGAAGATCCTCATCGCCAATCGCGGCGAAATCGCGCTTCGGGTGCTGCGCGCCTGCAAGGAACTCGGTATCCAGACGGTGGTGGTGCATTCGACCGCCGATGCGGACGCCATGCATGTCAGGCTTGCCGACGAGAGCGTATGCATCGGCCCGCCGCCGTCGCGCGACAGCTATCTCAACATCCACCAGATCGTTGCCGCCTGCGAGATCACCGGCGCCGACGCCGTGCATCCAGGCTATGGCTTCCTGTCGGAGAACGCCAAGTTCGCCGACATCCTGGCCGCCCACAACATCACCTTCATCGGCCCGTCCGGCGACCATATCCGCATCATGGGCGACAAGATCGAGGCCAAGCGCACCGCGAAGCGTCTCGGCATCCCGGTGGTGCCCGGCTCGGAAGGCGCCGTCACCGATCAGAAGGAAGCCAAGCGCATTGCCGCCGAGATCGGCTATCCCGTGATCATCAAGGCCTCGGCGGGCGGTGGCGGGCGCGGCATGAAAGTCGCTCTTACCGAGGCTGACCTTGAGATCGCCTTGCAGACAGCGAGCACGGAAGCCGGTGCCGCCTTCGGCGACGATGCCGTCTACATCGAAAAATACCTGCAAAAGCCGCGCCACATCGAGGTGCAGGTGTTCGGCGACGGCGCCGGCCGCGGCGTGCATTTCGGCGAGCGCGACTGTTCGCTGCAGCGCCGCCACCAGAAGGTCTGGGAAGAGGCGCCCTCGCCGGCCCTCAATGCCGAGGAGCGCGCCCGCATCGGCGGTATCTGCGCCAAGGCCATCGCCGACCTCGGCTATTCCGGCGCCGGTACCATCGAATTCCTCTACGAGAATGGCGAGTTCTACTTCATTGAGATGAACACGCGCCTGCAGGTCGAGCATCCGGTGACGGAAGCCATCACCGGCATCGATCTCGTGCATGAGCAGATCCGCGTCGCCTCCGGCGGCGGGCTTTCGGTGCGCCAGGAGGACATCAAGTTCAACGGCCACGCCATCGAATGCCGCATCAACGCCGAGGATCCGCGCACCTTCACGCCCTCGCCCGGCACGATCACGCATTTCCACACGCCTGGCGGCCTCGGCATCCGCGTCGATTCCGGTGTCTATTCCGGCTACAAGATACCGCCCTATTACGACAGCCTGATCGGCAAGCTGATCGTGCATGGACGCAACCGCGTCGAATGCATGATGCGGCTGCGCCGGGCGCTCGACGAATTCGTCGTCGACGGCATCAAGACGACGCTGCCGCTGTTTCGCGACTTGGTCGGCAATGCCGACATCGCCAATGGCGACTACGACATCCACTGGCTGGAAAAGTATCTGGCCAAAGAGGAATAGCGCCCAAATTGCCGCTATGATGCCGCGATGACCCGCCCCTACGCGCCCGGCTATCGCATTCCGACCGACCTTTTGCTCAAGGCCTATGCCTCGGGCGTCTTCCCGATGGCCGAGAGCGCTTCAGACCCGGAAGTGTTCTGGGTGCGGCCGGAGACGCGCGGCATCATCCCGCTCGAGGCGTTCCACACGCCGAAGAGCCTGAAGAAGACGATCCGCAAGCACCCTTTCGACATCCGCTTCGACTTCGATTTCGAGGCGACGATCGACGGCTGCGCCGAAAAGCGCGAGGAGCGCCGCTCGACCTGGATCAACGCGCCGATCCGCGAAGCCTATATCGAACTGCACCGGCTCGGGCATTGCCATTCGGTCGAGGCATGGCGGGAGGAACGGCTGGTCGGCGGCCTCTATGGCGTCTCGCTCGGGCGGGTGTTCTTCGGCGAAAGCATGTTTGCCCGGGAGACCGATGCGTCCAAGACCTGCCTTTATTATCTCGTCGAGCGGCTGAAGGCGCGCGGCTTCGCGCTTCTCGACACGCAGTTCACCACCGAACACCTCAAGCGCTTCGGCGCGGTCGACGTGCCGCGTGGCAAATACGAGAAGATGCTGGCCGACGCCCTGAAGGGGGAAGCCGTTTTCTACCCCTGAACGGGAGACCGGACGTGCCCGACCCACTCATCGACGGCTTGAGTGATCAGCTTTTCGCTGCGGTCTCCATCGGCGTCTGCGAATGGAACATCATCTTCCATCCGGTGACGCGATGAACATAGCCGGTGCTGACCAGAGCCGCGTAGGCTTCGCCGTTTTCCCGTGTCGCATGAGCCTCATAAGTCAGCATGATAATGTCGCTGCCGGGCTCGATGATGCCCTTGAGGTCGATCTGCAGGTCGCGCCAGCGGTTGGGCTTGGTCGCGGTCTTAGCGAGATCGGCATTGTCCATCGCCTTTGCCATCTCAGGAAATGCCACCAGGCATTCTGTGTCGGCGTTGGCCGCGTAATAGGCCGAGTCGCCCGTCCAGAACCCCTTTTCGAGGTCGAGCAGTTCTTTCTTGTTGGCAGTGATCCGCTTGCTATCTGACATCGCAAAATCCTCCAAGCGCATAAATGCGCGGTCGTTCATGGCCAAACGCGTGGTGGCTACGACGGTTCCGGAGGATCAGTTGGTGTCGGTCGCGTCAGGCTCCGTGGGATCTGGCTGTTCCACAGCCGGAGCAGCGGCGGGCTTTGGCTTGGAGGTATCGACTTTGGGGGTTTCGGCCTTGGCCGCATCGGGCGGCGGCACATCCGACTTCTGCTTGCAGCCCTTCAGCCACACGTCATAGACGGCATGCTCGACGGCGTTGAGGCCGGGGCTTTCGGCGAACATCCAGCCGGTGAAGATACGCCGGATCTTGCGGTCCAGCGTGATTTCGTCGACCTCGACGAAGGAATCGGTCTTTGGCTCCTCGTTCTCCGGCCGCGAATAGCAGATGCGCGGCGTCACCTGCAAAGCGCCGAACTGCACCGTTTCGTCGATATAGACATCGAAGGTGATGATGCGGCCGGTGATCTTGTCGATGCCGGCGAATTGGGCGACCGGGTTGGTGATACGTTCCGAGATTGCCGGCGCCGCGGCGGGCTCCTGGGCTGCCGCAAACCCGGTCGGGCAGATGGCAACAGCGGCAACTGCCGTCAGTCCGGCCATCGATGTCAGGCTGAAAATGTTCATGCTGATATACCGGTGGTTTGGGCTTGGGTGATTCTGTCACGCCCAAGGCTATTCGCCGTTGTCATACCAACAAGCAGCTAAACGCCAATTGTGGCGACAAAAGACCGCCCGGTGGTCAAGAACCAGGCGTCCACGCATCATAGTCGCCCGTGACCTGCGGACGGTGCTGATTGGTGAGCACGGAACCCTTCGGGCGATAGGCGGCCGGTGTTCCCGTGAGGTTCGGTTCGTGCGCCTTTTCCCATTCGCGCGGACGATAGTCGTCGCTCGGCGGCGCGACATCAACACGATGATGGATCCAGCCATGCCAGCCCGGGGGAATCGCCGAGGCTTCCGAATAGTTGGCGTAAATGACCCAGCGGCGGGTGCGGCCTTCCGAATCGACGCCGCCTTCGTAGTAGACATTGCCGGTCGCATCTTGGCCGACCCCGGTGCCGTGGCGCCAGGTGTGGAAACGCGTTCCCAGCGTCTGGCTGTTCCACCAGGTGAAAAACTGCGTAAGGAAGGTTTTCATCAAAAATCCTCGCGGCGCGCGCGGCGGTGCCTGCTTCCCTGCTTATGGCGTCAGGTCATCGCGAAGGCAAGGGTTTTGCGGCGACTGCGGCACTGACGGCACGCTGAAAGCATGGGCATCGGTCGATCCATTTCGCAACTGCGAGCACCACGCTTGCCAAGCCGGCTGCGTCTTCCTAAAGCTCTCATCGCCCGGCGCTGGTCAACGCCGGCTGCGGGAGGTGAGGAATGGCCCCAGCTGTCGTCAGGATCAGCGCGGAGACGATTCGCGCCCGCAAGGGCGGCGTGCCGATCGTCTGTCTGACCGCTTACACCTATCCTGTCGCCCGCCTGCTCGACGACTATGTCGACCTTCTCCTGGTCGGCGACAGCGTTGCCATGGTGCTGCATGGCCACAAGACCACGCTGGGCGCCTCATTGGAGATGATGATCGCCCATGGCCAGGCGGTGATGCGCGGCTCGGCAAAGGCTTGCGTGGTGGTCGACATGCCGGCCGGCAGCTATGAGACGTCAGTCGCGCAAGCCGTTGCCGCGGCGCGCCGCATCTCCGAGCAAACCGGCTGCCAGGCGGTGAAACTGGAAGGCGGCGTTGACGTCGCCGGCCAGATCGCGGCCATCGTTACCGCCGGCATTCCGGTGATGGGCCATATCGGCCTGCAGCCGCAATCCGTGGAAAAGGACGGCGGCTACAAGATCAAGGGCCGCACGCCGGAGAATGTCGCAGCCCTCATGCGCGACGCCGATGCGGTCGAAAAGGCCGGCGCCTTTTCGCTGGTCATCGAAGGCACGGTCGAGACTGTCGCCGCCGACCTGACCCGGCGCATCGCCATTCCGACCATCGGCATCGGCGCCAGCAGCGATTGCGACGGCCAGATCCTGGTCATCGACGACATGGTAGGCCTGACCGTCGACCGAGTGCCGAAATTCGTCAAGGAATATGCCGATTTGCGCAGCGTGGTCGCCGATGCCGCCGCGCGTTATGCGGCAGAGGTGCGCAGTCGCACCTTCCCCGGACCAGGCCATGTCTTTTCAGCCAAAACGGGCAAGGATAACGCATGAACCAGCCTGTCGTTGTCGACACTGTGCTTGCCCTTCGCGCCGCAATCCGCGACTGGCGGCGCGACGGCCTCAGCGTTGCCATGGTGCCTACCATGGGCGCGCTGCATGACGGCCATATCTCGCTGGTCAGGGCCGCGCTCTCGGCGGCCGATCGCTGCATTGTCTCGATCTTCGTCAATCCTGCCCAGTTCGCCCCTACCGAAGACCTCGACAAATATCCGCGCCAGCTGGCGCGCGACCTCGACCGGCTGGCGCAAGCCGGCGCCCATCTTGCCTTCACGCCGACCGTTTCCGAAATGTACCCGGCGGGCTTTGCGACAAGGATTTCGGTCGGCGGCCCGTCTTCGGGACTGGAATCGGATTTCAGGCCGACCTTCTTCGAGGGCGTCGCCACTGTCGTGGCCAAGCTCTTCCTGCAAGCCCTGCCCGATCGCGCCATTTTCGGCGAAAAGGACTACCAGCAGCTTTGCGTCGTCCGAAAACTCTGCAGGGATCTCGACCTGCCGGTGGACATTGTCGGCGCGCCGACCGTGCGCGACGCGGACGGCCTCGCAATGTCGTCGCGCAATGCCTATCTCGGCGCCGCCGAGCTCGGTGTCGCACGCCAGCTCAACGTCATCCTGCGCCAGGCAGCGGTGGAGCTTGCGGCAGGCACCGACGAAAGCAGCGTGACCGCCAAGGCCGCCGCCGCGCTTCTCGAGGCAGGCTTCGACCGCGTCGATTATGTCGCCGCGCGAGAAAGCCTGACCCTTGCCCCCTGGCGGCGTGACAGCGATGGCCGCCTCCTCGCTGCGGCCTGGCTTGGCAAGACCAGGCTGATCGATAATGTGGAAGTTTCCTCATCTATTCCCTGAAAAATTCCAAATTCGTTCACTTTGATTTGTATCGCAGCTTGGCGTGAGCGCCCGTAAACAGTGGTCATTCAAGGTCATATCGGCTGGTCTGATAGCGATAACACACCAAAACGTCGCTGTGAGATGTTTCACAGACGCGGCGTACCCGGCAATGTTGTGTTACCTTAGGCAGAGATAATGTGTGACCTGCCACTACGCCGCGATGCAAACGAGGCTCTATGTCTATCCAGCCCAACATCAACGGTCGCGCTATGCCGCAGATCGTGGAGGCAATTTACGATTCGATTGCCGATGTCGGCCGGTGGCAGTCGACGCTTGAATCAATCTGCAAATTGGCGATCGGCCGGCTTGCCATGCTGGCGGTCGTCGACACATCAAGCAATTCGGCTCGGTTTTCGATGTGTTGTGGCGACCCGGCCCTGCTCGAGCCGCTGCAGCGCGACTATGCCTCCGAAGTGCCGTTCTTCAAGGCGGTGCCGAAGATGGACATCGACATGCCGTTCACCGTCGATAGCGTCTATGCGCTGCAAGGTCCCGATGCCCGGCAGAACTGGATCGAAAGCCGCATCGTGCGCGAGTGGGTGGAACCCAACCGTCTCGATGATTTCTTCTGGGTGGCGCTGATGAAGCAGCCGGCGCGCACCGGCACGCTGATGGTGGTGACCGACAAGGACAGGCCCCAGATTTCGGCCAGGGATATCGACCTGGTTTCCACGCTCGCACCTCATGTCCGGCGCGCGGTGACCATCGGCGACCTGTTCGAGGCCGAGCGGCGCAAGGCCGACATCTTTGCCTCGATGATCGAGAGCTTAGACCATCCGGTGTTGATCGTCGCCGACGACATGCAGATCATCTTCGCCAATCCGGCAGCCGAGGCGTTGCTCACGGAGAACACCTCGGTGTCCTCGGTTCGCGGCCATCTCTCCTTCGCCTACGCGAATGCCAACACCGCGATTGGCCGCGCCGTGCAGCTCGGCACCCGCAACGAATTCGCGCTCGGAGCTTCCGGCATCAACATCCCTCTGGTCCGGTCCATGATTCCGGCGGTGGCGCATGTCATGCCGCTGGCGCGACGCGCAACTTCGGCCCGCATGTCGCAACGCGCCGCCGCCGCCATCTTCATTGCCGCCGCCGGCGCAGCACCCGTGCCGGCGCTGGAAGCGATCGCCGCGCTGTTCGGATTGACCGCTGCGGAAAAGCGCGTCGCCGGCCACGTCTTCGCCGGCCGGACGCGGCGCGAAATCGCGGCTGCCAGCGGCGTCTCGGACGGCACCATCAAGTCGCAACTGGCGACGATCTTCGACAAGACCGCCACCGGAGACCAGCGAGAGCTGCAACTGCTGATGCGCGAGTTGACGCCGCCGCTGCGCTCGGCCTGACACCCGCCGTTAGCCACCTATCCCAGCGGCTTCTCGAAGATCAACGCAGGCAATCCCGAACCGCCGCCGCAATCGGCGGTGCTGCCGGCCGGCAAAAATCCCTTCGAACGGTAGAATGCAATGGCCGGCGTGTTGGCTTCTTCCACCTCGACACGCAGCGTGTTTGCCTCGGGAAAGCTGGCCTCGACCTCGTCCAGCAAGGCCTGGCCGATGCCTTGCCGCTGGCAGGCGGGCAGCACATAGAGCTGGTTCAGCAGCACGATCTTTGGGTCCGTCGTCGCGGCGGCGAAAGCCATGCCGCCGATGCGCTTGCCGTCATCGGCAACCAGGAACTCGGAATTGGGCCGCGTCAGCCGCGCCTTGAGCGATGCGATCGAATGCCAATCGTCGGTGATTTCGGTCACCCGCTTGGGGCCATAGATGGCGTCGTAGGTTGCATGCCAGGTTTCGACCAGCAGCGCGCGGATGGCGGCAAGGTCGCGTTCCCCGGCGGTGCGGACGAACATCGTTTTACTCGATACCGAGCTTGGCCTTGACGAGATCGTTGACCGCCTGCGGGTTGGCCTTGCCGCCGGTCGCTTTCATCACCTGGCCGACGAACCAGCCGGCCATGGTCGGCTTGGCGCGCGCCTGCTCGACCTTGTCGGGGTTGGCGGCGATGACCTCATCCACGGCCTTCTCGATGGCGCCGGTGTCGGTGACCTGCTTCATCCCTCGGCTTTCGACCAGCTGGCGCGGATCGCCGCCCTCGTTCCAGACGATCTCGAACAGATCCTTGGCGATCTTGCCGGAGATGGTGCCTTCCTTGATCAGATCGATGACGGCACCGAGCTGCTCCGGTGTGACAGGAGCATTTTCAATATCTTTGCCAGCCTTGTTGAGCTGGCCAAGCAGATCGTTGATGACCCAGTTGGCGGCTAGCTTGCCGTCGCGGCCGCTGGCGACCTGCTCGAAATAATCGGCGATCGGCTTTTCCGACACCAGGATCGAGGCGTCGTAGGTCGACAGCCCGAGCGAAGAGACCAGCCGCGCCTTCTTGTCGTCGGGCAGTTCCGGCAGGTCCTTGGCCAAAGCATCGACATAGGCCTGGTCGAATTCCAACGGCAAAAGATCGGGATCGGGGAAATAGCGGTAGTCATGCGCCTCTTCCTTCGAACGCATCGAGCGCGTCTCGCCCTTGACCGCATCGTACAGCCGCGTTTCCTGCTCGATCTTGCCGCCGTCCTCAAGGATGGCGATCTGGCGGCGCGCCTCATAGTCGATGGCCTGGCCGATGAAGCGGATCGAGTTCATGTTCTTGATCTCGCAGCGCGTTCCGAACTCGCCACCGGGCCGGCGTACCGAGACGTTGACGTCGGCGCGCATCGAGCCTTCGTCCATGTTGCCGTCGCAGGTGCCGAGATAGCGCATGATGGTGCGCAGCTTGGTGACATAGGCCTTGGCCTCGTCACCGGAACGCAGGTCAGGCTTGGAGACGATCTCCATCAGCGCCACGCCCGAACGGTTGAGGTCGACATAGGACATGGTCGGATGCTGGTCGTGCATCGACTTGCCGGCATCCTGCTCCAGGTGCAGGCGCTCGATGCCGACCTCGATATCCTCGAACTCGCCCTGGCGGTCGGGGCCGACAGAAACGATCACCGTGCCTTCGCCGACGATCGGCTGCTTGAACTGCGAGATCTGATAGCCCTGCGGCAGATCCGGATAGAAATAGTTCTTCCGGTCGAAAACCGACTTGTGGTTGATCTGCGCCTTCAGCCCGAGACCGGTGCGGATCGCCTGCTTGACGCATTCCTCGTTGATCACCGGCAGCATGCCCGGCATGGCCGCATCGACCAGGCTGACATTGGCGTTGGGGGCCGCACCGAAAGCGGTCGAAGCGCCGGAAAACAATTTTGCTTCCGAGATGACCTGCGCGTGCACTTCGAGACCAATGATGATTTCCCAATCGCCGGTGGCGCCGGAGATCAGGCGCTTGGCGTCGGGCGTGCGGGTATCGATGAGGGTCATGGTGGCCTGCGTACCTAGAATTCTCGGATATGCATGAGACGCATATTTGGATGTGAAAACTTCGCTAGTGCAAACCACCAAAAGAGACAAGGCCAAAGCCGCAGTCTGGCCTTTTCCGCCACTTTCGCCTATAGGACGCCCATCCCAATGGAGAGTGGATGTCCACTTACGCTCAGTCCCGGTAAGGCCCTGACCTCGTAGCGAGGCAGGGCAAGAAGACCTGAAACCCCGTGCCGCGAAGCTTCGCGGCGGCGGCATTTTTCGTTTTCCCGGGAATTTCTCCAATGGATATTTCGCGCACTGAACAGCGCATCCTGCACCTGCTCGCACAGGGCGGGCGCATTGAAGTCGAAAAGAACCACAAAAGACGGATCGCGTCGGTCAAATGCATGACCCGCGACGGCTGGCACTATCCAGGCGTCGATCTCGATCTGTTTAGCAAACTGAGGCGGAGGAAGGCGGTTTCGTCTTGCGACGGCGGCCCCTACCGCATCACAAGGCGCGGACTGCAGCTGGTCCGCTCCGAACTCGACAACCGATAGAGTAAAATACCGCCGGCCGGTCTTCCAGTCGGCGGTTTCTTCGTCGACTCAAGCCGTTGCGATATAGGCCCGGATCTCTTCAGCCTCGCGCTCGACATCCTCGATGCGGCGCTTGACCACGTCACCGATAGACACGATGCCGTCGAGCATCCCGTCCTTTTCCACCGGCAGATGGCGGAACCGGCCTTTGGTCATAATCTCCATCACCTCGTTGACCGTATGGTTCTCGTTGCAGATCTTCACTTTCGGCGTCATCGCCGAGCGCACCGCGATATCGAGCGCCGCAGCACCTTCCTTGGCAACGACCCGCACGATGTCACGCTCGGAAAGGATACCGACGATCTTGCGATCGCCATTGGTGATGACCAGTGCACCGATCTTGTGGTCGACCAGGATTCGAATGGCTTCGCTCAGCTTTTCATTCGGCCCGAGCGTGAACACGTCATGGCCTTTTTTCTCGAGAATTGCCTTAACCGTCATGGCGTCCTCCTCCTCCTGCTTGGCTAGCCAGCTCCCCCAGACCGGCTTCACATAAGAGTGAACATCGTGCGCCGTGAACGGTTGCATTTCAAGTGTGCTGGTCGGGGGTGTGCTGGTCGTCGGCTATTTCCCATTCAGGCGCCCGCCAGCGCCGGTCGAACCAGCGCAATCCGAAGAAACCGGCGACAAGCCCGCCAATATGCGCCTCCCAGGCGATCTGGCCGGGCGCGCCGAGCCCGAGACCATAGAGGCCGGTGACGAGATTGATGATCATCCAGGCGCCGAGAAAATTGACGACGCCGCGCATGCGCAGAACGATTGCGATCGGCAGCACGGGACCGGCAAAGGCAGCCCTGCCGGACGAGCGGTCGGTACGGAATCCGAAACGCGCCGCAGCACCCATCATGCCCGATATCGCGCCGGAAGCGCCGACCAGCGGCGCTTCGCCGTATGGATGGACGGCCCAGAACAGCACCACCGCGGCCAATCCGGTGGCGGCGAAAAACAATGCGAACCAGAACCAGCCGAGACGGTTGGCCAGCGGCGAACCGAAGGCGGCCAGCGCAACCATGTTGATGGCAATGTGGGCAAGGCCGCCATGCATGAAGGCATAGGTGAAAGGACGGGTGAAGAGGAACCAGTCGAAGCCGTACTGGCCGGTGTAGAGGACGGGAATGAAGGCCCCGTCGGTGAGCAATGTTATCTGCTGGTCCTCGGTCAGCACATATTGCTGCAGCAGGAACACGGCGACGCAAATGCCGATCACCGCCAGCACCACCGGTGGCAGGTTGAACACCGGCTCGCGGCGCGGCGGCGGCGGCGCCTCTTCGGTGTGTTCGGTATCGGCAGGGCTTATCGGTTCGCTCATTCACGTGGTCCAGGGATTCGTTCCGCGAGCTTTAGAGCAAGGATGCTTCGGTTGAAACTGCCCTGCATCCTCCGACACCTCGCATGGCGCTCTCCAGCGCGGCGTCAGGTGATTACAGCACAGATCGCACTGTCCCCGATGCCAGAGCCAGGGAGGCGGCAGATCTTCTCACCTTGACCTCGACGGGTTTAGACTGAAAAAAATCGTTGGCCCTGTCGGCTAGGCCCGCGCTCCGCCGTCCTTGGTGAAAGGGACGCAATCGGGAGGAGAAAATGCCAGAAAAGATCCTCGTGCTCATCGGCACGAAAAAGGGCGCCTTCATCGCCGAGAGCGATGGCAAGCGCGGGTCGTGGAAGCTGCGCGGTCCGTTCTGCGAGCACTGGCCGATGAACCATGTCGTCGGCGACCCCGAGACCGGGGCGATCTACGGCGCCGGCGGCAACGAATGGTTCGGTCCGGCGGTCTGGAAGTCGGACGACCTTGGCCAGACCTGGACGCATTCAAGCGAGGGCTTGGCCTATGCGGCTGGCGAGGAACCGATCAAGGCGGTGTGGAGCCTCGCCAAGCGCAACGGCATCCTCTACGCCGGCGTGCAGCCGGCCGGCCTGTTTCGCTCCGACGACGGCGGGGCCACCTGGAGCCACATCGAGGGCCTGCAGCATCACCCGAGCCGCAAGGACTGGAACCCAGGTGGCGCGGGCCTCATCCTCCATTCCATCGTCACGCACCCCAGAGATGAGGAGCAGATCTGGGTGGGCATCTCGTCCGCAGGCGTGTTCTACACCTGGGACGGCGGCAAGACGTGGGAGCCGCGCAACCGTGGCACCCGCGCCGACTTCCTGCCCGAAGGACAAAACTATCCAGAATTCGGTCAGTGCGTACACTGTCTGGTGATGGCGCCCGGCAAACCCGACCGGCTCTACCAGCAGAACCATTGCGGCATGTACCGTTCCGACGATGGCGGCAAGAAC
Organism: Mesorhizobium sp. P3_A2; assembly: GCF_056403115.1. Lineage (NCBI taxonomy): Bacteria > Pseudomonadati > Pseudomonadota > Alphaproteobacteria > Hyphomicrobiales > Phyllobacteriaceae > Mesorhizobium > Mesorhizobium sp. P3_A2. The sequence goes on from NZ_JBFUGC010000016.1 coordinate 52,148, forward strand.
TGGCAGAGCATCGAGAAGGGCCTTCCCTCGACCTTCGGTTTTCCCGCGGCAACGCATCCGCGCGACGCCGACACGCTCTTCCTTCTGCCGCTCAACGGCGACAGCGCCGGCCGTTACGTGCCGGACGCGAAGGCGGCGGTCTGGAAGACGAAGGATGCTGGAGCCACATGGCTCGACGAGCGCAAGGGTCTGCCGCAGGAGAACTGCTATGCGGGCGTGTTGCGGCAGGCTATGGCGACCGACAGCCTCGAGCCGGCCGGAGTCTATTTCGGCACCAGCGGCGGCTCGCTCTTTGCCAGTGCCAACGAAGGCGAAAACTGGTCGGAGATCGCTCAGCATCTGCCCACGATTCTGTCCGTCGAGACGATGGTGGTGGGCGAGTAGTGCAAATGTCGAACAACCCCGCCCGCAGTGTGCACCATGTTATCGCGCGGCTCCCGGGCGTGCTCATCGACCTGTTTCCTGGCGCGCAGCGCCGGGTCGAACTGCCGGCCTCGACTGTGAAGGAAATGATCGACGGGTTGGACGCGCTCTGGCCCGGCATGCGCGACCGGATGTGCGATTCCCGCCCAGCCATCCGCCGCCATATGAACGTTTTCGTCGATGGCGAGAAGGCAACCCTGGAAACCAGGCTCGCGCCCGGCACCGAGGTTTTTATCCTGACGGCAATCAGCGGCGGTTAGGCCAGGAAACAGGTAGCCCACCCTCCCGACGATATCCCTGGCCGCAAGCGAGGGAGAAGGGATCAGTTGGGGGGATTCAGCTGGTGGCGGCGCATTCATCGCTCGCCGACGGCAGGAAGCCTGGCGTCGAGATCCTCGACCGTTTTCGAAGCGCGCGAATCACCGGGTGTGAATCAAAAAGAAGCCGTCCAAGGTTTCCCTTGAACGGCCGGTCGAGCCCCTGCTCCCCCTAAAACTCTTGACTGAAGTGCTGCCGATCGTCGCGAAACGACCGCTTCTGGAGTGGTTTTGCTGTGCCATGGCGGCCTCGCGCACGCAACGTAAACCACTTGTTAACCTTAACGTCCCCGACCCGTGAACAAGTGTTAACGACGCTGGCACGCATCCTGCGAGGCACCGCATGTAGGTCATCGGAGAGCGCCCTTTCTGTTCACCGATGGGACACCAAAAGACAGATCGCGCGGAGCCGCATAGCATGAACCAGAACGGATCAATCACGCTGTTCCAATATTGGAACCGGCTGCGTGATGGGCGCCCTGCCCCGAAGCGATCGGAAGTCGAACCGGCCGACATCAAGGGGCTTTTGGCCGATACATTCATCCTGGAAAGGGACACGCGCGGCGAAGCGGTGTTCCGGCTTGCCGGCACCAGGCTTTGCGCCGGCTATGGCCGCGAACTCAAGGGCTTTTCCTTCCCGTCGCTGTGGCGCGACAAGGACCAGCGGCTGGTGTCGCGGCTCATTCACGGCGTCTTCGAGCAGAAATCCGTAGTGCTCATCACCTATGAGGGGTTCAGCCGCAACGGCCGTTCGAATCGCTTCGAGCTGCTCGCCCTGCCGCTCGACGGCGGTGTCGAGAACCCGCGCTGCCTTGGCGTCGTCAGCGCCGTCGAAAAGCCGTTCTGGCTGGGCGCAGACCCGATCACCGACGCCTTGATCGATTCCATCCGTGTCATCGATCCCGACAAGGAACCGATGTTCCTGAAAAACCGGCCGGAAATATCCGTTCCTTCGCTGGCTCCTACCGAGCTCGAAGCGCCGGAGACCATCTCGGCGCTCGGTCGGTCGCGACGCATCCGCCACCTCGTCGTGTTCGAGGGAGGGCGTGGCGAATAATGCATGTCGCCTGAATGCGTTCAAACACGACACGCTTTAGGCTCAAATCCAGGCTCCGACCTTAAGTATCGGCGGCCTGCTTTTCCCCTTTGTTAACCTGATTTGCTGTAGCGTTTCAGCGTGAAGTTCCACGCGCGATGCGGGAATGCCAACGGGGTGTAGGCAGTCATGAGGTCAGCGGCGGTCGAATATGCGCCGTCCCGCGCCGAAAGGCGTAATTTTCAGCGCGTCCGGGTCAAGATCTACGGACGGTTCATGCTGGAGGACCGCACCGAACACCCTTGCCAGGTGGTCGACATGTCGCCGGGCAATGTCGCGCTGCGCACCGAGCGCGTCGGCATGCCGGGCGAAAAAGTCATTGCCTATATCGATCATATCGGCCGCATCGAGGGCGTGGTGACGCGCACCTTGCAGGACGGCTTTGCCATGACCGTCATTGCCTCGGACCGCAAGAAGGACAAGCTTGCCGCGCAGCTGACCTGGCTTGCCAACAAGCATGAGCTCGACCTGCCGGAAGATCGCCGCCACGAACGCGTGGCGCCGCGAAACCCGACCAGCGTGCTGCAGCTCACCGATGGGCGCCAGTATCAGTGCCGCATTATCGACCTGTCCCTGTCGGGCGCGGCGGTCGAGATCGACGTCAAGCCGGCGATCGGCATCCAGGTGATGCTTGGAACCATGCGCGGCCAGGTGGTGCGTCATTTCGAGGACGGCGTCGCCATCGAATTCGCTGTCATCCAGCGCCCGGAAACGCTCGATTCCGAGTTCAACGCGCCGCGCGCCTGAACGATCGGCAACATGCGGTAAAAACGAACCGGCCTTCGCGGCCGGTTTTTTATTGCCAGGCATTCCGTCTGCTTTTTCTTGCAGCGGTCGACACGCCGCAAATCCACCGCTCTGGCCGAAATCCGTGCCTCGACACCGTGGTTTTTGCGCAGAGACCTGAACGATTTTATATTAAAATAGATCAAATTTTACGCTTATTCTATTGTGGTTTTACTCAATGTCTACTTCGGGTTTTTGCGTGAAATAAATCGACCCGTGTCATTGTCTCCTCAAACGGGGAGACTGACCAAATGGCGAAGACGTGGGGCAAGCTGTTGCTCTTGGCAATGGCGATGCAGCTTTCCGCTTGGGGAACGGCGGAAGCAGCGGAACCGGCCTACATGCACACTGGCGGCCGCACCACACAGCCGGTCGGTCATTACGAATTCTGCCAGAAGCTGCCGCAGGAATGCGCGCAGCGCACACCCAAGCAGGCGCCGGTCGAACTGACCCGCAAGCTGTGGGCGTCGATCGTCAGCATCAACAATTCGGTCAACACCGGGATCGTGCCGCGCACCGACATGGAAATGTGGGGCAAGGAAGAAGTCTGGTCCTACCCCGACAGCGGCTTCGGCGATTGCGAGGACTATGCGCTTGAGAAGCGCCGCGAATTGATGGCGCTCGGCGTTCCGGCCGGCAATCTGCTGATGACGGTGGCGCGCCAGCCTAATGGCGACGGCCATGCGGTGCTGACCGTGCGCACCAGCCTCGGCGAGTTCATCCTCGACAATCTGGAGTCCAAGGTGCTGTCCTGGACCGACACCGACTACACCTATCTGAAGCGCCAGTCCGACACGAATTCCGGCGTGTGGGTGACGATCAACGACGGCCGCGCCGACGCGGTTGCCAGCGTCCGTTAGGACGCGAAAACAAAAAGAAGCGTCCGTTAGGACGCGAAACCGAGAAAAAGCGTCCGCCAAAGGCAACGCAAATAAGAGATACGTCCGCTCAGGACGCAACGAGAAAGCCCGGTCGAGTCCCCACCCTCCCCGTCCCCAACGACCGGGTTTTAGGAGCCGGCCCCGTCCCCGGGCCGGCTCCACCATTTCCGCGGTAGGCAGTTTTGGTCGAACCCGAGACAGGGGCGTCACGACGCAAACATAGGCGAGCAGCTATGCCGCCGAAGGCTTGTCCACGAGCTTCTCAACCAGCCGCCTGAGTTCGGAAGGTGTCGTTTGGCCGCCAACGATCTCGTGATAGCTGATGCCTGCTCGCCGCAGTGCTTCCTTCTTGACCGCGTCCCGCGCTGCGGCCGCACCTTGATGATGAGCATGACCTTGGTATTCGACTGCATGTCGCGGCAGACAATTCTCATCTACAAGAAGAAGGTCCACCCGTTTCGAGTTGATGCAGCTGTAGGCGTCGGCATCCTTGCTGCGCAGAATTTCGCCCAATGACACTTGGGCCATCACCTGCCATCCCGGATTGCAGCCGATCACCATGCGATCAAGTTCCTTGAAGACGCGCACTTCGCTCCTGTTGAGGAGCGGCTGAATAGTGAAGTTCGCCTTCATAACAATCCGCAACTGGTCAGCTGCATCGGTCCGTTTCGGTAGCGCGGAAACAGGCTTCGGGGCGACCCACAGGCCGCTAAGGATGTCATCTCCACTGCGCTGTCTCGCCCAGCGCGCGCGGTTCCTTTGCCTCCATGCTTGCCGCCGCTTCCTCGACAGGAAACGCTCCAGGACCATGCCCGCAAGCACGCCGGCAAGGAATATGACCACAAGCAGAATAGGTTTCGCTGTCAGCTCGACAAGCTCAGGTGGCATGCAAGTAAGCTACCTCCAAGACATAGATTTACGCATTGACGGTCATGTCTGAGTTGCAACAATAAGCGACCAAGAGGCGTCCGATGTCAATTTGAGCACTAATGTTTGCCAAGAAGTGCGCCACCAAGACGACGATGAACGCTTGATATCCAAAGGTCACTGATCTCATCGGGCCGCCAGGCGCACCTGAAGATCGCGACGCACCTTTTCACGCACAGAAGTTCGAAGCACTATATGCCCTTGGCCTGGATCTCGGCGATGTTGGAAATCCCGGAAGATCGATGCGAACGCCATCGCCTGTTCAAGGCGATCGACGATGCCTTCAAGGCCGGCGATTTCGAGGGGCTCGGTGTAGCATTGGGCGGCTCGCCCCGCTGGTTCGACGAGCGCATGCCGTTCGAGCTCGGCCTCGGCCATCCGCTGGAATATGCGATTTATTGGAGCCCGGCCGGCTTTATCTCGACCTTGCTGGATGCCGGCTCAAATCCGAATTATCACGATCATGGCGGGTTTCCGGCGATCATTGCCGCGCTGTCCACCGACCGAACCGATAGGCTGGAAATCGTCAGGGTGCTGATCGACGGTGGCGCCGACCCCAACATGCGGGGCGTGAACGACTGGACGCCGCTTCACTATGCGGTGGCCATCCGCAGTGTCGATGCGATCCGCCTTCTTTTGGCGGCAGGCGCCGACCCGGCGCTCGAAACGCGGATTGATGACTATACGACGCCCCTCGAGGAAGCCGACAAGGCCGGCTTTGAGGCCGGCGCTTCATTGCTGCGCGATGCGATGGCCGGGCGCGGCGGACAGTGAGTTGGACCGCAACGCCCCCCGCGACACCGGTGGGTCATGCTTGCCTTAAACCTTCGTCAGCCCGGCCTTGAACCGCTTGCCGTTGGCGACATAGTGCGCGGCCGAGGCGCGCAGCCTGGCGATCGCGGCTTCGTCCAGCGTCCTGATCACCCGCGCGGGCGAGCCGACGATCAGCGAATTATCGGGGAATTCCTTGCCTTCGGTGACCAGCGCGCTGGCGCCGACCAGTGAGTTCTTGCCGATTCTGGCGCCATTGAGGACGATGGCGCCCATGCCGATCAGGCTGTTGTCGCCGATCGTGCAGCCATGCAGCAGAGTGCGGTGGCCGATGGTGCAGCCCTGCCCGATCGTCAGGGGAAAGCCGGGGTCGGTGTGCATCACCGTGTGCTCCTGGACATTGCTGTCGGCGCCGATGACGATTGGCTCATTGTCGCCACGGATGACCACGCCGAACCAGAAGGCGGCGTTGCGGCCGACCTTGATGTCGCCGATCAACGTCGCGTCGGGCGCAATCCAGTTGCTGTCGGCATCCTCGAAACGAGGCGCCTTTCCGTCGATCGCATAGATCGGCATTTTAGTCTCCGATTCGTCTCAGGCGGAACGAACCCTAAAACAATCCAAGGAAAACCGCGTGGCGGTTTTTCCCAGGGAAAACCGCGCAGCGGTTTTCCGTTCAAGACAAATACCGGGCCAGCGATTCCACCAAAAGCTGAGCCGCTCCAGGAGAACCGACGCCCCAGGAGGCAATGGCGATCAGCACGATACCCAGCGCCAGCGCCCAGGCCATCACGGTGCAGCCGCAGGACATCAGCATCAGCGTCGAAATACGGCCCTCGCGCCGCGCGTCCAGCGCATCGTTGGCCAGCATGAACGGCCCGGCGCAGGCCGTCGCGGCCAGCGAGCGCAGGATGTGCGCCGGCGACACATAGGGCTCGGCGAAAGCAAGCCGGCGGCCGGCGGCCAGTTCCATCACGGATCCGGTGAGCCCGCAGGCGGTGAGCCCGACGGCAAAAGCGAACAGAACGGGCAGCAGCGGGCTCATCTTTACCTTCCGTTTACCATGAAATCGCACAGTCGCACCCGACAGCCGCGTTGCAAGAGCCATGCCGCGGCGTGTGTGCCGTCCAAGGACAGGAGCGGCCATTATGGGGATTGCGATGAAGCAGGCAGCGACCGCCGAAGAATTCAACGTCGTCGATTCCGTGCTGATGAAGCGAGTGTTTTATGCCTTTGCGGCACTGGCTCTGTTGTCGCTGGCGATCAGCCTTGGCGGCAAATGGTTCGGCCGCTCGATCGCCATGGCCGGCTATACCGACGACACCACGGTCCATCGGGTGGTGATCGGCAACAATGTCATTGCCGTGCCGGCCAACGCCATCCGCTTCCTGCAGGCGCGCCGCGACGGCCTCGCTTCGCGCCTCGACCTCTATCTGCGCTATCCCCAGATGGAGGGTTACAGCGAAGCCGCCCGCGACGACTTCAACCACACGGGAACGGCCAAAAACATCATCTTCCTGTCGTTCGAACCGCAGATGATGTCGCGCGACATGAGCGGCCGTTTCGCACCGATCTACAGCGCGCTGATCCGCCAGCCCGGAACGCCCGGCCCCGGCGGCACGATGATTTACGGCTTCAGCGAAAAATCAGGTTATCTCAACGAGGTGCTTGCGGTTGCCGGCCGCGCCGGCAAGGATCCGTTCGTCGCCCGCTGCCTGAGCGGACCAAGCGCCGAGGAATCGCTGGCGCCTTGCGAGCGCGACATCCAGGTCGGCGACAGCCTCAGCCTGACCTACCGCTTTCCCCGGGAACTTCTGGACAACTGGCCGACGCTTGACGCGGCAATCGTCGCCGAGGCCACGCGTGTCCTCAAGGCAGCGAGATAGCGACCCTTCGTCGTCCACGGGCGGAGCGGGCGCGAAGCCGCGCGGACCCGCCCTTAGGCGGCGCAGCGGTGCAGAATTTGCTGTTGGAAGAGCAGGGAGGCAGTTCTGGACCGCCGCGTCCTGGGCCGATGCCCCGGCATGGATCCCAGGTCTCCGCAACGCCGCTGCGCGGCTGCTTCGCCCTGGGATGACGATGGTGCGGCTTGCTGCCGCCAATCGCCGAAGTCTGTAGCCTTCTGGGCTCAGGCCAGATCGATGTCGAGGATCGCCATCGAGAAATTGTAATCGCCGTCGTCCTCGTCCTTGAAGACGATGCCGAGGAACTCGTCGCCGACATAGACCTCGGCCGAATCTTCCTTGCGCGGCCGCGCCTTCACTTCGAGTTTGGGATTCTGGAAGACGCGCTTGAAATACGCGTCCAGCTTTCTGATTTCGTCCGGCTTCAAAAGTCTTCTCCGATCGTCGGGCTTGCTCGTTGGAACGCGCTTCTGGCACGTCGACAATGGCGATGTAAAGGCAAGCCGGCTGGATAGAACGCGAAGTTAAGGGGCAACAGCGCCGGCAGCCGGACGGAAGCCCGGCAAACCGGATCGTGCAAATCAGATGTCGAAGCTGACGACCTGGTCCATCGACTGCGACGGCAGAAGCTGGTCCATCTGGCGCGAAGGCTGGTCGCAACCGGTCTCGCCGACGACGCGGGCCGGTACGCCGGCAACCGTCTTGTTGTGCGGCACCGGCGACAGCACCACCGAGCCTGCGGCGATCTTCGAGCAATGGCCGACCTCGATGTTGCCGAGGATCTTGGCGCCGGCGCCGATCAGCACGCCGTAACGGATCTTGGGGTGGCGGTCGCCGCCGGCCTTGCCGGTGCCGCCCAGTGTCACACCGTGCAGGATCGACACATCGTCCTCGATCACAGCCGTTTCGCCGACGACAAGGCCGGTGGCGTGGTCGATGAAGATGCCCTTGCCGATGCGGGCGGCCGGATTGATGTCGGTCTGGAACACCGAGGACGATCGGCTCTGCAGATAGAGCGCAAAATCCTTGCGGCCCTGGTTCCACAGCCAATGTGCCAGCCTGTGCGTCTGGATGGCGTGAAAACCCTTGAAATAGAGCACCGGCATGATGAAGCGGTCGCAGGCCGGGTCGCGATCGTAATAGGCCTGGATGTCGACACGCACGATCGACGACCATTCCTTGTCGTCGGCTAGCATCGACTTGAAGGTCTGGCGGATGAGGTCGGAACCGATGTCCTGGTGCGCAAGCCGCTCGGCCAGCCGGTGGATGACCGCCTCTTCCAGGCTCTCTTGGTTGAGGATGGTTGAATAGAGGAACGCCGCCAGAAGCGGGTCGCGGTTCACCGCCTCCATCGCCTCGTCGCGTATCGAGCGCCAGATCGGATCGACCGGCTGCACCATTGTGGGGCGGGCAATCGTAATGCTGTTCATCGACGTCTCCGGCCTGCCGGCTTGTTGTCCGGCCGCACATATAGGCCAGATCTTAGCACGATTGAACTCAATTTTCCTTAGTCACTCATCAAATGGATTTGGTTCACGCGGATTCAAGCCGCCATGGAAAACGAACCCTTGATCCCCGGCTCGCCGGAAAACGGGCCAGCGGACCCGCGCGATACCGGGCCATTCAGGTCGGCAGCGGCTTTCCGGCCTGTTCCGCCACCATATATTCCGCATACCAGTCGGGCCAGTTCACATCGTACTGTCCGCCGGTCCGCTTCTCATGCTCGCCATGTGCCGCCGCCGCGCGTCGCAGTGCCGCGGCAAGCTCGCCCGACGAGGTGAATATCGTGTCGCCGGCGTCCACGCGGCCGGGCAAACGCTGGGTGATTTCCTGCAGGATGAAGCTGTTGCCGTCCGGATCGCTGAACGTGGCATAGGAGGAATAGCTGCGCCCTTCCGGATGCCTGCCGCTGACCGGCGGCTGCCCGGGTCCGGTGCGGTGGAACACCTCGCTGGCCTCGACGCCGCGCGCCACGAGTTCGGCATGCGCCGCCACGATATCGGATACGACGAGATAAAGCCCCTTGGCCGAGCCCGGCGCGGCTGATGTCAGGCCCTTGCCGAAATGGATCGAACACGGCGAACCCGGCGGCGTGAACTGCACGACCCGAAACGCATCGCCGACGACGAAGTCGGCATCGAGCCGCCAACCGAGGCCACCATAAAAACGCTTGGAACGCTCTGCGTCCGCAACCGCAATAATGACGGCCTCCAGCTTCATGTCGATCGGTCCCGGCACGGTATTCGTCATGTCAGCCTCCTCAGTTAAAGTGGAACGGCAGAATTCCCCAGAGCCCCGGCCCGCGCAAGGTTCGAAATGATTGGTTTTGACTCCGAGGGGTTGAGATCGGTTAACTGGACGGATGACAAATTTGAAAGACCGGCCCTTGATCGACGAACCGCTGAAGCGGCAACTCTCGGAGCTCTATCGGGCCGAAGACCGCCACTACCACAACCTTAGGCATATCGAGGCGATGCTGGCGCTGGCCGAGGACTATCGCACCTTGCTGCATGACCCCGAAGCCGTCGAAGCCGCAATCTGGTTCCACGACGCCATCTATGACAGCAAGGCCAAGGACAATGAGGCGCAAAGTGCGGCCCTTGCCGAGAAAGACCTGGCTGGACGCACTGCTCCGGAACGGTTGAGCCGTATCAGCGCGATGATCCTCGCTACATCCACGCACCAGCTGCCGTCGTTTGACGATGCGGCGGCAATGCGCGACGCCGGCCTCTTCCTCGACATGGATCTGTCGATCCTGGGCGCCGAGCCGGCTGCGTTCGACGCCTATGAGCGGGCGGTCCGACGGGAATACGCCTGGGTCGAGGAGCCGATGTGGCGCGCCGGCCGCAGCGCCGTCTTGAAGAGTTTTCTCGCTCGAGACCACATCTTCCACACCGATGAGTTCCGGCGCCGGTTCGAACCGCAGGCGAGGCAAAACATCGTGCGCTCGATCGAGGCACTCGCGGCTGACTGACCAGAAACTCCGGAGGGAGCCCGGCTAGTCCGGAAAGTTTCCATGCGTTGCTCATACGGCTTGAAACCTGCGCGGCTGTAGACCGATTGCGCCGACGGATGGTCATAGGTGTCTGTATGCAGCCAGACCCTTTGCGGCGCATGCGACCAGACGGCGCGAAGCGCCTGGTCGAGCAGGAACGGGCCGAGCCGGCGGCCATGGAAGACGGGAACCAGTCCGAAATGGACCAGCTCGACGTCCGGTTGGCCGACGCCGTTGAATTCGCACAAGCCAGCTGCCTCGCCTCCAACGCGCAGCACATGGATGTGTGTCGAGGGTAGCGCCAGCAGGCGCTCGAGGTCTCCAGCCGCCATGCGCAGCCGCTGGTCCCACTGCACAGGCTCGCCGACGGCGCGGTAGAGGCTGATGTAACCGGCGCTGTCCAGCCTCTCCAGCGCAACCGAGGCACCGGCTGCCGGCTTGATGCGGGCAGGCGCCGGATTGGCCTGGCGCATTTCCATGTAGGTGACGAGAAGATCAACCAAAGCGGCCATCCGCCTCAGAGCGGATTTTCGGCATAAAACTCCAGCACGCGCTGCTTGAAAGTCTTGTCGCCGACGGCCAGCATATGGTCGCGGCCCTCGATGTGAAACGCCCTGGCGTTCGGCATCAGCGCGGCAAGCTCGTCGGGCGAACCGCCGATATCGTCTGTCGTCCCAACCGCAATCAGCGTCGGTTGGGCGATGCGCGTCATGTCGTCTTCGCTGAGCAATTCACGCGACTTTGCGATGCAGGCCGCCAGCGCCCGGCGGTCGCTGCGTGTCTGATCGGCGAAGGCGCGAAACGAGCGGCCGCGTGGATGGCTGGTGGCGGCCGGATCATCAGCCAGCAGCGCTTCAGCGATGGGGTCCCAGTCGCCGACGCCATCGACCATGCCGATGCCGAGGCCGCCGAAGACCAGCGTCGCCACCTTGTCCGGATCGGACAGCGCCAGGAACGCCGAGATGCGCGCGCCCATCGAATAGCCCATGACATGCGCGCGACCGATGCCGAGATGGTCGAGCAGCGCTGCCGCATCCGAGGCCATTTTGGCCGGCGTATAGTCGGCCTCGTCATAGCTCTTCGACGACGAGCCATGGCCGCGATTGTCGAAGGAGATGGCGCGGTAGCCGGCGTCGTTCAGCGTCTTGAACCAGCCCGGCGACACCCAGTTGACATAGTGGCTGGAGGCGAAGCCGTGGATCATCAGGACCGGATCGCCCTCGCCCGACGCCGGCTGGCGGTCGAGGAAGGCGAGATCGAACCCGTCATGCGAAAAGAACTGCATCGACGCCGCTCAGCCGGCGCCGGGCGTGGGCGAATCGCCCTTGTCCGGGGGCGGCATGCCGGGCCCGGACACCGTACCAACGGCCGGATGGCGCAGCAGATCGCCATATTCGATGCCGTTTTTGGCGGCGATGCCGGCCTTGAGCTCGAGCACGAAGCGCACCGGAACGCCTGGCGAGATGACCGCATCGGAGAACGGCTCGCCATGCTTGACCGCCCGGATCTTGCCGTCCTGGCCGACAAAGATCAGGTCGAGCGGCATCGGCGTGTTGCGCATCCAGAAGCCGACCTGCTTCTGCATCTCGAAGACGAACAGCATGCCATGATCGTCCGCCATGTCCTGGCGATACATCAGGCCGGCCTCGCGCTCCGCTTCGGTGTTCGCGACTTCGATGGTGAAGGATTTGTCTCCGCCTTTCGTCGCCACCACCAGCGGTGTCGGATCGACGGGAAGGATCATCGCCTGGCTTTCGCCGGCGGGAGCCTGCTGGGATGCGGTCGGCTGCCCGGAATAGAAGTAAGCGCCGGCGGCCACGGCAACGATGACGCAGAGCGCGCCCGCAGTCAGCCAGTTCCTGTGCGCCATCTGAAATCCTCGACCGGAAACCATGATCCCAAAAAGTGGTCTCAGGTATTCGGATAAGATCGTGGTGAAACCAAGAAAACAAGGAAAGAGAGCCGTCCCGAATTCGTCGGGATGGCTCGCGTCCTAATGCGCGACCGGCAAGGTGCCCATATCGGGGTGAATCTCGGCAGCCATAAGGCCTTTGTCACCGCGTCCGAAGCGCACCAGAACAACCTGCCCGGGCCTGAGTTCGGTGATGCCGTAGCGGCGCAGCGTCTCCATATGGACGAAGATATCCTCGGTGCCCTCGCCCCTGGTCAGGAAGCCGAAGCCCTTGGTGCGGTTGAACCACTTCACCAGCGCCCGTTCGAGCCCGCTTTCCGGCGTCACCGACACGTGGGTGCGCTGTTCCTGCATCTCGGCCGGATGGATCGCAGTGGTGGTGTCCATGGACAGCACCCGGAACGCCTGCAAGCCACGGTCGCCATGCTTGACGAGGCACACGACACGCGCGCCTTCCAACGCCGTCTGGAAACCGTCCTTTCGAAGACAGGTCACATGGAGGAGGATGTCGCCCGAAGAACCGTCATCGGGAAGGATGAAGCCGTAGCCCTTGGCCACGTCGAACCATTTGATGGCGCCGGCGATTTCGACCAAATCGGCGGTATCGCCGCCACTGTCGCGCTTCAAGGCGTCGTCAAGGTTCTCATCCCGCCTCGTGGAAGAGGCCCTATCCCCCATAAGAACGCCCCCTTTTTTTCAAGAAAACCGCAAGTGATTCTTGACATCAGATTAACACCGCCGCTTCCCGGGTGTGCAAGACCTGCCGTGCCTTTTTTCACGGTTGGATACAAGAATAGCTGATTTGTTGTTTGCCGGCGTTGCTGCCGGCCGCAATGACGATCTGTCCAGGCCGTCAACCGGTCGGCAATTTGCGCAGGATTTTGCCGGAATTGGCAACCACTTGCGTCCGACGCTTTTGTCAGAGCAATCTGACTTTTCCAAAACCGGCTACCGCTTTTTCGGTCCGATGCTCGTTGCCCTTCGGCGGGGTGGACCCTATGTTGCCTCGCAACCCAAACATCCCCGAGGAAATCCTATGCGCTACCTCCACACAATGGTCCGTGTCGCCGACGTCGATGTCTCGCTCGACTTCTATGTCAACAAGCTCGGCCTGAAGGAAGTGCGCCGCTACGAAAACGAGCAGGGCCGCTTCACCCTGATCTTCCTCGCCGCCTCCGAGGACGTAGAGAGCGGCATCGCCGAAAAGGCACCGCTGATCGAACTGACCTACAATTGGGATCCGGAGGACTACAAGGGCGGCCGCAATTTCGGCCACCTCGCCTACGAGGTCGACGACATCTACGCCACCTGCCAGCATCTGATGGACAATGGCGTCATCATCAACCGGCCGCCGCGCGACGGCAACATGGCCTTCGTCAAGTCGCCGGATGGCATCTCGTTCGAGCTGCTGCAGAAGGGACCGGCCAAGCCCAAGGCCGAGCCGTGGGCGTCGATGCCCAACACCGGCACCTGGTAGCGATCACGCCATCTTGAGCGAGGCGGCCGCGCAACCAAGCCGGCCGCCTTTGTCATTTCCGGCGACCGCACCTATTTACCTGCCTGACGCGCGAGCCAGTCACAGCCAGCGCTCCGTCCAGGAGAATTCATTCATGCCGACCAGCCGTGTCGATGTCACCACCGCCTACGCCAGCCGCTATCTGCAACAGCTGTGCAAGCATTGGGCACACAAATTTCCCGTCGAGTTCGATCCGAACCATGGCACCATCGATCTGTCGCTCGGCCGCACGGTTCTCGATGCCGATGCGGCAGCGCTGCATATCACGGTGTCGACGGATGAAGGCGGATCGCTGGAGCGCCTGGAAAGTGTGGTTGCCGATCACATCAAGCGTTTTGCTTTCCGCGAGGAACTGATCTTCGACTGGAAGCACGCGCCGGCATAACTCTATTTTGCGCCGGACTTGCCGGCCATCTCCAGCAGCGCCAGCACCGAACGCCAGTTGCGCGCGGTGCCCGGCACTTTGAGCACGCGCGGGATCAGATTGGCGAACACCGATTTACCGAGCCCGTCCGGCGCCTTGAGGTAGAGCACGTCGCCCTTGACCTCGAAGCTTTCGGGGCCGGTGCATTTTTCGGCAAGCCTGGCGATCTCATCGTCTGTCGGCTGGCGCTCCAGCGTGTAGGCATGGAGCTTGGTCGGATCGCCGGCCACTTCCGGATAGGGATTTTCACTCACCAGCCGTTCGAACCAGCCGAGATCGCGCACCATGATGCGCGAATGAAAGCCCCATTTTTTCTCGAAAGCGGTTTCGATCTGTTTCGTCAGCGTGGCCGCATCGCCCTTCTTTGCCCGGAACACGACATTGCCGCTCTGCACATAGCTGGCGACGTCGGTGAAGCCGAGTTCCTCGAAAAATGACCGCAACTCCGCCATCTTGACGATCCGGTTGCCACCGACATTGATGCCGGAAAACAGCGCAACAAAGACCGTGGCGCTCATATGATGAACCCCGCCAGGGTCTCGTTGTCGGTGATGTCCTGATAGTGGACGCCCTCGGCCTCGAAATTCGCCTTCAGCAGGTCGAAATTGCGCCGGTCCTTGGTTTCGATACCGATCAGCACCGAACCGAAATTGCGCGCCGATTTCTTCAGATATTCGAAGCGGGCAATGTCGTCGTCGGGACCGAGCATTTCCAAGAAGTCGCGCAGCGCGCCGGGCCGCTGCGGGAAACGGATGATGAAGTATTTCTTCAGGCCCTCGAAGCGCAGCGCCCGCTCCTTCACGTCGGGCAGCCGCTCGAAATCGAAATTGCCGCCCGACACCACGGCGACGATGGTCTTGCCGCGGATCTCCTTTCGCGAAAAATCCTTCAGCGCATCGATCGCCAGCGCGCCGGCCGGCTCCAGCACCACGCCTTCGATGTTGAGCATTTCGATCATGGTGGCGCAGAGCCGGTTTTCTGGGATCAGCCGCACGGCGTCCGCGGCGAACTCCTTGAGGTGGCGCAACGGCTCGCGGCCGATCTCGGCCACCGCCGCGCCGTCGACGAAATTGTCGACATTGGCGAGCTTGATACGCTTGCCAGTGGCCAGGCTCTCATGCAGGCTCGGCGCCCCGGCCGGCTCGCAAAAGACGTAGCGGGCTTCGCGCTGCTGGTCGGCGAAATAGTGCGTCACCCCGGCCGCCAGGCCGCCGCCGCCGACCGGCAGCATGATGATGTCGGGCATGCACGCACCGGGCATCTGGTCGGCCATCTCATAGGCAACGGTGGCCTGCCCCTCGATAATGTCCTTGTGGTCGAAGGGCGGCACCATATGCGCGCCCGAACTTTCAGTGAATTCGAAGGCGGCGCGATAGCAGTCGTCGAAGAAATCGCCGACCAGCCTGATTTCGACAAAATCACCACCGAACAGGCGCGTCTTGTCGATCTTCTGCTGCGGCGTCGTCACCGGCATGAAGACCACGCCCTTTTTGCCGAAATGGCGGCACACGAACGCAAAGCCTTGCGCGTGGTTGCCGGCCGAGGCGCAGACGAACAGTTCGGCATCGTTGCCGGCGGCAAGCGCCTTGCGGAAGAAGTTGAAGGCGCCGCGGATCTTGTAGGAGCGGACCGGCGACAGATCCTCGCGCTTCAACAGCACCCGCGCCCCGGTCTTCTTCGACAGATAGTCGTTTTCCTGCAGCGGCGTTTCGGGAAAGATTTCGCGGATCGCTGCGGCAGCAATGGCGACGCGGGAGGAGAAACTGTTCATGGCGCCCGTGATCACGTGGTTGGAATGCCAAGCCTATTGCACAATTCGCCGTTTGCGGCCACCGATGCGGCGCGGCCCCTTTGACGCGCCGAAAGAAATTCATTGGAGCCATCTTCATGCCTGTTTCGGCTGTCGCTCTGAAGACCGTCGCGCTTCCTGAATTCGGCGAGCCGACCACCATGCCGCTGCTAGCGCGGCAAACCTACGAGGCGCGCATCGAGGCTCTGCTGGCGCGCGGCGCCGAGGCCGGGCTCGACGCCTTCGCCATCTACGGCGACCGCGAGCATGCGGCCAATGTCGCCTACCTCAGCGGTTACGACCCGCGTTTCGAGGAGACTTTGCTGGTTATCGTTCCAGGCAACCAGCCAAAACTTCTCGTCGGCAATGAGGGCTGGGGCTATGCCGAGATCTGCGATGGGCCCTATGAGCGCGTCCTCTACCAGACTTTCTCGCTGCCGGCGCAGCCACGCGACCGCTCCGCCTCCCTGTCCGACACGCTTGCCGCCTGCGGCCTGAAGACCGGTCAGAAGATCGGCGCCATCGGCTGGAAACCGTTCGGCCCCGGCGATGGCGGGTTTGGCGAGGCGACGCTCGACCTGCCGTCCTTCATCGCCGATACGCTGCGCACACTGGCCGGCGACCAGGGCGCGGTGGTCAATGCCGCCAACCTTCTGATGAACCCAACGGATGGTCTGCGCGCCATCAACGAGGCCGACCAACTGGCAGCCTTCGAATTCGCCGCGACCTTCTCCTCGCAAGGCCTGCGTAATGTGCTGCAAGGAATTGAGCCCGGCATGACCGAAATGCAGGCAGCCCGGCTGATGGGCATGAACGGCCTGCCCTTGTGCTGCCACCCGATGCTGTCCGCCGGCAAGCGTGCGCCCTACGGCCTGCCAAGCCCGCGCCTGGACATCATCAAGCGCGGCGACCCCATCACCATGGCCTATGGCATCCAGGGCTCGCTCAATGCCCGCGCCGGCTTCCTGGTCGAGAGTGCGCAGGAGCTGCCGCGCGAGATAAATGACTATGTCGACAAACTGGTCGCGCCCTATTTTGCCGCCGTCGTCGACTGGTACGAGACCATCGGCATTGGCGTTGCCGGCGGTGCCCTGTGGAAAGCCGTGCATGACCGCATCGGTGATCCATTCTTCGGCGTCTCGCTCAATCCCGGCCATCTCGTCCACATCGACGAATGGATGCATTCGCCGGTGTTTTCCGGCTCGGACATCAAGCTGCGGTCGGGCATGGCGCTGCAGGTCGACATCATCCCGGCGACCGGAACCAGCTATTTCACCACCAACATCGAGGACGGCATCGCGCTCGCAGACCAGGCCTTGCGCGAGGAGTTCGCGGCTCGCTATCCCGACGCCTGGCGCCGCATCGAGGCGCGCCGAGCCTTCATGATGGACGTGCTCGGCATAAGGCTGAAGCCCGAAGTGCTGCCCTTCTCCAATATACCGGCGTTCCTGCCGCCATTTTGGCTTTCGCGCAACAGTGCGATGACCGTGGCTCGGCGCTGAACGCATTTAGGCTGGACACGACTTACTTCCGCCGCACTTGGCCTGTCCGGGAGGTGTCGCGGAGGGTGGATGGCCCTTTTGGGCTTAAGTGGAATTTTGACGTGCGTTTGAAGACGATTTGCATTCTTGCATTTGCCCTGTTGATCGCCGGCTGCGGCGGCCGCAAAACCGAGGAACTGCTCGGCAGCGCCGTCATGTCCACGCCGGTGACCGAAATCTCGGGCAATCACTCGATCTTCATCGCCACGACACGCAAGAAATCCGACGATCCCAACAAGGTTTTCGACGGCGAACGCTCGGCGACGCTGAACTATGCGCGCGTCAACGTCACCGTTCCCGGCATCCACCAGACCGGCCAGATCGAGCGCCGCTCGCGCGGCAAGTCGAATGACCCGGCGAAGTATTTCATGGCTTCCGAGGTTGTCGGCTATGACGCGCAGCCGAAATTTTCCGCCGCGCTCAACGCCGATATCGCCGCGCGCGGCGGCCGCGTCATGGTCTTCGTGCATGGCTACAACACCGGCTTCGACGACGCCGTCTACCGCGTGACGCAGATCGTCCATGATTCCGGCTATCCCGGCACGCCGGTGCTGTTTTCCTGGGCATCGGGCGCCAAGACCACCGACTATGTCTATGACAAGGAAAGTGCGAGTGCCGCCCGCGACCAGCTCGAAGTGACGTTGCGCATGCTGCAGCAGTCCGGCGCGCGGCGCATCGACATCGTCGCCCATTCGCTGGGAACCTGGGTCACCATGGAAACGCTGCGCCAGCTTGCCATCACCGGCGACCGCGATCTCGGCGGCAAGCTCGGCGATGTCGTGCTGGCCTCGCCCGACATCGATGTCGACGTGTTCAAGAGCCAGATGCGCCGCTACGGCAAGCCGGACAAGCCGTTTATCCTGCTGCTCTCCGACGATGACCGTGCGCTCAGGCTCTCCGGCCTGATCGCCGGCTCGCGGCCGCGCGTCGGCGACTATAAGGATGCCGCCGACCTCGCCGCCTATGGCGTCACCGTGGTCGATCTCTCCAAGGTGAAGGGAACCGACAGCTTCAACCACACCAAATTCGCCGACAACCCCGAACTGGTGAAGATGATCGGCCAGCGGCTGCGCGAGGATGACGGCTTTGCCAGCGATCAGACGGTGACCGACCGCATCAGCGCGCTCGGACAATAGGCTGTTGCCCTGCGGCTACTGTTGCCGCGCGACTTCGCAAATGCCGCGCGGCCCGCTCATTTTCGACTGGACCGGGCCGGTCTCTGCCTCTATCGACATTGAAATCGGTGCCATGCGCCAGCGGGAGCCCGCGTGAACGTGCGTTGGAAGACCGTCCTCGTCCTTGCGTTCGCGCTCGCTGTCGCCGGCTGCGCCGGCCAGAACACGCATGACCTCTTGAACAAGACGACGGTGTCGGTGCCCGCCTCCGACATAGCGGCCACGCACGAAATCTTCGTCGCCACCACCCGCCAGCCGGCGACCAAGGACCCGCGCCAGGTGTTCGACGGCGACCGTTCGCTGACCACCAGCTACGCCCGCGTCGACGTCACCGTGCCGAAGGTTCACCAGCTGGGCGCCATCGAGCGCGCCAAGGGTTCGGCCAACTCCAACCCGGCCAAGCAGTTCACCGCCACCGACGTCGTCCACTACGGCGACGCCCCGCAATTCGCCAAGGCGGTCGGCGCCAACATCGCCGCAAACGGCGACCGCGCACTAGTCTTCGTGCACGGCTTCAACAACGGTTTCGACGACGGCGTCTACCGGCTGACGCAAATCGCCCACGACACCCAATATCCGGGCACGCCGGTGCTGTTTTCCTGGGCTTCGAGCGGCAAGACCACGGGCTACATCTACGACAAGGACAGCGCCAACGCCGCCCGCGACGACCTCGAGGCGACGCTCAGGATGCTCGCAAAGACCCGGGTGAAAAGCATCGATATCATCGCCCACTCGATGGGCACCTGGGTGACGATGGAGGCGCTGCGCCAGCTCGCCATCACCGGCGACCGCGATCTCGGCGGCAAGCTCGGCTATGTCGTCCTGGCCTCGCCCGATATCGATGTCGACGTCTTCAAGAAACAGATGATCCGCTACGGCAAGCCCGACAAGCCGTTCGCCATCCTGCTCTCGGGAGACGACCGTGCGCTGAAGCTGTCGTCCTTCCTCTCCGGCGACAAGCCGCGTGTCGGCGACTACGGCAATGCGGCCGACCTCGCCAGCTATGGCGTGGTCGTGGCGGATCTGACCAAGACCAAGGGCGGTGACCGTTTGAACCATGCCAAGTTCGCGGACAATCCGATCCTGGTGCAATTGCTCGGTGACCGACTGCGCACACCAGCCGCCCTGCGATCGAACGATCCGGGCGAGTTTGACGACATCGGCCAAGGGATCGGCAAGGCGGTCGGCTCCATGGCCGAAGTCGTCATCACCACCCCGTTCAAGGTGCTGACCATCGCCACTGGTGGGTGAAGGATTTTATCTCGTGCCGTACTCGATGTGGATATTTGGCTTAGCTGGTATTGGTATTCTAGTTTATTTCAATCTCCTTGATAAGGATACGCAACGATGGCGAAAAATAGAAAATAGAAACGATATGTACGCTTATATTGCATTTTTTGGATCTATTGCGTTAGGGATTGCGGTATCCTTCTTTGAAGATTATCTCTTCTAATTTCTCTTACAAAACTCCACACAGAGCTACGGCGGGCTCGGATATCCCCGAACAGTTTATATAAAAAGGTCGACCTTCTGGAACGTCGTCACGTCGATCAGGCCGACATCAGAAATCCTGAGCTCCGGAATGACGACCAGCGCCAGCAGCGAGTGCTGCATGTAGGCGTTGTTCAGGGAACAACCCATCTTGCGCATCGCCTCGGTCAGCTTCTCGGCTTTGGCGGCGACAATCTCGGCGCGCTCGTCCGACATCAGGCCGGCGATCGGCATTTCAACCAGCGCCAGCTCCTTGCCCTTTGAAAACAGCACCACGCCGCCGCCGACCTCGCCCAGCCGGTTGACGGCCAGCGCCATGTCTTCCTTGTTGGTGCCGACGCAGATGATGTGGTGGGCGTCATGCGCCACGCTGGAGGCCATGGCGCAGTCGCCCATATAGCCGAAGCCGGAGACGAAGGCGTTGGTGACGCCGCCGGTGCCGCGATGGCGCTCGACCAGCGCGATCTGGCAGATGTCATTGCGGCGATCCATGGCGACTAGCCCGTCCTCGACCGGCAAATCTGCCTCCAGCGCCCGCGTCGGCGCCTGGTTCTCGATGACGCCGATGACCCTGACCCGCACCTCATTGGCGCCCTTGGGCGCTACAATGTCGAAGTCGCCTGCCCTCAGCTTCTTGCCGAGCTTGACCGTGTTCTTGGCCGTCTTCGGATAGTCATAGGCCGGAATGTCGATGTCGAGCTTGCTGGCCTTGGCCAGCCTGACGCCGCGGCCATAGACCTCGTCGATGGTCATGGCGGCGAGATCGGAAACGATCAGCAGGTCGGCCAGCCGTCCCGGTGCGATCGAACCGATCTCGCGCTCAAGCTTGAAATGCTGGGCGGTGTTGAGCGTCGCCATCTGGATCGCCGTCACCGGCTTCAGCCCCTGCTGGATGGCGTGGCGCACCACCCGGTCCATATGGCCTTCATGCACCAGCGTGCCGGAATGGCTGTCATCGGTGCACAGGATGAAGTTGCGCGGATCGAGCCCGCTCTCCGTCACCGCCTTGATCTGCGAGGCGACATCGTACCAGGCCGAGCCGAGCCTGAGCATCGCCTTCATGCCCTGGCGCACGCGCGCAATCGCATCCTCGGCGCGCGTGCCCTCATGGTCGTCCTCCGGACCGCCGGCGACATAGCCGTGGAACGGCAGGCCGAGATCGCGCGAGGCGTAGTGGCCGCCGACGGTCTTGCCGGCCCTCACCGTGGCGGCGATCTCGCCCGCCATCACCGGATCGTTGGCGGCGACACCGGGGAAATTCATCACTTCGCCCAGCCCGATGATGTTCTCCCAGGTCATCGCCTCGGTGACGTCGGCAACCGTCAGTTCGGCGCCGGCATGCTCCAGCCCGGGTGCGGACGGCACGCAGGACGGCATCTGGACGTGCACGTTGATGGGCATGGCGACAGCTTCGTCATGCATCAGCCGCACGCCGGGAAGCCCCAGCACATTGGCGATCTCATGCGGGTCGATGAACATCGAAGTGGTGCCATGCGGGATGACGGCGCGGCAGAATTCGGTCACCGTCACCATGCCGCTCTCGACATGCATATGCGCATCGCAAAGGCCGGGCACGAGATAGCGGCCGCCGGCGTCGACCACCTTGGTGCCCTGGCCGATGGCGTGGCTGGCATTCGGCCCGCAATAGGCAAAGCGCCCGCCGGCAATGGCGATGTCCGTGCCGGCGATGATCTCGCCCGAATGCACATTTACCCAGCGCCCGTTGCGAATGACGAGATCGGCCGGCTTGCGCCCGGTCGCGACATCGACCAGATGGGTTGCCATCTCGGTCCAAGGCCTGGGTTTCGTGGCGTGCGCGGTCTTTGCCATGGGAGACTCCTGTTTGCCCGACTGTGCCAAGCCGGCATGGCTTTGACCAGCGATTGCGGGCGAAATCCGCTCGGCGAGGTTTATTTGTGCCGGCACTTATGTTATTGTTTTTTAGATGGTGCTGATTTGCGCCAATGACCCGCCGCGAGGCGGGTTTTTTGTTGCGATTGCCGTCACAGGCGGAACCGGACGCGTCGCGGCGGGCGGCACGGATTGAATTTTCAATTCACGCCGCCAGCCCGAACCCCCCGTTCGTTGACTCCGCACACGGGAAGACTGTTAAATCGACCTTCGCAATCGTCCGAGGCCGAAACGACCCGAGGACGAAACCTCCTGAGGGGAAGTCATGGCCCGGTTCCTGAAAGCGTTCGTCTTCGTCGCCCTGTTCCTGATCCCGGCCGGCTTTGCAGCCGCCGAGGAGCGCTGGCTGACCTTGCCGGAGCCGGCGGCGATGCCCAAACCGGATCAGACCGGCTATGCGCCGGTCAACGGTATCCAGATGTATTACGCCGTTTTCGGCGCCGGGGATCCGATCCTGTTGATCCATGGTGGTCTTGGCCACGCCGATATCTGGGCAAGCCAGGTGGCGACGATGTCCAAGACCCACAAGGTGATTGTCGCCGACAGCCGCGGCCATGGTCGCTCCACCCGCACCGAGCAACCTTACGGCTACGACCTCATGGCGTCGGATTATCTGGCCCTGCTCGACTACCTCAAGATCGACAAGACCGCTCTTGTCGGCTGGAGCGACGGCGGCATTATCGGTATCGACATCGCGCTGCATCATCCGGAGCGGCTGACAAGGCTCTTTGCGCAGGCCGCCAATGTCACCACCGATGGCGTCGACCCCGGCGTGATGACCAACAAGACCTTTGCCGCCTACATCGAACGCTCGGGCCGCGACTACAAGAAGATGTCGAAGACGCCGGACCAGTACGATGCCTTCGTGGCGCAAATCAGCCACATGTGGGAGTCGGAGCCGGCCTGGACCAAGGAACAGCTCGGCAAGATCACCACGCCGACCGCGATCGTTGCCGGCGATCATGACGAGGCGATCAAGCGCGAACACACCGAATACATGGCCTCCGTCATTCCAGGCGCCAAGCTCATCATCCTGCCCAATGCCAGTCATTTCGCCATGCTGCAGGCGCCGGACGAATACAGTCAGGCGGCGCTGGACTTCATCGACGCCAAATAGAGAATAGTGCGCAGCAACAGGCGTATTTCGATTGTTGAACAACGGGTTCCGTTTTGCGGCGAATAGGGTTACCTTCCGGCAAGACGTCTTCTGAACCGCCATTTCGGAGAACTCAATGCGTCGCCTGACGTTCGCAAGTGCGCTGATTGTTCTGGCCGCGCCGGCTTTTGCCGCCGACCCGATGGCAGTGCCGATGACCGAACCGGGCTTCGACTGGACCGGCTACTACGCCGGCCTGCAGGCCGGCTATGGCTGGGGCCAATCCGACATATCAGTGACGGAAGACGCGCCGTTTTCGATCTCGACCGACATTGACGGCGGTTTTGTCGGCGGCCATGTCGCCGGCCTGTGGCAGTTCGACCAGGCGGTGCTCGGCGCCGAGGCAGACCTCAACTATTCCGCCGTCGACGGCACAGCGGAATCGGGGCTGGGAAGCATATTTGGCACCGACATCAAGTGGTTCGGGTCAGTCAACGCCAAGGCGGGCTTCGCCATGGACCGCGTGCTGGTCTATGGCGTCGGCGGCGTCGCCTTTGCCGGCATCGAAACGTCGCAAGTCGCGGGGGCGTCGTTCGCCAGCACGCGCACGAACGTCGGCTGGACCGTGGGTGCCGGCGTCGACTACGCGCTGACCGACAAGTTCATCGTCGGCGCGCAGTATCGCTACTATGATTTCGGCTCCGAGCACTATGACGTGGCGGAACCCTTCAACGATCGCAATCAGGACGTGAAGCTGAACACGGTCGGTGTGAACCTGAGCTACAAGTTCTGAGCGTCGCCGGCGACTGAGATTTTCGCCACAACCAATTGTTTTAAAATCACGAATCACCTTTCATGAGTTCGAGCGGCGACACTCGGCAAAAGATGGCTTGACGGGTTTCCGCTGGCGTCTGAAAAGGGCTGGCCTGCGGACGTGGCGGAATTGGTAGACGCAAGGGACTTAAAATCCCTCGATCTCTGATCGTACGGGTTCGATTCCCGTCGTCCGCACCACATTGAAATCAATCAACAATTTCTCCCTAGTCGAATTTCTGGCTACCCTAATGACATTAGGCTAGGGTAGCTGTAGGGGTAGCCGACAGAGCCAATTTGGCAGGTCCTCCGAGATCGATCGCTGCGAAATCCGGTGTTCGACCGATGTCAATCTCAAGCCGTAGAAGCCTTTCTGCGCAAGTACCTGAGCTTGGCCTATCGTGTCGATTTGATTTGGCGACGGTCCGGTGCTGATGCTGCCGGCCAGCGACTGACCTGCGCGATCGCACCATATTCGCCGCCACTGCCGCGCTTATACTTCCAAGTGGTGCAACCTCAAACCGCCCTGGCCGGCGCCAACCCACCAGAGTCCCCAACTCACACGACGCCGGCCATTTTCTCTGCAACTACTTGCTTTGTCTCCGCGTACCTTATGGGACGGTAGGCTGCGCTGGGTCATGGGTTTGGGGGCGCGGCCTGCCGTCACTACGGGGCGCTGGGTGGGGTTGCTCCCTGCCTGTTTTTGACCGGCGCGTGCCCCACCCGAGGTTTCCCAACCCCTGGCGTCGGCCACTTTCCTGGTCCAGCCAACCGTCGAGCATTTGGCAATTCGGCCGGACAAACTATGATGGTGGCCTGCGGTTTTCAAAGATTGCCATTTTGTACGAATAAGTCAGGCGGATCTCATTACCACAAGCCTCACACGTCAGAGACTTGGCGCTTTTGATCATGCGCCCTTTGCGGATCATCATTCGCTTGCAGTTAGGGCATTGGACGATCATATCGTCTTCGTCCCGATCTCGTGAAAGTATCATAGTTACCTCCTGCCGGTTCGTACGAAGCAAGCCGCATGCCGCACTAGCGTCTCTTTTCGAAACACTTCGCACGCGAGACGGTGCGTTCACCACAGCGTTCAAACCTTCGAAGCAACTATCGCCGGCTGAAATCGACCGCTTTCTCGTGGCAGCAGAGGATGCACAACAGCATCGTCCGGCCGCTCCTCGCGTACCACAGTTGAGCACTACCGAGCGCTTCGTGAGGTCCACGGGCCGCTTATGAAATCGATCGAGAAAATCACCGGGCAGAAAGCTAGGTTCAATGGAACCTGACAGGGCCGGCGCGGCCTCCTACGGCGGGGTAGTCCATACGGCGTAATTGCGCGATTGCTAATATACCCATAGGGTCATCCGCGCGGGGGACCAAACTCACCCGCAGTGGCCGGCATGACATTAGCCCCACAAGGCAACCCAACCCTGCCGGCCACTCATCTATGGCTGGGTAGCGCCTACTTGCGCACGATCCATTCGAGCATGTCTTGCGGGCTCAGGCACTGCTGGCATACTTCACCTTGCCCCACTGACTGCATTGAGGACACAAAGGATGGAGATAGGCCAACTTGTCGCCCGGAATATTTCCCGAACTAGTGATCGTCAGGCTGCTGCCTTCGAAACCCTCCAAGCTGTAGGATTCCCAGGTGCCGCTGAGGGGCTGAGCGTCTTCTCGTAGTTTCAAATACCCGGTGCGACCGCATTCGCAAACCAGCTTTTCCCGCAATACAGTTGAAAGCACTTAGGACAGCCTTCTGATGATGCGGCGAACAGGCCCGATGCTACCCATGGGACATTTGGTATTCGGGTTTCCCGCACTGCCCAAGCTACATGAATATTAGCGATCGCTCAACTAAGACTGAAGTCCCTAAGCCCCCACCCGCAAGGGCATATTAGCATCCCCTTGACTAAGGCGCCGGCCGCACCAGAATCATCGGCATGGCTCGGGGCAATATCAAGGTAGGCGATGAAGTCGCCGTCACGGCGGTTGTGCGCGGTCGGGTGACACACGATCGCATCAGTGTGACGATCCCCTCCTATGCCTTCCCGCATTCGGTTGTCGATTCCACTTCAAAGGCCGTGATCGGCCAGCATATGGAGCTGACCGGCCATGTCACTCGCATCGACGGCGATAAGGTAACCATCAGCCTCCGGCCGTTGGTGACGGTCGACGCCGAGCATGTCCGCCTGGTGGAAAGCTACGTCCTGCCGAAGCGAAAAACTCCGCTTATCGGCAACCCTTCCCGAAAATGACCAAGCTCTCTGATCTCATGCCACCCGCCCCCGGCAAGAGACGTGGCGCCGAGCCAGCCGATCCGCGGGGGATAATGTTTTATCACGAAGGAGGGGCGGTGTAGGGCACAATCGCATCTCTCACTGCAGGAAGGTTCTACTCTGCCCAATCGCTTCCGCGACGCTGTATCATATCGAGAATGACTTTGAATACGCTGCCAACTTCCTCGCTGATCTCGTCGGCGCTTATACCGTGCTCTTTCGCCGCTTCAATCACCTGGTCAGCCAGGTCGACGGCCGTGGCTGGATCATCGTTGGTGACGTGCAGAAGGTGTTCTGCCATCCATTCGTCCAGGAAGAGAATGCCGCGATCGCTCATGAACGAATAGATGCTTAACGCATGTATCCGATGGAATGCGCGAAACCTGCGGTTGCGTTTCCAGGTTTGGATACACAAGCACGCGCTGCGAGTTGGCGGAAGTCCCGCGATCTGTCCTGACCGCTGAAGGCCCCGCCGGTGCCTGTTTCGGTCAGCGTGTCTTGAGGTCAGGTGACGGATATATCCGAAGCTCGTAGATATCCACGGATAGCGCTGTAATCACTCTAGCATCTTGACCTTCAAATGCATGAACCTCTCGCCTCAAAGGTGGCTTAAAGTGGCGTCGAAAAGGTTATGTTGCGTAGGGAGTGCTTGAGATGAATTTGCCGAACTTTATCAAACGTTATGACAAAGTGGAAAAGGCTGCCGAGGAACTCCAGATAGAGCTAGCCGAGGCCTTGAACAACTCCCTGAGCCTCGATGATATGGCCCCATCGCAGGACGATAGTGTCCCGAAAGACGACCTCGCGATAGAGACCGATGCCCCTCAACTTGAGGGCGTTTCCATTGAAGGTCCGCGACAGCTGACTTCGCATACGCAGAGCCGGCTCGATGCTTTGGGCTCTTTTGAGAGGCTGTTCAACGATGCGGAGGAGCATTTGGAGGAAGTCAAGGCGAAGCTTCTGGAGGTTGCAACCTCACACCACTACACACGCGAATTCTTCCACATCCTTCAAGCAGACTTCTTTCGCGCCAACGAACTGGAAATAGCAAACGCCAACCTGACTGCGGAACAGAAGGTCCTGTCCGAACAACTGCACGATGTGACGCGGAAGCAGCGCGAGCACGAGAGCGCGTTCGGTGCAATGCAGCAGCGTGAGGCGGGTCTGGTACAGGACAGGGACGCTCTCCGCAGTGCGCTGGCCGCAGTAAGGCTGGAACTGGTGGAGGCAGCCAACGCCAGCGCAAAGCGGGAAGCGGAATTCAGCGAGGTTGCCAAAGCTCTTTCGGTGAGAACGGCCGAGGCCGATAGGCGCTCACGGGAAAACGACACTTTGCGGGAAAAGCATGTGAGGCTTTCGATCGACCTCGACAAGGCACAGAAGCGCGAAGCTGAGGCGCGGCGCAGGCTCGATGAGCTATCGACCATCCATGCCAACGATGCGGCGCGGCATTCGGAACTGCTGGCTGCGCTTGGCAAGAGCGAGAAAGAGGAAACGCGGCTGCAGAAGTCGCTTGAGATCATGCAGGCGAAATTGTCGGAAATGACGGAAGCCGCACGCATCTCGGAAGACGACAGGGAAGCCGAACGCGCACGCACTCTTGCGGAGATACGCGGCTTGCGTTCTGAAATTCAAAGCCTTCAATCGCGACTGGATGTGGCGCTGAGCAAGGCAAGCGAAGCATCCGACGAGATCGCCAGACTGACGGCTCAATGGAGCGATACCATGGCCGAAAAGCAGGTTGCAGATGAAAGGTATTCTGATCTCATGAAAGAGAGCGAAGCTGATAAGCTGAGCCTTTCGAGGTTGACTGCGGACCTCTCGCAGATCTCTGTCCAATACGCATCCGAACAGATGCAGTCCGATATCCAGAGGCAGGAATGCGAGGACATGCGGGGAGAAATCGCTGCGCTCAGTGCACGCGTCAAAGAGTTGTTGCCATATGAGCGCTTGCACAAAGTGACGAGTGCAAGGGAACGTGAGGGCGTTGTCGGTGTTGGCAGCGTGGCAGCGGAACCGGCCCGACCCAGGGCCAGGCGCCGTTCCCGCACAAGCCTGCGTGCAGCGTCATAGACGTGGCGCCGGCGTTACAGATGTTGGCGGGTATAAAGTGACCAGTGGTAACGCGATCGGAACACTCAACCACGGAAAACCGGTATAGGTTCCTCACAAGAAAAAGCCCGCCAGGGGGCCAGCGGGCGTCAGAGATTGACGAGGGTAAGGGTTTGAATTCTCGTCGCAAGATAATTTAGCCGAAGCTTACATCTGGGGCAACTTGTCCGTCGGGTGTCCGGCTAAGCCGCCTGTGTCAGTCGTCACCGCCGCCGTCACCGCCGCCGTCGCCACCACCCTCGCCACCGCTGCCGCCGTCCTCGCCACCGGCATGCTCACCGCTCTGGTGCTCACCACTCTGATGCTCGCCGGTCTGGTGCTCACCGATATCACCGCTGGCATCATCGGAATCCTCACCCTGGTCGTCACTACCCTTTTGCGGGCCGGCGGTGGCGCTATCGTCATTCTGGTGGCCATTGCTGGCGTCGGCCTCGACCGCATCATCATCATCGTTCTGGTCGCCGCTGGTAATGGTCGCTGCTGAACCAGCGTGATCGGAGACCTGGCTTGCGAAGGCACTGGCTGCCGTGAAAATGCCCAGCACACCGACAGAAGTCGCCAGCAGCAAGGGGAGCTTTTTCATCGTTTTCTCCAATAGTCGGCTTGCCAGCCATGTGACTGGTTCCGGCTTTATCGTTCGAGGCGGATTACAGCGCGCTTAAGCGCAAAGGAGCAATTTTAGCTACTGCTAATTTTTTCGCCGATCCTTTAGCGATCTCGCACATGTATGGACCCAACGCCTGAATGGAAGCAGAGGGGCGTGGGCAAAGTCCAGCCTCATCAGGGTGCCAATCAGGCTGACCGCTGGCGAAGAAACGCCGAGCGCGGTTGTGGCGATGGCAATATCTGCTTGCGCTGGTGATGGCCCCCTGGCAGCCTTTCTCACGGTGAGCCCGAACAGCCTTGAAGCTATCGCCGGGCTCGTTCCTGCCGGCCTCTGAACGACAGTGCTGGTAGTTGCGAGATCAAAGGCAACATCTCGATCAACACCGGCAGGCCCAGTTCGGCCGCGTACGGCTGGATAGCCCGATAGCCTTAATTGCGCGATTGCCAATATGCTAATAGAACGTCGACACGTCGACTTTTGATACTTCTCTGGGTAGCGATTACAACCTCTTGAAGTCGGCAAGCCCCAGGCGCATCCGCTGGCCTTCCGCGAAGGCTAGAGCGAACGATTCCAGTTCGAAGGATCGGGTTAGTTCTTGGTCATCCTCGACCACGCGGACGAACCATTCGCCGCAGGCTTCGACCACTTCAATGCACGGCGAAACCTTGCCGTTCGGCTCCACGCTATCCATCGCAGCCTCCATACGAAAGCAGTGGCAACGTCGCGTTTTATAAGTCTGCCGAAACCGGCCTTTCAATAAAAAAAGATGGTACGGAAACGTACAAAACGGCATCACGCGTCCTGGCAGGACGGCAAGTGGCAAACTCGCCGGACGAAGACCCCCACGACCTCAAGCCCGGCGAGCCTCACAAACCTGATCAGAGTACGCGATCAGGACCGGGGTCAGCCGGCAAACCTGCGCTGCAAGATTGATGCCGACAAATCTCATTCGAAATGGCACAGGCTCACATATGCGCGTCAATCAGAGATTGGAGGAGCCGCTATAGCCTCATTGACCATAACATCACCAGTGCCACCACGATACCGACCAAACAGCATGCGACCCAGACGCTGGTCATGGGTCCTGCTTAATCCGCAAATCGTGCTGCACGTGAGCGCACCTTACCGCTGCCTTCGCCGCCGCCGTGAAGATTCTAGGCCGGCGCGGTTCTTCATCGCCTCCAAGATGACTTCGAACACGCTGCCTACGTCTTCGCTGGTGGCTGCCTCAGAAACGCCTTCTTGGTCGGCGGGCTGGCCGTCAAGACTTTTTATCGCCGTTTGGATTTGGTGCCGGCGCCTCGCGCACATCTCGCGGTGGCGGATCGATATGTTGAGGCTCCGGCGATGCGTCCTGGTCTGGACGGACAGGCGTCTTCTTCGGGCTGGGTTTCGGCGGCGGATCTTTGATTTTGCCTCGCATGCTCAAAGAACCGACATAGCCGCTTCTTGTTCCCACACACGCTCTGATATTTTAGCAGTTGCGAAACAAAGTCCCCGCTTCCGCGTTGAGATTTCGTCCACAAAGGGGAGAAACTCGCAAATGGATCCGGCAACTGCAGCAATGATGGTTCTGCTGTCGTGCAGCCCAAGCCAGGCTGTCTGCAAACCGCTCGATCCGTCACCGGCTAAGATGTTCGTATCCCTTGACGAATGCCAGGCTGCGTTGGCCGACAGGCTCGCAGGCGCCCCCAACGGGGAGATCGTCGGGCGATGCAGTCCGGTCGACCCATCCGCTACAGGTTCCCTTCCCGCGGGATACAGGACGGTTGTCGTCACACGGGGCATGGGCGCGAATGCGGTGAGCAGTCGCTACATCGTGCTGCACAAAGACTGAAGCCCGCCACCGTGAGGCAGCCGGCACGGCCGCCCGAGCTACTCCAAAGGCGGCTCTTCGGTCGGAGGAGTCAAAACGGTAATATCCATTCTGGCGATTGTCGACGCGGCGCGCCCCTGCGCACCAGGATCTGTGTCGCCACTTTCTGCCACCATAGCCTTGGCGCGATGTCCTACGCTGTCTGCGCTTTTGCCTGGCACAAATACTTCGCCCGGTTCTGTCTTTGCGGGTTTCGGTTGAGTTTCCGGTACCTGCCGATGTTGATTTCCAATCGCCGAGACCATTGATACCTCCGCTTGATGAGGCCGTAACCGTACCTGTCAAAGCTGTAGCCAGCCTGACCATTCTAAACAGCCCGCCACCGTGAGGCCGCGGGCTTCAAGTCGCCAACTTGGCAACTTGATCAGAAGTGATCGGTGCTCCCGCTCGTCGTCGTCTCTCGATGTCCTGGCGCTCGGCCCAAACGCCGCCTGCGTTCGTCGCACTCTTTTGGCATGCCGACAGGTGCGCGCCCACGACGTCGATCTTGGGATAATCTCGTCGGTTCAACCTCGGCCACCCCCCTTGATGCGGCGCCGGTTTCGCCCGACAATAGGGAACGATTTCGCCCGCTATGTGTTAGGAGCTCATGAATCCCGCGGACCCTGGATCCAGAATGGCAGCCGATCTTCTGACCAAGCAACTCGCCGATGCCCAGCAGCAGCGCATCAAACAAACCGAGCTTGCGCTTGCACTCAGCGAGAAAATGGTGGCTGAGAACCTCGCTTTGTCAAGCAGGATACGCTCTGCAAGGCGGCGAGTCGTGAAGTCCGGCCTGACGACAATCGACCCAACAGCCCTGAACCAGTTCGCACAATAATCGCACTCCACTGCGGATAGTGTGGGAGAGGTTGTTGGCAGCCTTGGCGGCTATCGGCCAATACGTCGCAGGAACCAAAGCGTTCGGCAGGGGTTGGTGTTCCGAAGGGATCGCAACCCAAAAGGACGCGGAACAATGGACCTGATGAACTTGGAGCTGGCCAGAGCACGACAGCGTGTCGGCCGGGCAAAGTTGGATCTCGAACGCGCTGAAAACTTGCTCGATGAAGAGTGCGGGGTCGCCGTGAACCTCGCCTTGTGTTGCCGGATTCGCTCGGCGCAACGGCGGGTGGTCGAGGCCAGGCAGCGGCTGACGAAGATCGATCCCATCAAGGCAAATTGACCATGATCGCGACCCTGAACCCCGAAATCGCGAGAAGTGGGCCCATCTATCGCCCGGCGCAACTCGCGCTACTCCGGCATCAGTTGATGCAACACTTCGAAAGCACCGACTCTGCAGCCAGGCAGGTCGAGGACGAGTTGGCCAAGCTGTCCAAAGCAACCGCCATAGATCGGCTCGCGCCCCATATCTGAAACGGGCAGGTCACCCGAGGCAGCCGTTTCAAATGTCGAGATAGCCGGCGGCGACAAGCATAGCCTTGTATCGAGATGCCCGCGCGCTGCTTCGCTTCAGCCATGCCTTTGCGCCACGCGCCATTCCGGTGTCCTTGCAACTTCCGGACGACTAGGCGACCGGGATTCGCGGGTCAAGCCCGATAATGCGCGCGCCGAAATGGAGGCGTGGTTCAGCCCGAAAGCGGATTGAGCCTCAGGTGCTGGATCAGAGTTTTATTACCCACGACGTCGCTCCAGTCGCATCAATCGCCGATTCCATCGTCACTATGCATCGCGGTTCTGCGCTACGGAGCCAAGAGCAAGGTTCACCCTTTCAAGCGAGCTAACAGCGCTTGTGCATCCGCAGCGCTATTTCGGAACGACCAATGACAATAACGATAGATGGCAACGCGAGCTGGCGCGACATCGCGCAGGTGAGCGAAGGCGAATCCCTGGCGCTCAGTCCGGCTGCGTGGGAGAGGATCACCTTTGCGAACCAGATCGTCGCTTCCATCGTCGAAAAAGGTATCCGCGCTTATGGCGTCAATACCGGGGTCGGCGCATTGGCAAGCAAGGTGGTGGCGCCTGCGCTGCAAAAGAAATTGTCGCGCAATATCATTCGCAGTCACGCATGCGGCGTCGGTGACCTAGTGCCGAGACGCGGCGTGCGCGCCATCATTGCCGCCCAAGTGGCAAATTTCGCGCATGGCCATTCCGGTGTAAGCCCTCAGATCGTCCGTAACTTGCTCACCTTTATCGAGCGCGACTGCATTCCCGACGTGCCGTCCAGGGGATCGGCCGGGTATCTGACGCACAACGCCCATGTGGCACTGGTCTTGATCGGTGAAGGCAGTGCAACCGTGGCAGGTCGCTCGATGAGCGGACTGGAAGCGCTTGCGGAAATGGGTCTGGAGCCCCTGGAGCTTGGCGCGAAGGAGGGCTTGAGCCTGGTCAATGGCACGGCGTGCGCGACCGGCCTGACCAGCATCGCCGTGCAGCGCGCGGAGCGCTTGCTGGGATGGGCTGACGCCGCGGCCGCTTTGACGCTTGAAGCCGCAGGCGCACAAATGCCGGCCTTTGGCGAAGCCATCCTGGCGATGCGGCCCTCGCCCGGCATTCAGGATGTGGGCAAAGCGCTGCGCGGCTGGCTTCACGGCAGCGCGCTCATCGCGCTTGCTCACGGCAGTCGCACGCAGGACGCACTCAGTCTTCGCGCCGTGCCGCATGTTCATGGCGCCGCCCGCGAGGTGTTGGACCGGTCCGCCGAGCTGGTCGACCGTGAATTGGCTGCCGTTACCGACAATCCGGCGGTATTCGGGTCGTTGAACGATCCTCAGGTTGTTTCGGAGGCGCATGCGGTGGCGCCGGCGCTCGGACAGGCAGCCGACGGCCTGACGATCGCCTTGGCGCAGGTGGCTGGTATGAGCGAGCGTCGGATCGACCGTCTCGTCAATCCTCTGGTCAACAATCTGCCGCCCTTCCTTGCCGATGAGGACGGCAGCAATTCCGGCTTCATGATTGCCCAATACACCGCCACGTCGCTCAGCAACGTCAACCGGCGCCTGGCCGCTCCGGCGGCGACCGACGGCGGCGTCACATCCGGGCTACAAGAGGACTTTCTGGCTCACCCGACCGTTGCAGCCAACAAGCTGCTCGCCGTTATCGACAACGCGGAATACATTTTGGCAATCGAACTCATGGCCGCCGCGCAGGCCCATGATTTTCTGGCCGAGCGCGGTGCACGCGGGCCCGGCACCGACACCATCTACCGCATGGTCCGGGAGAACATAGCGCACTATTCCGACGATCGGCCTCTATCCGGGGACATGGAGGAATTGCGCAACTTCATCCGCGAAGTGGACGTGCCACCCTGTCCGCAGCCCACCGAGTGAGGCCCGCCGAGCTTCGCGGAGCTAAGCCTTCAGCGGGTACAGTTTCAGGTGCTGGATCAGGATGATCGTCTTGGCGTCGATGATGCGGCCGTCGGCTATGCCGGCCAGCGCCTCGTCGAGCGGCATTTCGAGCACCTCGATGTCCTCGCCCTCTTCCGGTGCGCCGCCGCCGGCCGAGATGCGGTCAGCAGGTGAGTAGCGCGCCACGAAGAACCACAGCCGTTCGGTCACACTGCCCGGGCTCATATAGGGCGCAAACAGCCGCTCGATGTTCTCTAAGTGATAGCCGAGCTCTTCCTCGGCCTCCTTGAGGATGGCGGTTTCCGGATCGTTTTCGTCGAGCAGACCGGCGCAGGCCTCGATCAGCGGTTCGCGGTGGCCGGTGACATAGGCGGGATAGCGGAACTGCCGCACCAGAAGCACCGTCTGGCGCTCGGGATCGAAGGGCAGGATCACGGCGCCGTCGCCGCGATCGTAGGTCTGGCGAATCTGCGTCTCCCACTGCCCGTCGCGCCGGCGATAGTCGAGGACGGTCTTCTTCAGGACCGCCCAGTCATCGGACAGGACTTCCTCCGAGCGGATACGGATGCGATCTTCCATGATGAACTCCATGCTGTCGGCGCCATGGCCTAAAGCAATTCCAGGAAAAGTGTGAGCGGTTTTCCCGGGAAAAGCGCGAAGCGCTTTCCCTTGGGAATTGCGTCAAACAAATAGATAGAGCCGCGAACCGTTTTGCGCGCAACCGAAACGGCGAAGCTTCACCGCGTCGTGTCTGGTGCCGGCAGCTGCCATCGCCTACATAGCTCGAGCCCCGTCCCCGGAGTTTTTTTGATGACCGCAGCGCTTTTCCAGCCGATCACCCTCAATGGCCTGACCTTCCCGAACCGCATTGCGGTGGCGCCGATGTGCCAATATTCCGCCGATGACGGCTCGGCCAGCGACTGGCACCTCTATCACTGGATGAACCTGGCCATGTCGGGTGCCGGCATGGTCACCGTGGAAATGACCGATGTCGAGCGGCGCGGCCGCATCACCCATGGCTGCCACGGCCTCTATTCCGACGACAACGAGGCCGCCGCCCGCCGCACGCTGGATGCAGCCAGGCGCGTCGCGGCTCCGGAGACGAAATTCGGCATCCAGCTTGCCCATGCCGGCCGGAAGGCGTCCAACAGAAAACCCTGGGAAGGCGGTGGTCCATTGCAGCCGGGCGAGGACCCCTGGCAGACCGTCTCGGCCTCGGCTGTTCCCTACGACACCGGCTGGAACGTGCCGCATGCGCTGGAGGAGGATGAAATCCTGCAGCTTGTCGAACGCTTCGCTCAAGCCGCAAGGCGGGCCGAGCGCGCCGGCTTCGACTTCCTCGAACTACACGCCGCGCACGGCTATCTGATCTTCCAGTTCCTGTCGCCGCTCTCCAATCAGCGCACCGACCGCTGGGGCGGATCGCTGGAAAACCGCATGCGTTTCCTGCTCGAAATCGTCAAGGCGGTGCGCGAGGCGGTTCCCAGGCTGATGCTCGGCACGCGCCTGTCGGTGAAGGACTGGGTCGATGGCGGCTTCGAGGTCGAGGATGCGATCGAAGTGGCCAAGGCCTTGAAAGCATTGGGCGTTGCCTATCTCTGCTGCTCGAGCGGCGGCAATTCGCCGTTGCAGAAGCTGCCGATCGGCCCCGGCTATCAGGTGCATCTGGCGGAAGCGGTACGCAAGGGCGCCGGCATCCCGACGCGGGCTGTCGGCCTGATCGACGATCCCGCGCAGGCGGAAGCGATCGTCGCTGACGGCCGCGCCGATATGGTGGCGCTAGCCCGCGCCTTCCTCGCCGATCCGCGCTGGGGCTGGCGCGCCGCTGCCACCTTTGGCGAGAAAATCCATCCGGCGCCGCAGCTTGCCCGCTCGGTAACGACGATGCAGCACTGGATGAAGGGCTGAGCGGCTGCACCGACGGATGCGCAAGAACGCATTTGCTGGACAGGCTGCCGCAGCTTCGCTTTAATCCGACCGCACTGTTTCCGTGGGGGTAAGGCCGCCTTGGCGGCCGGGTTGGGAGCAAAGTCATGGCATCAAGGGCAATCTATCCCGTGGCCGCGGCTCTGGTCGTCGCGCTGTCGTTCGCTGCATCATCTCCGGTTGGCGCGCAATATTGCGAAGGTACGGTGCATGGCCTGTCCAGGCACTACGATCTGGATATGGGAAGCGGGTTTCTCGCCGTACGCGCGCGACCGAACTCGTCGTCGCGCATGATCGGCCAATTGTTCAACGGCGATCACGCCGAAATCTTCGACCGCCGCGGCAACTGGTACCAGATCGACTTCAAGGGCCGAACCGGCTGGGCCAACGCGCGCTGGCTGCGCAACGATTGCGGCTACTGAGACGTTTGGGCGCAGGCTGATCGCCACTTTTGCAACCAAATTGGCTGCTTTGCGTTGCGGCCATCATGGATAACAAACCTTTTGAAACGCCCGTCGTGGTCGAACTCGGCCATGTCGGCAAATATCGCCAGATCCGCAGCGCCCAGGAAGCGGCGGAGTGTCTGATGACGGTCTGGCCGCTCAATCGCGGCCCGCGCCATCGTGATGCTCTCGACACTTGCCTCAAAGTGCTGGAAGGTTATCGTTCGACGGCCGATGCGCGCAGGGCTTTGATCGAAGCGGCCAAGGAATCGGAAGTACTGGTTCCCGAAGACCGGTTGCCCGACGCCAAATTGCATTGAAGAACCGGCCGCATTGAACGAACGGACGAACCGGAGGATTTCATGGCGAAGCTGACTTACAAGATCGTCGAGCATGACGGGGGCTGGGCCTACAAGGTCGGTTCGACATTCTCGGAGACATTCCCCACCCACCAGGACGCTCTGCGCGCCGCCGAGATCGCCTCGGCCGAGCAGCAGGTCGCCGGCGCGACAGACGGCATCCAGTACGAGGATGCCGACGGCAAGTGGCACGACGAACTGGCCGACGGCCGCGATCGGCCACAGACCGAAGTTTCCGACTAGTCCTTGGTTGTCTGATATCGCTGCCGGCCGTGGATGCCTGTTTCAGGCATCCTGCCGGTCAGTCGAGAGTCTGCGTCGATTATTTGCCGCAATACTGATCGTTCACGTTGGGCCTCACATTTCCGTAGGGTCCTGACGGGTCAGAGGCGCACGGCCCGGCAGAACCGCTATAGCCTTGGCCGCCTGAGCCGTCGGCATTGATGCTGCCGGTGGTGCTCTGGTCGACGGTCGAGGACTGCTCGTTGCCGAACGGCCACCAGCTGCGATGGTTGGAGGAGGTTCCGTCAGATGATTGAGCCATCGCCGACGTGGCGAGACCGATCGTCAGAACAGATGCTGCGAAAAGTTTCCTGTACATTGAATTACTCCGTATCTGCCGCCTTGGGTGCGACACGGAGTAAATCCGGACATCCGCCGAATGGTTCAGTGAAATTGTCGTGAGGCCGCGGTGATGCCTATGGCAAAAATGCCCGCTCGGCGATGCGCTTGATGAAGGCGATGACGCGGTCCGGCTCGACGAATTGCGGCATATGGCCAAGGCCGTCGACGGCCTCGAAATCGAGCCCTTCGATCCTGTCCTTCATTGGCTCTCCATGGGTGCGCATGGCAATGACGCGGTCGGCGCTCCCGAAGAAAATACCGGCCGGCATGGCGATCTCGCCGTAACGCTGCTCAATGCGGCCAAGATCCTCTTCGACCGCCACGAAATCGGTGGAGGTCGCATGGAAATGGCTTGGCCTCAGCCCGAGCCATCCGCCGCCATTAGCCATGTAGTCGGCGGGAACGGCCTGCGGCGCGAAGATGAACTCCAGGGTCTGCCGCGCATATCGGAGGCTTGTCGGTACAGCGACGGTATAGGCCATGACCCGGCGCCAAAGCCGCGAACGGATATAGATGAGGCCCGCCTTCTCGCGCACGCCGGTTTCCAGATGCGTCAGCGGCGCCAGCAAGGCGATGCCGGAAATCGCCTCGGGATGTTCCACCGCCAGGGTCAGCGTGACGGCACCGCCCAGCGAGTGGCCGACCACGAGCGGCCTTTCCAGCCCGAGCGTTTCGATGAAGCGCCTGACGATCTCGGCCTGTTCGGGCAAGCGGCCGGTGGCGCCTCTCGCCCGCACCGAATAGCCCGATCCCGGCCGGTCGAGCGCGATCAGCCGGTAGCCGGGGCCAAAGCGGCTAAACAGCGTGTGCCGGAACTGGTGGAGCTGCGCGCCAAGTCCGTGCACGAACACGATCGGCCGCCCCTCGCCCGTGTCGACATAGTGGATGCGGTTGCCATCGATCTCGACAAACTGTCCGCTGGCCGACACCAGTCTTTCGGCCTTGGCCGCGATCCAGAGCGTCGCTGCGACCAGACAGGCGGCGATGACGAGAGCCAGCAGGAGCAGACCGCCAAGCAGCCATAACAGAATCGATACCAGCATGTTTCACCCGGGAGCGGACCGGCGCGCACCATCACCCACCGCCGGACGCACGGCAAGGCAGCCTGCCGGCTTCTGACGGCATTGCCGCCCGTTCCATGTCGCGCTATCTCAGGCGATCTTGTCTGCCCAGGCGATCCGTCTGCCCTGAGGCACCTTCCACCGGAGCCTTCCATGCCCGAAATCGTCACTGCCGCCATGCTCGTCATCGGCGACGAGATTCTGTCCGGCCGCACCAAGGACAGGAACATCGGCCATCTCGCCGACATCATGACGGCCATCGGCATCGATCTGAAGGAAGTGCGCATCGTTCCCGACGAGGAGGACGAGATCATAGCTGCGGTGAATGCCGTGCGTGCCCGCTACACCTATGTCTTCACCACCGGCGGCATCGGCCCGACGCATGACGACATCACCGCCGATTCGATCTCCAAGGCCTTTGGCGTGCCGTGCGAATACGACGCCAAGGCCTATGCCATGCTGGGCGAGAGCTATGCCGCGCGCGGCATCGAATATACCGAGGCGCGCAAGCGCATGGCGCGCATGCCGCGTGGTGCCGACCATATCGACAACCCGGTCTCCGTCGCGCCCGGCTTTCGCATCGGCAATGTCCATGTCATGGCCGGCGTGCCGGCGATCTTCCAGGCCATGCTCGACAATGTCGTGCCGACACTGAAGGCCGGCACCAAGATGCTGTCGGCCACCGTCCATTGCCCGTTCGGCGAAGGCCTGATCGGTGGTCCCTTGGGCGACATCCAAAAGGCGCATCCCGACACGATCATCGGTTCCTACCCGAAATATGGCGACGGCAAATTCTGGACGGAGCTGGTCGTGCGCGCCCGCAGCCAGGAGGCGCTGGATTCGGCACGCGCGGATGTCGAGGCCATGGTGGCCGGCTTCACCGCCGCCAATTGACCTTGGGGTTCGCGGCCCATCGCCGAGCCGGAACCAAGCGCCATACTCTGACGTTTTCCTTCGGGCGCATCAGGCGCCGACAGATTTGAGGGATTCCGATGCGCTTCAAGACCATCGTCGCCATATTGCAGAACGAACAGGATGCCGAGCGCGTGCTCGACTGCGCCATTCCGCTTGCCGACCGGTTTGAAAGCCATCTCATCGGCATTCATGCCGAAGCGCTGCCCGTGCCCTACACTTCCGCCACCGGCTTTCCCGACACCGAGTTCCTGCAGGTCTCCGCCGACATGAATCGCGAGCGCGCCGAAAAACTGCAGGCGCTTTTCCTCGGGCAGATCGAAAAATCCGGCCTTTCCTTTGAATGGCGCAGCCTCGAGAGTTTTTCCGGCGACAGCGCACTGACCGGCATTTCCAGCGTTCGGGCCGCCGACCTGATCATTGCCGCGCAACGCGAGACCGGCGGCGATCCGAGCGCCGATGTCGACACGCTGGTCTACGATGCCGGCCGCCCCGTGCTGGTGGTGCCGCATGAGGGGCCGCTGGTCACCACATTCAAGCATGTGCTGCTGGCCTGGAACGGCAGCAAGGAAGCCGCACGCGCCGCCTTCGACGCCCTGCCCTTCATCATCGAAGCCGAGAAGACCGACATTTTGGTCATCGATCCGCCTGATACACTGGACGACAATCCGGAGGCCGCCGGCGCGGAGATCGCCGCGGCGCTCTCCCGGCATGGCGCAACCGTCAGCGTTTCGGTGCAGCAGTCGGGCAATGCCTCGATCGACGACGTCATCCAGACCCGGATCGCAGAAACCGGCGCCGACCTTCTGGTGCTCGGCGCCTACAGCCATTCCTGGCTGCGCCAGCTTTTGTTCGGCGGGGTGACGCGCACCGTATTGCGCACCGTGCCGGTGGCGGCTTTCCTGTCGCGCTGAGCGAGAATTGATCCGGCCCTTGCCAAGGCCAAGCCTTTCCGGCTAATTCCGCGCGCATTCCCCAGAGCCGGTTGATTTCAGGTCGAATAGACCTGAAAACCGCTTCACACTTTTCGGCATCATGCTCTAACGCGCGGAGTGCACGACCAATGTCCCTTCCTGAAAAAGCCTTTCCGGTCTCCTGGGACCAGTTCCACCGCGACGCCCGTGCGCTCGCCTGGCGGCTAGCCGGCGCCAACAAGGGTCAGTGGAAAGCCATCGTCTGCATCACCCGTGGCGGCCTGGTTCCCGCCGCCATCATCTCGCGCGAACTTGGCATCCGCGTCATCGAGACGGTCTGCGTGGCCTCCTATCACGACTACACCAGCCAGGGGCAGTTGCAGGTGCTGAAGGAGATCACGCCCGCCCTGCTCACCGATGACGGCGTCGGCGTGCTGATCATCGACGACCTCACCGACACCGGCAAAACGGCGGGCATCGTGCGCGCCATGATGCCCAAGGCGCATTTCGCCACCGTCTACGCCAAGCCGAAAGGCAGGCCACTGGTCGACACCTTCGTCACCGAAGTCAGCCAGGACACCTGGATCTATTTCCCCTGGGACATGGGTTTTACATACCAGAAGCCGATCGCCGACGATCACGCAGGCTGATTCGCGCCAGCCCCTTTCTGTTCAGGCGGCCAAACCCGCCCTGTTTGCTATGGAAACGGGCGCGGCAAGACACAATATTCTGTTGAATAGACACCTGTTGGCGAAATTCGACGGGTTGGTGTGATGTTTTTTACTTTTATGACTTACACTTCGCCGTAAGATTCGTGTGACGGCAAAACGATTCTGGGGGCTGGGGTAGCTTCTCCGATGCTGACGAGACCAACGACGCACAGCCATATGGCCGAAAGGGTCCGGCGACTCTTCGGCAGCGCGCCGTGCCGTCTGCAAGTTGCCGCGCTGCCCTGGCGCACCACCGAAAACGGCATCGAAATCATGCTGATCACCAGCCGCGACACCGGCCGCTGGGTGCTGCCCAAGGGCTGGCCCGAGGCCAGGGAACCACTCTGCGAGGCCGCGGCGCGCGAGGCCGGCGAGGAAGCCGGATTGCGCGGCAAGATCTCGCATTTCGAGGCTGGCCGTTACTTCTACGCCAAGGCATTGGCGTCCGGCGAGGAAGTGCCGTGCGAAGTTCTGGTGTTTCCAATGCAGGTCGAGCGCGTCTCCGACCGCTGGAAGGAAAAGCGCGCGCGCACCCGCAAATGGGTCAACGCAGCTGAGGCCGTGCGCATGATCAACGAGCCGGACCTTTGCCAGATCATCGCGCATTTCTGCGCCGATCCCGACAAATTCGTCGTTAGAACCTAGCTACAACTCCACAGCGACCGCGCCATGGTCCCATGCGCCCGCATGGGTCTTGCCTATTGATTCCATTCGATGTTTCGCCCGCGGCGCCATCGATCCGACTGCCCTCTGACATCGACAGACCCCTCCCCCTCCCGGGCTACGATTGGTTGCGAGTTGACATGCAGGTATTTACCTGCATATTATGCCTTCAAGATGAGTGAGACCGATGGACGCCGACAAGGTTTTCAAAGCGCTGGGTGACCCAACACGCAGAAAGCTGCTCGATCTTCTGTGTGAGAAGAACGGACAGACGCTGGGCCAGCTTTGCGAAAACCTCGACATGGCGAGGCAATCCGCGACCCAGCACATCGACCTGCTGGAGGCGGCCAATCTGATCAGCACGGTCAAGCGTGGCCGTGAAAAGCTGCATTTCATCAACCCCGTGCCGTTGCACGAAGTCTACGAGCGGTGGGTGCGCAAATTCGAACGGCAGCGGCTGAGCCTGCTGCACGACCTGAAGCAAGAACTCGAAGGAGACGACCAATGACCCGGGAAACCACCAGTTTTGTCTACGTGACCTACATCAGATCGACGCCGCAAAAGGTGTTCGAGGCCATCACCAAACCGGATATCGCCAAACGCTACTGGGGCCACGAGAACGTCTCCGACTGGAAGCCTGGCTCGAAATGGGAACACATCCGCGCCAATGACGAGCGCACCGTCGAACTCGTCGGCAAGGTGGTCGAGATCTCGCCGCCGACCCGTCTGGTCATCACCTGGGCCAACGCGTCGCAGGCCGATGACCCGACCAAGCAGAGCCGGGTGACGTTCGCCATCGAGGAATACGACACCATGGTCAAGCTGACCGTCAGCCATGACGAACTCGAGGCCGGCAGCGGCATGGCCAAGGGCATCAGCCAGGGCTGGCCAGCTGTGCTGTCCAGCATGAAATCCTTCCTCGAAACCGGCAGCGGAATCGACCTGTTCGCCAAACCGAAATCGGCCTGAAGCTAGTTTCCAGCAGGAGAACGACAATGACCAGGCACTTTACCGGTGGCTGCGCCTGCGGCGCGATCCGCTATGAGGCGAGCGGAGAGCCGATCTTTCAAAACCATTGCCAATGCCTCGACTGCCAGAAGCGCAGTGGCACGGGTCACGGCTCCTATATCACCTTCGGCCGGCGTGACGATGTAAAGATCACCGGCCAGCCAAGCATCTGGCGGATGATCGCCGACAGCGGCAATGAAAAGGCCCAGGCCTTTTGCCCGACCTGCGGAACGCCGGTCTACGTCACATTCGTCGCCATGCCGGAGGTGACGGCAATCCAGGCAACCAGCCTTGACGACCCCGGCCAGTTCAATCCGCATGCGGTCACCTACACCGCGCGCGGCTACGCCTGGGACACGATCGACCCTGGCTTGCAGCCATTCGAACGAATGCCGGGATAGCCCGGAGCAGAGCCCCACCCCTATTCGGGATAGGGCTCTGCTTCAGCTCAGTTCACCAGGCCTTTGGTCAGTTCCAGCGCCTGGCGTTCGAACAGGCGGCGGTAGATGCCGCCCTTGAGCCGGATCAGCTCGTCATGCGAGCCTTCCTCGACGATCTTGCCGCGATCGAACACCAAGAGCCTGTCCAGCGCCCGCACCGTCGACAGCCGGTGCGCGATGACCAGCGTCGTGCGGCCGACCATCAACCGCTCCATCGCCTGCTGGATCAGCACTTCCGATTCCGAATCGAGGCTCGAGGTCGCCTCGTCCAGGATCAGGATGCGTGCGTCCGCCAGGAAGGCGCGTGCGATCGCCACGCGCTGGCGCTCGCCGCCCGACAGTTTCACGCCGCGCTCACCGACCAGCGTGCCGTACCCCTTCGGCAGGCTGGTGATGAAGTCGTGCGCGCTGGCGAGCTTCGCGGCATGCTCGATCTCCGCCTGCGTGGCGTTCGGCCGGGCATAGGCGATGTTTTCCGCCAGCGAGCGGTGAAACAGGATCGGCTCCTGCTGGACGATGGCGATCTGCGCGCGCAGCGACGCTTGCGCCACCTGGGAGATGTCCTGGCCGTCGATCAGGATCTTGCCGCCGCTGACGTCATAAAGACGCTGGATCAGCTTAACGAAGGTCGTCTTGCCCGAGCCCGAATGACCGACCAGCCCAACGCGTTCACCCGCCGCAATGTCCACCGAAAAGTCGCGGTAGAGCGGCAGCCGATGGCTGCCATAGTGGAAGGTGACGTTGTCGAAGCCAATACGGCCATCGGTGATCCGGATCGGAGCGGCACCGGGCCGGTCCTCGATGCCGAGCGGTTGCGACTGGAAGTCAACCATTTCCTCCATGTCGTTGATCGAACGCTGCAAATTGCGGATATGCGTGCCGATATCCCGGAGATAGCCCTGCAGTACGAAGAACGAGGTCAGCACGAAGGCGACATCGCCCGCACTTGCCTGGCCCCAGGCCCACAGCATCAGCGACAGCCCGATCACCGCCGTCCGCAGCACCAGAAGCATGGCGCCTTGCGTGG
This sequence comes from Mesorhizobium sp. P3_A2, assembly GCF_056403115.1. Classification (NCBI taxonomy): domain Bacteria; kingdom Pseudomonadati; phylum Pseudomonadota; class Alphaproteobacteria; order Hyphomicrobiales; family Phyllobacteriaceae; genus Mesorhizobium; species Mesorhizobium sp. P3_A2. The sequence goes on from NZ_JBFUGC010000016.1 coordinate 96,167, forward strand.
TGCCGTTGATGGTGCCGCGCACCCAGGTGCGGCGCGTGCGCGCCCGCCATTTGGCAACGACCTTGGCAAGTCGCGTTTCCTCGCGCGTCTCGGCGCCAAAGCCCTTGACCACGGCGTTGCAGCTCACCGCATCGGCCAGCGAACCGCCAAGCCGCGTGTCCCAGCCATTGGCGAGCCTTGCCGCGGGCGCGACATAACCGAGCGACAGCATCGCCGTCACCATGATGAACAGCACCGAACCGACTGCGACGACCAACCCCATCAGCGGCCAGAACCAGCCGAGCAGCAGCGTCGAGCCGACCAGCATGACGACGGATGGCAAGAGCGCGATCAGGATCGTGTCGTTGAGCAGGTCGAGCGCCCACATGCCGCGCGTGATCTTGCGCACCGTCGAGCCGGCAAAGCTGTTGGCGTGCCAGTCGGTGGAGAAGCGCTGCACGCGGTGGAACGCGTCGGCGGCAATGTCGGCCATCATCTTGAGCGTCAGCTCGACAATGCCCATGAAGGCGAGGTTGCGCAGCACAACGCCGGTCAGCGCCAAGGCGATGAGCGCGAAGAACGCCGCCATCGCAGTGTTCCACGCCACATCGTCGGCCGAGGCACTGCTGGCGACGGCATCGACCAGCCGGCCGGAATAGAGCGGCGTCAAGACGTCGGCCAAAGTCGACAGCAGGAAGCCGCCAATGATCAGCGAAAGCCGCCACGGCTGGCGCCGCCAGTGGCTGAGCGTGAAGCCAAGAACGCTGCGAAAGGCGCTTGCGCGCAGATCGATTCGAAAACGAGCCATGATGTCATCCGGGCGCAAACCTGCCCGGTCCCGGTAAGGTCGAAAATTGAAAACCGCGCTGGGCAATTCGCCCGGGGCTGCGGAGGTTCGGCATAGGTGGCGGCACGCCCCGATTTGTCGGGTGGCGACCGGCATCGGCAGAGGCCTGTACTCGACCCGGCATCGGCGCGAAGGGTAAACCTTCGCCGGACGCCGGGTGAGACCTAGGCTTCGCGGCCTCGCATTACCATGTGAAATACTGCCATTCGGACCTCCCGCAAGACAATTGCGGAGCGGTCCTTATAGAGACGCCATGACGGATCGCCAAGACCGGACGCTCGGCAAAGCCTATCTGGTCCAACCAGTGCGGTTATTTTGCAACAACAGGCGGCCAGGCCCTCGCCTGTGCCTCATTCCGGGTTGCGATCGAGGCGCATGTAGCGGCCATCCGTCGATGCCTTGAAACCCAGCTTCTCATAAACGCCGTGCGCGTCACTGGTCGACAGGCTCCAGTGCGAGACCAGGCTGAGCTCAGGGTGATCGATGAGCGCCCGCACCAGCTGCAAGCCAATGCCCCGGCCGCGATGCTGCGGCCAGATGATGATGTCGGCGAGATAGGCAAACACCGTACGGTCGGTGATAGCCCGGCCAAAACCAACTTGATGCCCATCGATATAGGCGCCGGCGCAAAGCGAGTTGGCAAAGGCGCGGCGATGAAACTCATCGCTGCGGCCGTTGCCCAGTAGCTCGTCATCAACAGGTCGGAGGTCGCCCGGAAATCGATCCGTGACATGTCGAAGCTGATTTCACAGTCAGGCATCGTACCTCGCAAGAAATGAGAGCGGCCGAACCTTCGGTCCGGCCATGACTTGGTTGCCCACGTGGCGCGCTTACGGCACCACGAGATAGGCCTTTTGATCGGCGATCACTATCGTCACGTCGGTGCCGGAGTTGAACTCGAAGAAATCGACCTCCATCCCGTCGCTGAAGATGAAAGCCCCCAAGGTTCTCTAACAAAATCAGAGTTCTAGCCGCGATCCCTGAAACGGTTGGTGATGGGATAGCGGCGGTCGCGGCCAAAATTCTTCCGGGTGATCTTCACGCCCGGCGCCGCCTGCCGTCGTTTGTATTCGGCAATGTAGAGCAAATGTTCGACGCGCGTTACCGTCGCCCGGTCATGGCCGCGCGCGACGATGTCGTCGACGCCCATCTCGTTCTCGACCAGGCATTCCAGAATGTCGTCCAGCACCGGATAGGGCGGCAGCGAATCCTGGTCGGTCTGGTTTTCGCGCAGTTCCGCCGACGGCGCCTTGTCGATGATGTTTTTCGGGATCACCTCGCCCGAGGGCCCGAGCGCGCCTGGCGGCACATGGCTGTTGCGCCATCGCGACAGCGCATAGACCTGCATCTTGTACAGATCCTTGATTGGATTGAAGCCGCCATTCATGTCGCCATAGAGCGTGGCATAGCCCACCGACATCTCGCTCTTGTTGCCGGTGGTGACGACCATCGAGCCGAACTTGTTGGAGATCGCCATCAGGATCGTGCCGCGCGCGCGGCTCTGCAGATTTTCCTCCGTGATGCCTTCCTTGGTGCCTTCGAAGAGCTGCGTCAGCGCATGCAGAAAGCCTTCGACCGGTTCGAATATAGGCACGATGTCATAGCGGCAGCCGAGCGCGCGGGCGCAGTCCTCGGCGTCCTTCAGCGCGTCCTTCGAGGTGTAGCGGTAGGGCATCATTACCGCGCGCAGCCGCTCCTCGCCAAGCGCATCGACGGCCAATGCGGCGCAGATCGCCGAATCGATGCCGCCGGACAGGCCGAGCACGACGTTCTTGAAGCCGTTTTTGTTGACGTAATCGCGCAGGCCCAGCATGCAAGCGCGGTAATCCGCTTCCTCGCGCTCGGGGATTTTCGACATCGGCCCTTCCGAGCAGACCCAGCCGGCATCCGTTCGCTTCCAAGTGGTGACGTCGACGGTCTCCTCGAACTGGCTCATCTGGAAAGCCAGCGTCTTGTCGGCGCCGATCGCAAAAGAAGCGCCGTCAAAGATCAGCTCATCCTGGCCGCCGATCTGATTGGCATAGATGATCGGCAAACCGGTTTCGATGACCTGGCGGATAACGACCTGATGGCGCACGTCCATCTTGGCGCGGTAGTAGGGCGAGCCGTTCGGCACCAGCAGGATTTCCGCTCCGCTTTCAGCCAGGGTTTCACAGATGCCGACGTCGCCCCAAATGTCCTCGCAGATCGGAATTCCGATGCGCACACCACGGAAGTTGACCGGTCCCTGAGCCTCGGGTCCGGCCTGGAAGACGCGCTTCTCGTCGAACTCGCCATAGTTCGGCAAATCGAGCTTGTAGCGCTCGGCCAGAATCTTGCCGCCATCGGCGAAGATGATCGAATTGTGGGTGCCGCTCTTGCGCTTCAGCGGCGTGCCGATAATGACGCCCGGCCCGCCATCGGCGGTGTCGTTGGCGAAGTCTTGCGCGGCCTTTTCGCAAACCTTGAGGAAGGCCGGCTTCAGCACCAGATCCTCGGGCGGATAGCCGGCGAGGAAAAGCTCGGTAAAGAGCACGATGTCGGCGCCCTGGCTGGCGGCATCCGCCCTCGCCTCGCGCGCTTTGGCAAGGTTGCCGGCGACATCGCCGACCGTGGGGTTGAGCTGGGCGACAGCGATGCGCAGAATATCGGGAGCGGTCTTCTTGGTCATGCCTGCGGTTTAGCGCGGCAAAATTGCCCCGGCAATGGCGTTCGTTTGGACCAATCCAGACCGATCGAGTTCGATCGTGTCCTGAGGCGACAGCCCTACTCGCCCATATATTCGCGCAGCGCTTCCGGTGAATGGTTCTCGCCGATCGACATCGCCAGGATGCGCGAAATGTGCCGGCGCGGCAGGCCGGTCTCTTCAGCCCATTGGTTGATCTGCGCCTGGATCTTGTCGAGATCCCTCTTCGACGTCGGGCTTTCGGCGATGTCGAGGCCGGCGTCACGCAGTGCGGCCGCCATATCGGCCGAGATGACGAAAGCATCCCACTCCAGCCAGCGCAGGAAATATTGGCCGGTGTTGCCGCCGAGCCGGCTGCCGTGCTTGCCGAGATACGCCATCAGCCCGACCTGGTCGTCGGCAGGCCACTCGGCCAGGAACTTGCCGAAGCCGCCATGCTCCTTCGACACGCGCTCAACGAAGGCGGCGTTGTCACGCACCGATTTGATCTTCTGCGGGTTGCGCACGATGCGCTTGTCGGCCGTCAGATCGTGCCAGAATTCGTCGGGCTGGAACAACAGCCGCTTCGGCTCGAACTGCAGGAACGCTTCCTCGAAACCCGGCCATTTCTGCTCGATGACGCGCCAGACGAAGCCGGCGGCAAACACCCGCTCGGCCATCGTCGACAGGATGCGGTCGTCGGTGATCCTGGCCACGGCGGCGTTGTCGGGCAAAGGCCCGAGCAACCCCGTCAGCACCCCGTCGCCGCCTTTGCGTTTTGCGGCACGGGCACGAATCCTGTGGAAATCAGCCATTGGCTCCCCTGATTCACTTCGGGTAGACGCGGCAATCTACCACTTCCCGTTCGGGCCGGCAGCCTCTAGGTCTAATGCATGTCGCTCAAAAGTGGCCCCGGTTTTGAGAGAGCGATATGCATAAAAACAAAGACCTAAAGCGCGTCGCTTGAACGCGCTTTAGACCAGACGCTGACCATGGAGGCGAGCATGCACAAGACCGTGCCAGAACTGGCCAACCGCTGGATGAGACGGACGCCTGAGGCCCTCAGTGAGCTCGAACGGCGGGTGTTGCAGAGCACCGTCGACCGCAAGCCGATCTCGCAGGACATCAACGACAGTCTCGCCGGTCTTCAAGGGGCCGGCGACCGGATCGCCGATGCCATCGCCCGCATCGGCGGTTCGTGGACGTTCATCCTGTCCTTCATCGCCTTCCTGGTTCTGTGGATCGGCGCCAATTGGTGGCTGCTGGGGCGAGACTCGTTCGATCCCTACCCCTTCATCTTCCTCAACCTCGTGCTGTCGATGATCGCTGCCTTGCAGGCGCCGGTGATCATGATGTCGCAGAACCGCCAGGCCGCACGTGATCGCCTCGACGCCGCGCACGACTACGAGGTCAACCTCAAGGCTGAGATCGAGATCATGGCGCTGCATGAAAAGCTGGACGAACTGCGCCACAGCCAGATGATGGGCGTGCGCGAGGACATCGCCCGCCTGGCCGAACAGATGAGCCGCATCGACGAAAAACTGTCGGGCCGGCAAGCGTCTCAATGACGGGGATCGTCCATCACCTCATCGAGCAATATGGGCTTATCGCGGTTTTCCTGGGCTGTGTCGCCGAAGGCGAAAGTGCGGCCATCCTCGGTGGCTTCTTCGCCCATCAGCATGTCTTCGTCCCTTGGAAGGCTTTCCTCGCAGCCGCCATTGGCGCCTTCGTCGGCGACACGTTTTTCTTCGTCCTCGGCCGCAGCTTCGCCGACCATCCCAGGGTACTGAAACTGAAGGCGAGGCCCGGCTTCAACCACGCCTACCGCCTCGTCTCATCCCACCCCAACATCTTCGTGCTGTCCAACCGCTACATCTACGGCCTGCGCCTCGTCGGCGGCATCGCGGCCGGCTTCGCCAGCATATCGGTACCGCGCTTCGTCATCCTCAACGCCATCTCATCGCTGGTCTGGGCAGCCTTGTTCTGCGGCATCGGCTATGTCTTCGGCCTCGGCGCGGAGCAGATGATCGGCAGGGCGCTGGTCCATCACGAACGGCTGCTGATCGCGCTTGCCATTGGGCTCGCCGTCGCCATCCTTGCCTGGCTCATCGCCCGCACCGTCGCCGGCAAGGAGCGCGCCAAGGACGCTCGCGAGAGCGAAGCCGCGTAGAGCAATTCCAGGAAAAGTGTGAGCGGTTTTCCGTCCGGAATTGCGAACAAACAAAGAGATAGAGCGATTTCGCCGTTTCTGTGAAACGGTGAAACGCTCTAGGAAAGCTCAGTCGTCGTCCTCGACCAGAGCGCGGTCGCCGCGGTCGAGGATCAGCGGGATGATCAAATCCTCCTCGTCGGCAAGATGCCGTTTCAGCATGGCGATCAGCCGGCTGTTCTCGTCGGCATAGGCATCGGCGGCGAAGCGCTGTTTGTCCTCGCTCTCCTCGAGCGTGCGGATGAAGGCGTTCGCGGTCTCGGCATTGCGCTCCAGCCCGTCATGGATGGTGTGGTGATCGGCATCGAGGATTTCGAAGCCACGCTTCAGGCGCGGCTCGGCCTTGGCGAAAGCCGGGAAATATTGATAGTCCTCGACATTGTGGTGGCCGTCGAGATTGCCGAGGAAATGGTTGAGCCGCGGCGCGAACCAGCGCGCGAAATCCGGCGCCGTCATCCGACCTTCGCGATAGTCGCCAATGCCGTTGGTCAGCATGCCACCGAGCTCACGGAACATGTCGTGCCGCTGCAGCCACATATTGGCCAGGCCATGGATGTTGGCGTGACCCTGCCAGTCTTCGCGCGGATATTTTTGCACCAGCCAGCGCAGATCGTCCGGCAGGCCGGCACGTTCAAGCAAGAGGGAATTGGCAGCTTCGCTCAACGTCAGTCTCCTTTAGTGACCGACAAATAGGAACGAAGCTGTCAGATCGGTAGTCCCGTGATGCGCTCGATGATGGCGATACCCCAGACGCCGGCGACGATCACCACCGAAATCAGCACCGCCAGCGAGCCGCAGTCCTTGGCCAGCTGGATGTCGACGTTGAACTCGCGGCTGAAGGCATCGCAGGCCGCTTCGATGCCGGTGTTCAGCACCTCGACCATGATCAGCAGCAGCACGGCGCCGATCAGCAGCGCGTAGCCGCGCCACGACACCGAGACGAACCAGCCGAGCGGCAGCGCCAGGACGAGCAGCATCAGTTCCTGCTGGAACGCCTTTTCGCTGGCGGCGAGCTTGCGAAAAGCCCGCACCGAATTGAAGAAAGCATCGATCAGCCGCTGCATTGCCCGCGCATCCCCTTCGAATCACCGGCAGGGGATATCGCAATGGCTGGATCAAGGGAATAAGGCAGCCATACCAAAAATCATTCGTCCGCAACCTTGATGGTCGGCGTCGACCTCTCGAACTGCGGCAGCCCATCGTCGATCGTATAATAATCGCCCTTGTCGCCGACGAAGATATGGCATTCGCCCTCGAGCCCGGTCGGGTTGTCGAACGATCCGGCCAGAACCGAGACATAGGCATCCTGGCCAGGCTTCCAGAACAGCACCGAGCCGCAGATCTTGCAAAAGCCGCGCTTGGCAAAGGAAGACGCTTCGTACCAGGTGATGTTGTCGGTGCCGGTTATCGTGATGTCGCCATCCGCGACATTGGTCGCGGCGTAAAAATGCCCGCTCTGCTTGCGGCACTGCGAGCAGTGGCAATAGATCACGCCGCGCAACGGCCCTTGCGTCTGGAAACGCACTGCTCCGCACAGGCAAGATCCGCTGCTGATATCGCTCATCCCTGCCCTCCACCGGCCATCGTTCACGGCTTCGCCGCCTCTCGCGAGGATTTCAGTTTTGCGAGAGCCAGGCACCAGCAAATGCGACATCGGACGGGCGCGTTCGGACTTCACCTCAGGATGGTTGCAACGCATTGTTGCAGCCTGAGGTGGAATAGTCGCATTACCTTGCGGCACATTAAGGAAACTTTAGCGCCAGCGCATTTATGGTCGTTGCCAAGCGAAGGTCGCGATTGGGGACGCGCCTTTCGCAGGATGATCCGAAATACGGCTGGTTCTCCCCCGGTCGGCGACATCTCGCACGCGCAGGTCTGCGATGGTTCCCAGGGGTAGAGTGAACAGAACATGCAGCCGGCAGCCGCCCAGACCGACCGAAACAGCGACATTGCAACAGCTGTTGTGACGACCATGCGCCAGCTCGGCGTGCTTGGTCTGCCGCGCAATTACGAGATCTTCTACGAAGCGCTAAAAGGCACCAATCGCGAACTCAGCCTTGCCGTCGTGGCGCTCGGCAACCGGCCGACGCAGGACGATCTCGACCGCATCGGCCGCGCCTTCTTTGCCCAGCACCATGGTCCAGGCATTGTCGAGCAGGCGCGCGATGTACTGGCCAGGGAACTCGAGGATATCGCCTTGCTGCTGCGAAGCGAACGCAGCCATATCGAGAAATACGGCAAGATCCTCGATGAGACGTCGAGCGGCCTCGCCAACCGCAGCCTGCTTTCACAGGATCTGCTGCAGAAGGTCGCCAACGCCATGGCGGTCGCCACCAATTCGACCCTCGACCATGGCAGGCAGGTTGCCACCACGCTCAGCGACAAGACGGCGGAACTGGAGAGCGTCAAGTCGAAGCTCGAGGAGTACAAGCGGCTCGCCGACACCGATCCCTTGACCCATATCTGGAACCGCCGCGCCTTCGACAAGCAAATCACCGGGATTTACACCTCCAACAGGGGCATCCTGTTCAACGCGCTGATTCTTGCCGACATTGACCATTTCAAGGACATCAACGACCGCTACGGCCACCCGGTCGGTGACAAGATCATCCAGATCATCGCCGAAATCTTCCAGACCAGCATCCGTGAAGACATGTTCGTTGCCCGCACCGGCGGCGAGGAATTCGCGCTGATCATCGAGGGCGCCAGCGAGGATACCACCTACGAGATCGCCGAACGCATCCGCGTGCTGATCGAACAGACGCCCTTCACCAGCAGCCAGACCGGCACCAATTACGGCACGGTGACCGTTTCCATGGGCATCTGCATGGCCTCCGAAGCCGAAAGCCCGGAAGATCTTTACACCAAGGCGGATCGGGCGCTCTACCGCTCCAAGGTCGGCGGGCGCAACCGCATCACCCGGCATTCGACAATGGCCGGCCGCACCGGCAAGAACTGGCTGCTCTACAAGAAAGACTGACGCTTCGGCGCACAGCCTATTCGCGGACGTAGGCAAATTTATCGGGCACGGCATCTTTCCATATGAATTTTCATGGCCTATATTTTCCATGGAAAGAGAGAGGCCATGTCTGTTACACAACCCAATGCTGCCAAAAAAACGGCCGAAAACGTGGTTTTGACCAAGGCCACGCTGCGCGCTGCCGAGCTTATGGACATAACCGCCAGGACGCTGGCGTCGATCATCGGCGTCTCGGAAGCCACGGTTTCGCGCATGCGCAGGCAGGAATTCCTGCTCGAGCGCGGCACCAAGCCGTTCGAGCTCGCGGTGCTGTTCGTGCGGCTGTTCCGTTCGCTCGACGCCATTGTCGGCGGTGACGAGGCGATAGCCCGGGCATGGCTCAAGAATGCCAACACGGCGTTCGACGGCAGCCCGCTTGAAAAGATCCTCACCATCACCGGGCTTGTCGATGTCATTGCCTATCTGGACTCCCGACGCGCTCTCGTCTGAAGCCGTACGGCTCTACGGCAAATACTGGCGCATGGTCGAGGCGCAGCACCGCGTCTCGACGCTGAAAGTCGTCGATACGCTGGACGAACAGGCGCTGATCGAGGATCTGATCGAGGAGACCAAGCCGCAGATCCCCATGGAATGCCGGCATCTCCACTATCTCCTGGCAACGCCCTTCCGCTACGGCTCGATCTACCCTTACGGCTCGCGCTTCCGCCGCGCCGGCCGCACCCTGGGCGTCTATTACGCGGCGGAGACGATCATGACCGCCGTCGCTGAAATGGCCTTCTACCGCCTGCTGTTCTTTGCCGATTCGCCCGACACCCCGTGGCCGCACGACGCCGCCGAATACACCGCTTTCGCTGCCGCGATCCGTTCCGACAAAGCCGCCGACCTGACGCGGCCGCCGCTCGACCGCGATGAGGCTCAGTGGACGCATCCGACCGACTATGCCGCCTGCCAGGCGGTTGCCGATGCCACGCGCGAGGCCGGGCTGGAAGCGATCCGCTACCGCTCGGCGCGTGACCCCAAAGGTACCAATGTGGCGCTGCTGACATGCCGCGGCTTTGCCAAGGCCAAGCCGCTGGAGCCGCACACCTGGCGCATCCGGCTCGGCTCGTTCGGCGTGCAGGCGATCTGCGAGTTTCCGGAAAGGCGCATCGAGTTTTCCAGAACCGCCTTCGCCAATGATCCCCGGCTCAACGGCCTGCGTTGGGAACGCAGCCGCTGATCAACAAAAAAGCGCCGGATTTCGCCGGCGCTTTTTTCTTTTCAACCTGCAAACAGGTTCAACCGTTGGCTACCTGCTTGTGCTGAACCGGATGGCTCTTCTTCAACAGATCGGAGACCAGGAACGCCAGTTCGATCGCCTGGTCGGCATTGAGGCGCGGGTCGCAATGGGTGTGGTAGCGGTCCTGCAGCTCCTCGGCGGTGATTGCACGGGCGCCGCCGGTGCATTCGGTGACGTTCTTGCCGGTCATCTCGACATGGATGCCGCCGGGATGCGTGCCTTCGGCGCGATGCACCTCGAAGAAGGTCTGCACTTCCTTGAGGATGCGGTCGAACGGCCGCGTCTTGTAGCCGGCGGCCTCGATCGTGTTGCCATGCATCGGATCGCACGACCACACCACGCTGCGGCCTTCCTTCTGCACCGCGCGCACCAGCTTCGGCAGATGGTCGGCGACCTTGTCGGAACCGAAGCGGGCGATCAGCGTCAGCCGGCCCGGCTCGTTCTCCGGGTTGAGCAGGTCGATCAATTCCAGCAAGCCGTCCGGCGTCAGCGAGGGACCGCATTTGAGGCCGAGCGGGTTCTTGATGCCGCGGCAATATTCGACATGCGCATGGTCGGGCTGGCGCGTGCGGTCGCCGATCCAGATCATGTGGCCCGACGTGGCGTACCAGTCGCCAGAGGTCGAATCGACGCGGGTCAGCGCCTCTTCATAGCCGAGCAGCAGCGCTTCATGGCTGGTGTAGAAATCGGTCTCGCGGAGCGCGTAGTTGGTCTCGGAGGTGATACCGACGGCCTTCATGAAGTCCATCGTCTCGGTGATGCGGTTGGCGAGCATGCCATACTTCTCGCCCTGCGGGCTGTCGGAGACGAAGCCGAGCATCCAGCTGTGCACATTCTCCAGGCTGGCATAGCCGCCCTGGGCGAAAGCGCGCAAAAGGTTGAGCGTTGCCGCCGACTGGCGGTAGGCCATTTCCTGGCGGGCAGGGTCGGGAATGCGCGACTTGGCGTCGAACTCGATGCCGTTGATGATGTCGCCGCGATAGCTGGGCAGCGTCACCCCGCCCTTGGTCTCGTTGTCGGACGAGCGCGGCTTGGCAAACTGGCCGGCGACGCGGCCGACCTTCACCACCGGCTGCGCACCGGCAAACGTCAGCACCACCGACATCTGCAGGAAGACGCGGAAGAAGTCGCGGATGTTGTCCGCGCCATGCTCGGCGAAACTCTCGGCGCAATCGCCGCCCTGAAGGAGGAATGCGTCGCCGGCAGCGACAGAAGCAAGCTGCTTCTTCAGCTTGCGCGCCTCACCGGCAAAAACCAGCGGCGGAAAGGTGGCGAGCTGGGCTTCCGTGTTCTTCAGCGCGGCAAGGTCCGGATAGGCAGGAACCTGCTTGATCGGCTTTGCTCTCCAAGAATTCGGCGACCATTTCGTCATCGCTGCACCCAAACGCTCTTTCCAGCGGGCTTTGTCCGCCATTCCAACCCCCATATGGGGATCGCGGCTCCATACACGAAGCCGATTTCCTATTCTAGACCGGAATTCAAGTGCTGGCGAATGCGCCAGCTGGGCTAGGCGGCCTTCTCGACCAACCGCGCCAGCTGCGTCATGACGACCGCCGAGCCCGCCAGACGCTTCTCGGCTGTCGGCCAGTCGCGGATGAAGACCACGCTGTGATCGGCCCTGATCTTGGCCAGCGAGCCCTGCTCGCCGATGTATTTGACCAGCCCGACCGGGTTGGAGAATTCGCGCTTGCGGAAATGGATGACGACGCCCTTTGGCCCGGCATCCAGCTTTTCGACATTGGCCTTGCGGCAGAGCGCCTTGATGAAGACGATCTTCAAGAGATGCTTCACCTCTTCCGGCAGCGGACCGAAGCGGTCGATCAGTTCGGCGCCGAACGCATCGATCTCCTCGGTGTTTTCGAGGTCGCCAAGGCGGCGGTAGAGCGCCAGCCTGAGCTGCAGGTCCGGCACATAGCTTTCCGGGATCATCACCGCCGTGCCCACCGCAATCTGCGGCGACCAGCCACCATCCTGGACTTCGCCGGAATCCTTCACTTCTGCGACCGCCTCCTCCAGCATCTGCTGGTAGAGTTCGAAGCCGACCTCCTTGATGTGGCCGGACTGTTCTTCGCCAAGCAGATTGCCGGCGCCCCTGATGTCGAGATCGTGGCTGGCGAGCTGGAAGCCGGCGCCGAGTGTGTCCAACGACTGCAGCACCTTCAGCCGGCGCTCGGCCGTGTCGGTGAGCTTGCGGTTGGCCGGCAGCGTGAACAGCGCATAGGCGCGCACTTTGGAGCGGCCGACGCGGCCGCGCAGCTGGTAGAGCTGCGACAGGCCGAACATGTCGGCACGATGGATGATCAGCGTGTTGGCGGTCGGGATGTCGAGCCCGGATTCGACGATGGTAGTGGACAACAGCACGTCGTACTGGCCGTCATAGAAGGCGTTCATGATGTCGTCGAGCTCGCCGGGCGGCATCTGGCCATGGGCCACCGCGACTTTCAGCTCGGGAACGGATTCTCGCAGGAAATCATGGATTTCGGCGAGATCGCTGATGCGCGGCACGACATAGAAGGAATGGCCGCCACGATAGCGCTCGCGTAGCAGCGTCTCGCGGATGACCAGCGGGTCGAAGGGCGAGATGAAAGTACGCACCGCCATGCGGTCGACCGGCGGTGTGGCGATCAGTGACAGTTCGCGCACGCCGGTCAAGGCGAGCTGCAGCGTGCGCGGGATCGGCGTCGCCGACAGCGTCAGCACATGGACATCGGTCTTGAGATCCTTCAGCCGTTCCTTGTGCTTGACGCCAAAATGCTGCTCCTCGTCGATGATCAGCAGGCCAAGATTCTTGAACGAGATCGCCGACCCAAGCAGCGCATGGGTGCCGATGACTATGTCGACCTGGCCCTCGGCGATGCCTTTCTTGGTCTCCGCCAGTTCCTTGGCGCCGACCAGCCGCGAGGCCTGGGCGACGCGGATCGGCAGGCCGGAGAAGCGCTGCGAGAAGGTCTTGAAATGCTGGCGCGACAACAATGTCGTCGGCACCACGACCGCGACCTGGAAGCCTTCCATGGCAGCGATGAAGGCGGCGCGCAGCGCCACCTCCGTCTTGCCGAAGCCGACATCGCCGCAGATCAGCCGGTCCATCGGCTTGCCGGCGCCGAGGTCGTCCATGACGGAATCGATCGCACCCTGCTGGTCGTCGGTCTCCTCATAGGGGAAGCGCGCCGAGAATTCGCCATAGAGCCCTTCTGCCGGTACCATGGGCGGGGCCGAACGCATCTGCCGTTCGGCGGCGATGCGGATCAGCTGCCCCGCCATGTCGAGCAGGCGCTTCTTCAGCCGCGCCTTGCGCGACTGCCAGGCGCCGCCGCCGAGCTTGTCCAACGATGCCTCGGCTGAATCCGAGCCGTAGCGCGACAGAAGCTCGATGTTTTCCACCGGCAGGAACAGCCGGTCGTCGCCGGCATAGTGGATTTCGAGGCAGTCATGCGGCGCGCCGACCGCCTCGATGGTGCGCAGGCCGATGAAGCGGCCAATGCCGTGATCGGCATGAACGACGATATCGCCCGCCGACAGCGACGACGCCTCGGCAATGAAGTCGGACGCGCGCTTCTTGCGCTTCGAGCGCCGGATCAGCCGGTCGCCGAGAATGTCCTGTTCGGCAACGACGACCAGCCCTTCGGTCTCGAAGCCGGATTCCAGCGGCAGCACGGCGAGTGCCGCCTGCCTCGGCTCGAGCTTTTCCACCTCGGCCAGCGTCGCCACCGGCACGAGATTGCCGAGGTGATGTTCGGCCAGGATCTGGCCGAGCCGGTCAAGCGAGCCTTCTGTCCAGCCGGCGACAATGACGCGGCGGCGCGCCGCGCGCTCGTCGGCGATGTGTTTTACGACGACATCGAAGACATTGGCGTTGGGGTCGGCGCGTTCCTCGGCAAAACTGCGGCCATGGCGCGAACCGCCATGGAAGACTTTTTTGGCGCCGACATCCGGCGCGTCGAAAGCGGTGAAGTCGATGGCTTCGCGCGGTCCGAGCGACGCCACGAGATTTTCCGGCGAGAGATAGAGCAGGTCCGGCGCCACCGGCTTGTAGGGCACTGCATCCTTCAAGGCGGCGTCGGCCTGTTTGCGGCGCGCTTCGTAGTGATCCAGGATCAGCGTATGGCGCTCGGCCAGCGCCTCATGCGCCAGGTGGTCGAAAACCACGGGCGCATCCGGCAGATAGTCGAACACCGTCTCCAGCCGCTCATAGAACAGCGGCAGCCAGTGCTCCATGCCGGCAAAGCGCCGGCCCTCGCTCACAGCTGCATAAAGCCCGTCGTCGCGCTGCGGCGCGCCAAAGGCTTCGATATAGGCGCGGCGGAAGCGGCTGATGGTTTCCGGCGTCAGCGCCACTTCGCTCATCGCCTGCAGCGCCATCGACTTGCGCTGGCCGGTGGTGCGCTGCGTGGCGGCGTCAAAGACGCGGATCGATTCCAGCGTGTCGCCGAAGAAGTCGAGGCGCAGCGCCTCCGTCCAGCCGGGTGCGTAGAGGTCGAGAATGCCGCCGCGCACCGCGAATTCGCCGACGCCGCGCACCGTCGGCACCCGCTCGAAGCCGGAAATCTCCAGCCGCGACACCAGCGCGTTCATGTCGATCTGGTTGCCGGGCCTAGCGTGGAAGGTCTGCGCCTCGACGAGGTCGGCGGGCGGAATGCGTTGCAGCAAGGCGTTGGCGGTGGTCAGGATGACCGCGCGATGCGGCTTTTTCGCCAGCGCGATCATCGCGGTGAGCGCATCAAGCCGTTTGGCGGCGGCATCCGAGCCCGGCGAGACGCGGTCGTAGGGCAGACAGTCCCAGGCCGGCAGCTCCAGCACCGGCAGGCCAGGCGAAGCAAAGGTCAGCGCCTCCGTGATCGCCGGCAGGCGCTGGCCGTCACGCGCCACGAACAGCACAGGCTTGTCGGGCGCGATCTCATGGATCGCCTGCACGAGCGCAAAGGCTTCGTAGCCGTCGGCGACGCCGTCGACGATGAATTGGCCGGCGCGGCCTTTCGGCAGACCGATTTTTGGGATGAGGCTCATGATTGCACGGTCTTGGTTGTCGCAATTCCGGACGGAAAACCGCTTCGCACTTTTCCTGGAATTGCTTGTGTTTAAAATGTCATGGTCCGGCGCGACGCCAGAATCTTTTGCAGGACGGCACAGTCGATGTCGGACGGCACCGGGCGCTCGCCGGTGACCATGGGCAGGAATTCGGTGTCGGGAATGTCGAGGAGCCTTTCATATTGGTCGATTTCGTCGCCGGTCAAGGCGCCGATCTCGTTGTCGGCAAAGGTGCCGAGGATAAGGTCCATCTCGCGCATGCCGCGATGCCAGGAGCGGAACAACAGCTTGCGGCGCCTGATATCCAGCCCCTCGCTCGATCGTTTCGTCCCGGTCATCGTACCGCATCCTCGCTTGGTGCGGCGCATATAGCGTGGATAGAGGGCGGTGTCAGCCTTGCAACAAGCTCGTGTCTGTCTAACATCCCGGCGTGACGAACATTCCTGACAACATCGGCGCTAGCACCCCCCTCTGTCCTGCCGGACATCTCCCCCCCCAGGGGGGAGATTGGCTTTCGCGACCGGTTTCGCCAATCTCCAATATTGCAAGATGGGCGGTGCGGCTAAAACTGCTAATCTCCCCCCTTGAGGGGGAGATGTCCGGCAGGACAGAGGGGGGTAGGACTGGGCGCCCACATAGCGCGGTCTCTTACGAATGAGACCTTCCCTCCTCGACCCTCTGTTCGTCCGCATCACCTCGCTTGCCGGCGTCGGGCCAAAGGTCGGCGCGCTTATTGAGAAGGTGGTGGCAGCCGATCTCGGCGATCGGCCGGCGCGCGCCGGCGACCTTCTGTTCGTGCTGCCGCACACCGTCATCGACCGCCGCAATCGCCCCGGCATTGCGCTCGCGCCGGCCGGCGCCATTGTCACGCTCGACGTGCGCATCGATCGCCACCAGCCGCCGCCGCGTGGCAACCGCTCGGTGCCCTATCGCGTCTATGCCCATGACGATACCGGCGAGATCGGCCTGACCTTCTTCCACGCCCATGCCGCCTATCTCGAAAAGGCAATGCCGGTGGGCGAACATGTCACCGTCTCCGGCCGCATGGAGTGGTTCAACGGCCGCCCGACCATGGTCCATCCCGACCACATCGCGCTGGCCAGCGATGCCGAAGCCCTGCCGCTGGTCGAGCCGGTCTATCCGCTGACCGCCGGTCTGTCCGGAAAGGTGCTGCGCCGCGCCATCGGCCAGGCGCTTGGTCGGCTGCCGGAACTGCCGGAATGGCAGGACGGCGCCTTCATGCGCAAGCAGACCTTCCCGGCCTTCGCTGACGCGCTTGCCCGCATCCACTATCCATCGGATCCGATCGATGTCGCCATCGAGGGCTCGGCATGGCGCCGCCTCGCCTATGACGAGTTGCTGGCCGGCCAGGTGTCGCTGGCGCTGGTGCGGGCAAAAGTGCGCCGCCTGTCGGGTCGGCCGCTGATCGGCGACGGCCGCATTGTCGAGAAACTGCGCGCGGCCCTGCCCTATTCGTTGACAGGCAGCCAGGAATTCGCACTCGCCGAAATCAACGCCGATCTCGCCGATCCCGAACGCATGCTGCGCCTGCTGCAGGGCGATGTCGGCTCCGGCAAGACGGTGGTGGCGCTGCTTGCCATGGCGCGCGCCGTCGAGGCCGGCGGCCAGGCAGCGCTGATGGCGCCGACCGAAATCCTGGCGCGCCAGCATCTGGCAACGATCACGCCGCTGGCCGAACAGGCCGGCCTGCGTGTCGCCATCCTGACCGGCCGGGAGAAGGGTCGCGAGCGCTCCGAAACGCTGGCAGGTCTTGCCAGCGGCGACATCGACATCGTCGTCGGCACCCATGCGCTGTTTCAGGAAACGGTGACCTATCACGACCTCGTCTTTGCCGTCGTCGACGAGCAACACCGCTTCGGCGTCCACCAGCGGCTTGCCATCACCGCCAAGGGCGACGCGCCCGACATGCTGGTGATGACGGCAACACCGATCCCGCGCACTCTGGTGTTGACCGCCTTCGGCGACATGGACGTCTCCAAGCTGACGGAAAAGCCGGTCGGCCGCCAGCCGATCCGCACCGTCACGCTGCCGCTCGAACGGCTCGACGAACTGGTCGGCCGCATGCTCGACGCGGTGGCCGATGGCCAGAAAATCTACTGGATCTGTCCGCTGGTCGAGGAATCCGAAGAGATCAAGCTGATGTCGGCCGAGGACCGTTTCGCCTCGCTGCAACCTTTGTTCGGCGACCGTATCGGCCTTGTTCATGGCCGCATGAAGGGCGCGGAAAAGGACGAGGCGATGCGCGCCTTCAAGGTCGGGGAAACCCGCATCCTGATCGCCACCACGGTGATCGAAGTCGGCGTCGATGTGCCGGATGCCACGATCATGGTCATCGAGCATGCCGAGCGCTTCGGCCTGGCGCAACTGCATCAGCTGCGTGGCCGCGTCGGGCGCGGCGACAAGCCCTCCTCCTGCGTGTTGCTCTACAAGGACCCGCTCGGCGAGACGGCTAAGCGGCGGCTGTCGGTGATGCGCGAGACCGAAGACGGTTTCCTGATCGCCGAGGAGGACCTGAAACTGCGAGGCGAAGGAGAACTGCTGGGCACCCGCCAGTCCGGCACGCCGGGTTTTCAGGTGGCGCGCATCGAGGCGCATGCCGACCTGCTCGAAGCCGCCCGCGACGATGCAAGGCTGGTCCTGTCGCGCGATCCGGAGCTGCAATCCGAGCGCGGCGAGGCGCTGCGCCTGTTGCTCTATTTGTTCGGCCGCGACGAGGCTATTCGGCTCTTGCGCGCCGGCTGAGCCAAGGCGCCAAGCGGCGGGTTGGCGAGGTCTCCGTCGATCGGCTCACCGTTCACCGTCACCATTTTCGGCTTAACCTCGGGAGCTACCAGCCCGGCCGAAACGATCAGCCTGGCGCCGTCCTCGATCGTCATGTCGAGCAGCACGATGTCGGATTTCAGCACATACATGAGGAAACCGGTGGTCGGGTTCGGCGTGCATGGCATGAAGACGGCGATCATCGGATCGCCCTCCCGGTCGAGCTTCTGGTTGATCTCCGTTTCCTTCTCGCTGGCGACGAACACAAGCGACCAGACGCCCTTGCGCGGATATTCGACCAGCCCGACCTGGCGGAACATGTCGCCCTTGTTCGACAGCACCGTCTGGAAAATCTGCTTCAGCGAACCATAGATGCCGCGCACCAGCGGCATGCGGCCAAGCAGTCGTTCACCGAAATTGACGATGGCGCGGCCGACGATGTTGGCGGTCATGAAGCCGATCAGCGTGATCAGGATCAGCGCCACGATCAGGCCGAAACCCGGAACCGGAAACGGCAGATAAGTATCGGGGCTGTAGCGCGCCGGAATGTAAGGTTTTACCCAGGAATCGACCCAGCCGATGAATGACCACGCAATATAGGCAGTGATCGCCAGCGGCGCGCAGACGATGAAGCCTGTGAGGAAATAGTTCCTCAGCCGGGTCATGCCGGAAGTTCTGGGAGCATCGGACATGGTTCACCGGGAGCGCGGGGTTGCACCGCAACATTAGTGAACCCAACGGCGCTTTGGAACTGCGAAGTTTTTAAAGACCGCCAATGAGCGCTGACTACTCCACCGTCACCGATTTCGCCAGATTGCGCGGCTGGTCGACGTCGGTGCCCATGAAGACGGCTGCGTAATAGGCCAGCATCTGGATCGGCAGCGCGTAGATGATTGGCGAGATGATCTCCGGCACGTCGGGCAGGATGATCGTCTCCATCGTCTTGACGCTGACCTGCGCCGCGCCCTTGGCATCGGTGATCAGGATGATCTTGCCGCCGCGCGCCGCCACTTCCTGCATGTTGGATACGGT
>NZ_JBFUGC010000017.1:0-109157 GCF_056403115.1 Mesorhizobium sp. P3_A2
CATTGACGACGGCGCCGATCTTCATACCGGCCTTGCGGCAATAGCGCAGCGAGGCAAGCGTGTCGGCGGTCTCGCCCGATTGCGAGATGAAGAAGGCGGCGTCATCCGCCGACAGCGGCATTTCGCGGTAGCGGAATTCAGAGGCGACATCGATGTCGACCGGCAGCCGCGCATAGCGCTCGAACCAGTATTTTGAGATCAGGCCGGCGAGATAGGCGGTGCCGCAGGCGGAGATCGCCAGCCGGCCGATCTTGGCGAAGTCGAAGGGCAGCTCCAGCGGCTTCGACACGCCGGAGACGAAATCGACGTAGTGCGCCAGCGTGTGCGAGATCACTTCCGGCTGTTCATGGATTTCCTTCTCCATGAAGTGGCGGCGGTTGCCCTTGTCGACCATGAAACTGGTCGACAGCGACTGCTGGCGCTTGCGGTCGACTTTTTTGCCATCGATGTCGAAGATGCTGACGCCGTCGCGGCGCACCACCGCCCAGTCGCCGTCTTCGAGATAGGTGATCGAGTTGGTGAACGGCGCGAGCGCAATGGCGTCGGAGCCCAAAAACATCTCGCCGTCGCCATGGCCGACGGCCAGAGGCGGGCCGTTGCGGGCGCCGACGATGAGGTCCTCGTCGCCCGTGAACATGATGGCCAGCGCAAAGGCGCCTTCCAGCCGCTTCAGCGCCTTGTGCGCGGCCTCGACCGGCTTCAGCCCTTTGGCCAGTTCCCGCGCCACCAGATGCGCGACGACCTCGGTGTCGGTCTGCGACGAGAAGACGTAGCCGTTGCGGATCAGCTCGTCGCGCAACTCGGCGAAATTCTCGATGATGCCGTTGTGGACAATGGCGACGCCGTCGGAAAAATGCGGATGCGCATTGGTCTCGTTGGGCACGCCATGCGTCGCCCAACGCGTGTGGCCGATGCCGATCGTGCCATCGAGCGGCTCGTCCTTCAGCCGCCGTTCGAGGTTGATCAACTTGCCTTCGGCGCGGCGGCGACCGAGCGCACCTTTCTCGACGGTGGCGACGCCAGCCGAGTCATAACCGCGATACTCCAGCCGTTTCAAAGCGTCGACAATGAGCGGCGCGACCTGGTGCTGGCCGACAATTCCGACGATACCGCACATGCGCCTGCCCCCGAGTCCCGATGGAAAACCAGCGCTATCTAGGGATTGCCGGCCTGCCGCGAAAGTCACTTTGCGTTTCGTCTGGTGTAACGGAGCGCTTGTCAACTCGATGCACCATGACAGACCGCTCTTGCAATCCGGTTACTGCAATCGCTCGATTTTTCAGGCGTCCGGTTCTCGTTTTCGCAATATCTGGCTAAGGTCCGGCCACGATGAGCCAAGCCACCGTCACACTCTGGCGTCCTGTCGGACCGAAGGAACTGGAACTGATCAAGGCGTCAGGGATGCAGGGATTCCCGCCGCGCCTGCCCGATCAGCCGATCTTCTACCCGGTTCTGACCGAAGCCTATGCGACGCAGATTGCCCGCGACTGGAACGTACCGGCCAGCGGCTCCGGCTTCGTCACCCGCTTCGACGTGCTGAAAAGCTTTCTCGACCGCTATCATGTCGAACATGCCGGCAGCAGGGCACATCTGGAATACTGGATCCCTGCCGAAGACCTCGCTGATTTCAACAAGGCGATCGTCGGCCGGATCGAGGTGACGGCCAGCTTCGGCAAGGCTGCTACCGACTGACCGCTAGTGGTCGGCGCCGGCTTTCTTTTTCGCCGCCGCCGCTGAGGCAAAGCGCTCGCGCAATTCCTTGCCCTTGCCGGGGATGGTCTTCTGGCGGGCGCGGCCGAAGGCCAGCGCATCGTCGGGCACGCTTTGGGTGATGACGCTGCCCGAGGCGATGTAGCCGCCCTTGCCGATGGTCACCGGCGCCACCAGCGA
Source organism: Mesorhizobium sp. P3_A2 (assembly GCF_056403115.1). Taxonomy (NCBI): domain Bacteria; kingdom Pseudomonadati; phylum Pseudomonadota; class Alphaproteobacteria; order Hyphomicrobiales; family Phyllobacteriaceae; genus Mesorhizobium; species Mesorhizobium sp. P3_A2. Next base: position 1,891 of record NZ_JBFUGC010000017.1, read on the forward strand.
CGAATTCGAGCCGATAAAGGCGCCCTCGCCGATATCGGTGAAGAATTTCGAGTAGCCGTCATAGTTGCAGGTGATGGTGCCGGCGCCGATATTGGCGCCCGCACCCACTCGTGCGTCGCCGATATAGGTCAGATGGTTGACCTTGGCGCCTTCCTCGATAACCGCCTGCTTGACCTCGCAGAAATTGCCGACCTTGGCCTTCTGCCGAAGATCGGCACCGGGCCTGAGCCGCGCGAATGGCCCGACATCGCAATTGGAGGCAACGCTGGCGCCTTCGATGTGGCTGAAAGCGTGGATCTTGGCGCCGGTGGCGATCTTCACGCCCGGGCCGAACCAGACATTGGGCTCGACGATCGTATCGGCGCCGATTTCGGTATCATGCGAGAAATACACACTTTCCGGTGCGATCAGCGTCACGCCCGACAGCATCGCCTCGCGCCGCTTGCGCGTCTGCCAGATGGCTTCCGCTTCGGCGAGCTCGGCCCGATTGTTGATGCCGAGCGCGCTTTCGAAGCTGGCTTCGGTGGCGACGACATCGAGGCCTTCGGCGCTGGCGATCTCGACGATGTCGGTGAGATAATACTCGCCTTTGGCGTTTTTGCTGCCGACCTGGTCGAGCAGATCGAGCGCATGCTTGCCCGCCACCGCCATCATGCCTGCATTGCAGAAGCCGATCTTTTTCTCCTCCGCGGAACAATCCTTTTCCTCGCGGATGGCGGTGAGCTTGCCAGCCTTTTCAATCAGCCGGCCATAGCCGGTCGGATTGGGCGGACGAAAGCCGACGACCACGACGGCAGCCCCGTCGGCCAGCTTCTGCCGGGCATTGGTGAGCGCCTCGGCATCGATCAGCGGTGTGTCGCCAAACATGATGAGGATGTCGTCATAACCCTTTGATATCGCTTCGCGGGCGGCCAGCACGGCATGCGCGGTGCCGAGGCGCTTTTCCTGCACGAACGTCTCGGCCCTGGGCGCGAATTTCGTCGCAGCCTTGCGCATCTCGTCGGCGCCATGCCCGATCACCAGAGCCTGGCTGGCAGCACCGGCGGCTTCCGCCGCCTTCACCACATGCGCGACCATCGGCAGCCCGGCGATCTGGTGCAGCACCTTCGGCAGCGCGCTCTTCATGCGCGTGCCTTCGCCGGCGGCGAGGATGACGGACAGGCAGGATCTCTGGCTCATGGAAAGACAACCGTATGAAATGGGATCAGGAATCGGAGAGTGGTAGCATCTGGCGCCATGTTGCACCAATGCGGTTAAATTCCGGTGAGACCATAGAGCAGCTGGCTCTTAATCAGCGGGTTTGCGGTGCAGTTTGGCAGGCGACCTACCCCAGCCGCCCCAGCACCGGGAAATTCTCCAGCAGCCAGTAAGACACCGTCTGCACGCCGCCGGTGAGGAAAAACACGCCGGCGACGACCAGCAGTGCGCCGATCGCCTTTTCGACACGGCCGAGATGGACGCGGAATTTGCCGAGGAAGCGCATGAAGGCGCCGGAAAACAGCGCCGCGATCAGGAACGGGATGCCGAGGCCAAGCGAATAGGCGGCGAGCAGCAGCGCGCCCTCGCCCACGGTTTCACGGCCGCCGGCCAGCGTCAGGATCGGTCCCAGAACCGGCCCGATGCAGGGCGTCCAGCCGAAGGCGAAGGCCAGTCCCATGACATAGGCGGCAAGGGCATTTGCCGGCTTGCCTTGCGACTGGAAGCGCGCCTCGCGCGACAGCAGCGGAATGCGCAAGATGCCGAGGAAATTCAGGCCCATCAGGATGATGAGCACACCGGCCGCCATCGCCAGCGGCTCCTGCCAGACCCGTAGCCAATGGCCGATGGTTGAAGCGCCGGCACCGAGCGCCACGAACACGGTCGAGAAGCCGAGCACGAAGGCGACCGATGAATAGAGCAGCGCGCCACGCGTGCCTTCCCGAGCCGTCACGCCCGCATCGCCGCGAAAATCGTCGACCGAGACGCCAGCCATATAGCAGAGATAGGGCGGCACCAGCGGCAGCACGCAGGGCGACAGGAACGAGATCGCCCCCGCCCCGACCGCGCTGACATAGCCGATATCCAATGCCATCCCGAAACTCCAAATTCGCTGGCGCCGATATAGCGACGCAAAACATCGTTCGCCAATCACCATCGTGTGGCATTTGGCTACAGGTACGGTTCGGCCGGAGGAATTGTTACCGGCCCATCGTCAGATGACCAAGCCAGGGAAGAAACGCTCCTCGCCAAGCGTTCACAGAGCGAAGCCGCGATTTCTGCGCGCTTCTTCGGATACCCAGGGAGATTTCCATGAAAACGATCACTGTTGGCCTGGCCGCGCTTTTGCTCAGCACCGCCGCATCCTTCGCCGCCGAAGCGTGGAAGGAAGCCGAAGTCAACGGCACCAAGATCTACACCGATGCCAACGGCATGACGCTCTATACCTACGACAAGGACGAGAAGGGCAAGTCCAACTGCTACGACAAATGCGCCGCTAACTGGCCGCCGCTGAAGGCCGAGGCCGGCGCCAAGGCTGACGACGAATGGACCATTGTCGACCGCACCGACGGCACCAAGATGTGGGCCTATGACGGCAAGCCGGTCTACACCTTCATCAAGGACAAGAAGGCCGGCGACATGACCGGCGACGGCGTCGGTGAAGTCTGGCATATCGTCAAGGCCGACTGATCGTTCGACCTCTACCCCGCCTGACCGACAGGACTCAGTTGGCTGCCGGCTCCAAGCGACCCGGCGGCCGGTTTCGTTTTTGCGGAACCTCGCAAGGACCGACAAGCGCGCAATCCCGAGTCGTTCCTCAAGACTTGGCGCTCAAACCGCGTGTCCTCGAATTCTGTGATTTTCTCCATACACTCTTAGAGTGTATTGCGTCAGACGTGCCAGCAATTTGGCCGCCTCCCCTTGACCGGATGCAAAAGCGCGGCCATGTGAGCGACAAATAGAACGAGATTTCGTCGCGCGCAGCGGAATCCTTCTGCCGCACCACAGCTGATATGAGAACTCATGGACGTCGTCGTCGTCGAATCGCCGGCCAAGGCAAAGACAATCAACAAATACCTCGGCAAGAACTATAAGGTTCTGGCCTCGTTCGGCCATGTCCGCGATCTGCCGGCTAAGGATGGCTCGGTGCGTCCGGACGAGGATTTCGCCATGTCCTGGGCCGTCGACACCGCGTCGGGCAAGCGCCTCGCCGACATCGCCAAGGCGGTCAAGGACGCCGATGGCCTGATCCTCGCCACCGACCCGGATCGCGAGGGTGAAGCGATTTCCTGGCACGTACTGGAAGTGCTGAAGCAGAAGCGCGCGCTGAAGGACAAGCCGGTCAGCCGCGTCGTCTTTAATGCCATCACCAAATCCTCGGTGCTGGAAGCGATGGCCAATCCGCGCCAGATCGATGCGCCGCTGGTCGATGCCTATCTCGCCCGCCGTGCGCTCGACTATCTCGTCGGCTTCACGCTGTCGCCGGTGTTGTGGCGCAAATTGCCGGGTGCCCGTTCGGCCGGCCGCGTCCAGTCGGTGGCACTGCGCCTCGTCTGCGACCGCGAATCCGAAATCGAGCGCTTCATCCGCGAGGAATACTGGCAGATCGCCGCTCTGCTGGGCACGCCGCGCAATGAGACTTTCGAGGCGCGGCTGACCGCTTTCGAGCGCAAGAAGCTGCAGAAGCTCGATATCGCCAACAAGGCGCAGGCCGACGACATCAAGGGCATGCTCGAGGGCGCAACCTTCAAGGCGCTGTCGGTGGAAGCCAAGCCGACCCGGCGCAATCCCGGCCCGCCCTTCACCACCTCGACGCTGCAGCAGGCGGCATCCTCTGGCCTCGGCTTTTCGGCCACGCGCACCATGCAGGTGGCGCAGCGCCTCTATGAAGGCATGGAGATCGGCGGCGAGACCACCGGCCTGATCACCTATATGCGAACCGACGGCGTGCAGATGGCGCCCGAGGCGATCGACGCCGCCCGTGACGCCATCGCCAAGGAATTCGGCCCCAAATATCTGCCGGAAAAGCCGCGTCAGTACACGACCAAGGCCAAGAACGCCCAGGAAGCGCACGAGGCGATCCGCCCGACCGATTTCATGCGCACCCCGGCTTCGGTCAGGCAGTATCTCGATTCCGACCAGCTGCGACTTTACGAGCTGATCTGGAAGCGCGCCATCGCCAGCCAGATGCAGTCGGCCGAGATCGAGCGCACCACGGTCGAAATCGAGGCGGTCAACGGCGCGCGCACGGCGGAGCTTCGCGCCGTCGGTTCGGTCGTCCGCTTCGACGGCTTCATTGCCGCCTACACCGACCAGAAGGACGACGACGCGGAGGACGAGGAAAACCGCCGCCTGCCCGAGATTCGCGCCGGCGAGCAGCTCGCTCGCCAGGCCATCAACGCCACCCAGCACACCACCGAGCCGCCGCCGCGCTATTCCGAGGCCTCGCTGATCAAGAAGCTGGAAGAGCTCGGCATCGGCAGGCCGTCGACCTACACCGCGATCCTGAAGACGCTGGAAGACCGCGACTACGTCACCATCGACAAGCGCCGGCTGGTGCCGCAGGCCAAGGGCCGGCTTTTGTCGGCCTTTCTCGAAAGCTTCTTCGAGCGCTATGTCGAATATGACTTCACGGCCTCGCTTGAGGAAAAGCTCGACGAGATTTCCGACGGCAAGCTCGCCTGGAAGGACGTGCTGCGTGACTTCTGGAAGGATTTTTCCGGCGCCGTCGCCGACATCAAGGAACTACGCGTCACCGACGTGCTCGATGCGCTGAACGAGGAATTGGCGCCGCTGGTGTTTCCCGCGCGCGAGGATGGCTCGAACCCGCGCATCTGCCCGAAATGCGGAACCGGCAATCTGTCGCTGAAGCTCGGCAAGTTCGGCGCCTTTGTCGGCTGCTCGAACTATCCGGAGTGTTCGTTCACCCGCCAGCTCGGCGACGCTGCCAACCCCAATGGCGAAAATGGCGGCGGCGAGGAGGGCACCAAGGTGCTGGGCAAGGACCCCTACACCGCTGAGGAAATCACGCTGCGCTCAGGCCGCTTCGGCCCCTACATTCAGCGCGGCGACGGCAAGGAAGCCAAGCGCTCCAGCCTGCCCAAGGGCTGGACGCCGGATACAATCGACCATGAAAAGGCGCTCGCTTTGCTGTCGCTGCCGCGCGATGTCGGCAAGCATCCGGAGTCGGGCAAGATGATCTCGGCCGGGCTCGGCCGCTACGGTCCGTTCGTGCTGCATGACGGCACCTATGCCAATGTAGACAGCATCGAGGACGTCTTCTCGATCGGCCTCAACCGCGCCGTGTCGGTCATCGCCGAGAAACAGCTGAAGGGCAAGGGCGGCCGCAATGGCGGCACTGCCGCAGCACTCAAGGAACTCGGCGACCATCCCGACGGCGGCGGAAAGATCGTCGTGCGCGACGGCAAATACGGACCTTACGTCAATTACGGCAAGGTCAATGCGACCCTGCCCAAGGGCAAGGATCCGCAGTCAGTGACGGTCGAGGACGCGCTGGCGCTGATTGCCGAAAAGGAAGCCAAGGGCGGCGGCGGCAAGAAGCCATTCCGCAAGGCGGCAGCGGCCAAGGCGCCTGCAGCCAAGAAAACCACAGCAAAGAAGTCGGCAACCAAGAAGCCGGCGGCGAAGAAAAAGGGATAGCAGCGTGGCGCGCAGGATCACCGGTAGAAGCCACGGCGATCCGCGCACCGCCGACACCAGGGCCAAGGTCAAGGACGACTACCGGCCCTCGCGTGACGAAATCCTGCGCTACATCGCCGAAAACCCCGACCGCGCGGGAAAACGCGACATCGCCAAGGCGTTCGCGCTGCGCGGCGACGACCGAATCTGGCTGAAGGACATTCTGCGCGACCTGCAGGACGAAGGCGTGCTGACCAAGGAGCGCAAGCGGTTGGCCCGTGTCGGCGCCCTGCCGCATGTCGCCATACTCGACATTTTTGGCCGCGACGGCGACGGCATCTTGCTGGCGCACCCGGCCGAGGCCGTGGGCCCGGGCGAACCGCCCGTCGTCTCGATCCGCGTCTCGCGCGGCGGCAACGGCCCGGCGCCCGGAATTGGCGACCGCGTGCTGGCCAAAACCTTCCCGACCGATGAGCCGACCGGCCCCGCCTATACCGGCCGCGTGATGAAGATTTTCGAGAAGCGGTCCGATGCCGTGCTCGGCGTGTTCCGCATCCTTAAGGACGGCACATTCCGCATCGAGCCGGTCGAACGGCGCCAGCCCGAACTGATCGTCGACAAGGAATTCCAGAACGGCGCTAAAAACGGCGACCTGGTCGAGGTCGAGCCGGCCCGGGCCTCCCGTTATGGTTTGCCGCGCGCGAAAGTGCTGGCGGTGCTGGGCTCGCTGACCAGCGAAAAGGCGGTCTCGATGATCGCCATCCATGCGCATGACATCCCGCATATTTTCCCGGCCGACGTCATCGCCGAATCCGAAGCGGTTAAGCCGGCGACGCTTGCTCAACGCGAGGACTGGCGCGACCTGCCGCTGGTCACCATCGACCCAGCCGACGCCAAGGACCATGACGATGCGGTGTTCGCTACGCCGGACCTCGACGAGAAGAACTCGGGCGGCGTGATTGCCACCGTGGCGATCGCCGATGTGGCGGCCTATGTCCGCTATGGCACCGCTCTCGACCGAGAGGCCTTGAAGCGCGGCAATTCGGTCTATTTCCCCGACCGCGTCGTGCCGATGCTGCCCGAGCGCATCTCCAACGACCTCTGTTCCTTGCGCGAAGGCCAGGACCGGCCGGCGCTGGCCGTGCGCATGACCTTCTCCGCCGACGGCCGCAAGCTGCGCCACTCTTTCCACCGCGTCATGATGAAATCGGCGGCCAAGCTCGCCTACCCGCAGGCCCAGGCGGCAATAGACGGTGTGCCGGACGAGAAAACCGGCCCGATCCTCGACACCGTGCTGAAGCCGCTGTGGGACGCCTACGCAATCCTCAAGCGCGGCCGTGACGGCCGCCAGCCGCTGGAGCTCGAATTGCCGGAGCGCAAGATCATGCTCAAGCCGGACGGCACCGTCGACCGCGTCATCGTCCCGGAACGGCTCGACGCCCACAAGCTGATCGAAGAATTCATGATCCAGGCCAATGTCGCCGCTGCCGAGGCGCTTGAAGCGAAGAAACAGGCGCTGGTCTACCGTGTCCACGATGCGCCGTCGCTGGCCAAGCAGGAATCGCTGCGCGAATTTCTCCAGACGCTCGGCCTGTCACTGGCGCGCGGCGCGCAGATGCGACCGAACCAGTTCAACGGCATCCTCGAGCGCGTGCGTGGCGCCGACAATGAAGGGCTGGTCAACGAAGTGGTGCTGCGCTCGCAGAGCCAGGCCGAATACTCGCCCAAGAACATCGGCCATTTCGGTCTCAACCTGAAGCGCTACGCGCATTTCACCTCGCCGATCCGCCGCTATGCCGATCTGATCGTGCATCGCGGACTGATTGCCGCACTCGGGCTTGGCCCGGGCGGCTTGACCCAGGATGAGGGGGCGCGGCTGGTAGACGTGGCGGTGCTGATCTCCGGCACCGAGCGTCGCGCCATGGCGGCGGAGCGCGACACGGTCGACCGGCTGATCGCTGCCTATCTCGCCGAGCGCATCGATGACCGGTTTGACGCGCGCATCTCCGGCGTCACCAAGGCGGGACTGTTTGTCCAATTGCCGCAGTTTGGCGCGGATGGTTTCATCCCGGTGTCAAGTCTGAACGGCGATTACTATATATACGACGAAACCGCGCGATCGCTGTTCGGAGAACGCACCGGCAAGGGTTATCAGCTTGCCGACCGCGTCGAGGTTCGCCTGATCGAGGTGGCGCCGATGGCTGGCGCGATGCGGTTCGAAATGCTGACCGACCCGAAGCCCCTGCCCGGCTCCAAGAGGTCTTTTCACAAGGCAAAAGGCCGCGCCCGTGCGTCGCAATCGCGCCCGGGGCCGCGCGGCAGGAGGCGGTAAATGCCGAAAGAATTAGGGATGGCAAGCGAACTGGGGATCCAGGAACAGGGTTTCGGCGGTGAACATCATTCGGGCCGGGTCGCCCGCCCGCTATGGACGGCGATGAAGCGTGGCGCGCTTGGCCGCTGCCCGCATTGCGGCGAAGGCAAACTGTTTGCCGGCTTCACCAAGAGCGTCGATAAATGCAACGTCTGCGGCGAGGAGCTTTACCACCACCGCGCCGACGACCTGCCCGCCTATCTCGTCATCGTCATTGTCGGCCACATCGTTCTCGGCGCCTTCATGGCTGTCGAGGCGACCTCGACGCTCTCCATGTGGCAGCACATCGCCATCTGGGTGCCGCTGACCATCGTGCTGTCGGTCGCTCTGCTGCAACCGGTCAAGGGCGCCGTCATCGGACTGCAATGGGCGCTCTATATGCACGGCTTCGGCGGCGAAAAGGACGGGACCGAGTCACGTCCCGGAACCTGACCCGCATCGGGCAATGTCGCCTGGCGCAACATGCCGACCGTGAAAGGCCACTTTCGTTTGCCAGAAGTTTCCGCTAGGTCCTGCGCCATGGAAGGTATGACCAAGGCGGAAGTCGACAGGATGGAGCGGGGCACGATCGCCCATAGCAGCCAGCCCATGCGTCCCCGCGACGCTGCAACCTTGATCCTGCTGGAACGCCAGGGTGACGAGGTGCTGGTGCTGATGGGCCGGCGCCATGCCGGCCACGCTTTCATGCCCGGCAAATTCGTCTTTCCCGGCGGCCGCACCGATCCGGCCGACAGCCGCATTGCCGTTGCCACAGCGCTTCATCCCGAGGAAGAAGCCAAGCTGACCGCCAGCGTAGGTCGCATCAGCTCGTCGCGGGCCCGCGCCATCGCGCTCTCGGCCATCCGCGAGACCTATGAGGAAGCCGGCCTGCTCATCGGCCGCAAGGCCGCCTTCGCTACGGACAAACGCGACTGGCAGGGCTTTGTCGAGCACGGCGTCCAGCCTTCCTTGGCGCCGCTTCGCTTCATTGCCCGCGCCATTACCCCGCCCAATCGCGTGCGTCGTTTCGACACCCGCTTCTTCAGCGCCTGGCGCAGCGATGTCGCCGTCGAGCTGCCGGGTGGCGGTCCGACCAATGAGCTGGAAGAACTGGTCTGGTTGCCGCTGGCCAAGGCGAGAGAGGCCGATATCCCCGACATAACCCGGACGATCCTGCAGGAGCTGGAAAAGCGGCTTGCCGACGATCCGCGACTGCGCCCCGGTGGCTCCGCGCCGTTCTACCGGCTTGTCCGCAACCGCTTCGTTCGCGAAATCCTTTAGCCCCGAAATTCTCTAGCATCGAGTAATTAGGCATCCCATGACGGTCGATACCCAGCAAGAGGGCGACGAACGCGTACACTGGCTACCGATGGTGGCTGCGATCTCGTCCATCAGCGTCGTCGGCATCGCCATCGGCCTCGGCATGCCGCTGCTCAGCGTCATTCTGGAGACGCGCGGCCATTCGGCTTCGATGATCGGCCTCAACACCGCGGTCGCCGGACTCGCCTCGATCGCCGGCGCCCCGCTGGCCACGCCGGTGGCGATGCGCTTCGGCGTCGCCTGGACGATGGTTGCCATGATCGTCGCCGGCGCTCTCGCCTTTGTCGGTTTCCATTTCGCCCCCGACTTCTGGATGTGGTTCCCGCTGCGCATCGTCCTGCACATCGCGCTCACGGTGCTGTTCATCCTGTCGGAATTCTGGATCAGCACATCCGCGCCGCCGCGCCGCCGCGGCCTGGTGCTCGGGATCTACGCCACCGTGCTGTCGCTCGGCTTTGCTGCCGGGCCGTGGATCTTCGCCCATATCGGCAGCACCGGCTTCAGGCCGTTCGGGGTCATTATCGTCCTGGTGGCCCTGGCCGCGATACCGGTGCTGGCCGCGCGGAACGAAAGCCCCACCATTGTGGTTGACGGCGAGACCAGCCACTTCCTGCGCTACATCTGGCTGGTGCCAACGGCGACTGCCGCGGTGCTGGTGTTCGGCGCCGTCGAGACCGGCGGCTTTGCGCTGTTCCCGGTCTATGGCAGCCGCATCGGCTATTCCGAAGCGGATGCAGCCCTTCTCCTCACTATGATCGGTCTCGGCAACGTGTTGCTGCAGATTCCGATCGGCATGATCAGCGACCGCGTCAGCGACCGCCGCTATCTGCTTTTGGCTTGCGCCGCGGTCGGGCTTGCCGGCACCATCTTCATGCCGTTCTTCGCTCAGAATTGGCACCTGATGGCGGCGCTTCTGTTCGTCTGGGGCGGTGTTGTGGCCGCTATGTACACGATCGGCCTTGCCCATCTCGGCTCCCAGCTTTCCGGCCATGAACTGGCCTCGGCCAACGCCGCCTTCGTGCTCTGCTACGGTGTCGGCATGGTGCTCGGCCCGCAGGCGATCGGCATTGGCATGGATGCGTTCGGCCCGTCCGGATTTGGCTGGTCGCTCGGCCTGTTCTTCGGTGCCTACATCGCCCTGGTCAGCGTCAGGCTGATCCGCAAGCTCCTGTTGTAACCCGCCCCGGCAAGCCCCTTTCCACAACGCAAAGACATGGCTGCTGACAGAACCGTGTCAGGAGGCCTCAGCTAAAAGGGTGTCCCAAAACACCCGAGTTTGAGGATACTGCCATGATCGACAGCGGCTTTGAAACCACATCGTTACGCATGACGCTCCTGCTGCTTGTCAGCTTCCAGGCCCCGGCAGCCGATGTCGACCGCATCATGGACGCCGTGGTCGCGATCGCCCCGCTCGCCATGGGCAAATACGATCGCAACGCCTATCAAACAGCGCACGGCATCGAACGCTACAGGCCACTTGAAGGTGCTGCCGCCGGCGCCGAGACCGAACTGCGCCGCCGCCCCGGCACGGTCGAGGTCTCGTTCGAACTGCCCGATGACCAGCCGCTCGCCGCCCGCGTCGTCGAGGCGATTTTCCAGGCGCATTCCTATCAGGAGCCGGTGATCCGCATTCAGCCGATCCTAGCCAGCCGCTCCAAGGGCCTGGACGACCGCGCCAATCCGAATCGCTGGTGGAACACCACCGGCGACTGGAAGAAAGCGGCAGCGCCGATACCGCAAAGCGCGTGATTTCAAGCCAACGGGCGGCTTGCCTGGGTCACAGCTGGTGCGCCGGGCTTGACTTTCCGGGCACGTTCTTTATGTGTCGCGCCAAGTTTCCCGCGTCCGGGTGTTTTCCCCCGCTCCAGCGGCCAAAACCCCACGAACATAACGGACTGATACAATGGCCAAAGCCGCAAACATCAAGATCAAGCTTCTGTCGACCGCCGACACCGGTTTCTTCTACGTGACCAGCAAGAACAGCCGTACCAAGACGGACAAGCTGTCCTTCCGCAAGTACGATCCGGTCGCCAAGAAGCATGTCGAGTTCAAGGAAACCAAGATCAAGTAATCTGGTTTTCCACACGTCTTTAAAACGCCGTCCCTTGGGGCGGCGTTTTTGTTTTGTAGGCTCAGAAAAGCCAGAAACCTCGGCAGCCTGACGCGGAGGGTTCAAGGTAATTTTTGGCAAAAAAGGGGGCCGGTCGGCGTATGGCAGCGGTACGAGGAGGCCACTATGTGCCAGCGCCGGCCGGCCGACCCCACGGACCCAGGAGATGCGGCGGACCTGAGCATCATGGGGTATCTTCGGATCGATGCGGCTGTCTACCCTCGCGCCCGCATCGCCTTTGTTCTTGCACCGCACATTTGCGCAACAACGCTGGAAAATCAATAGTTTCTTAACCAAGCCTCCCGAATCGCTTGGATTAAGGTAAATTCCTAACCCTGTCCGGTTGACAGCATAATCGGCGGTCCAGCCTACGCCGCCTTGGCGACAACGCGGTTGCGGCCGCCGCTTTTGGCCTCGTAGAGCGCCACATCGGCGCGCTTCATCAGCGCCGCGACCGTGTCCGCGCCGCTCAGAACCGACGACACGCCGACGCTGACCGTGACCTCGATCATCTTGCCTTCTTGACCGATGACAAACGGCAACTGGGCGATTTCAGCGCGAATGCGCTCGGCAACCTTTTCCGCCACCGCGCCGTCCGTGTCCGGCATCACCACGACGAATTCCTCGCCGCCGAAGCGGCAGGCAAGATCGATGCCCCTGACATTCTTGCGCAGCCGCCGGGCGAATTCGCGCAGCACATCGTCACCGCCGTCGTGGCCATGCGCGTCATTGACGGTCTTGAAGCGGTCGAGATCGGTGATCATCACCGACAGAGGCCGCCGCCGCGCCACGGCACGGTCGAACAGCGTCTGCAGATGGCTGTCGAGGTAGCGGCGGTTGTGCAAGCCAGTCAGCCCGTCGGTCACCGCCATCTCGATGGTCTGGGTGACGCTGGCGCGCAGCTGGTCGTTGTAGCGCTTGCGGCGCACCTGCGTGCGCAGCCGCGCCATCAGCTCCTGCTGGTCGATCGGCCGCATCAGATAGTCGTTGATGCCGAGTTCGAGGCCGCGGATGATGCGGCCCTCCTCGCCTTCCTTGGCAAGCAGGATGATCGGCAGGAAGCGGGTGCGATCGAGCGAACGCAATTGCGAGCATAGCCGCAGCGGATCGAAATCGGCAAAACCGGTCGAGATCAGCACGCACTCATACGGCGCCTCGGCAGCCTGGAAGAAACCGGCATGCGGGTCGGTGGCAATGTCGAGCTCGGCGCTGCCCCGCAGCATTTTCTGGATGCGCTCGAAGGAGGATTTGCGCTCGTCGATCAACAACACCTTCGGCGTCGCGTCCTCGGACGTGAAGCTGCGGCTCAACAGCGCCTCGATGCCGATGTTGCGGGTGGTCGAGGCGCGCAGACGCAACTCGTCGGTCAGCGACTTCAGCCTGACCAGGCTCTTGACCCGCGTCATCAGCTGCAAATCGTTGACCGGCTTGGTCAGGAAATCGTCGGCGCCGGCCTCGAGGCCGCGCACCCGGTCCGAAACCTGGTCGAGCGCGGTGATCATGACCACCGGTATATGCGACGTCGCCGGATCGCTCTTCAGCCGCTTGCAGACCTCGAACCCGTCCATGTCGGGCATCATCACGTCCAGCAGCACGACATCGACCTTGCCGTTTTCGCAGGTCTCGATCGCATCCAGCCCGTTGGAGGCGGTCAGCACCTCGAAATATTCGGCCAGCAGCCGAACCTCCAGTAGCCGCACATTGGCAGGGATGTCGTCGACGACGAGAATCCGCGCAGTCATTTCACAAGGCTCCGGCTGGAATGGGTGCTGGCATCAGGCATCACCCAGATAGGATTTGATGGTTTCGATGAAACGCGGCACCGAGATCGGCTTGGAGATGTAGGCCTCGCAGCCCCCTTGGCGAATACGTTCCTCGTCGCCCTTCATGGCGAAGGCGGTGACGGCAATCACCGGAATGGAACGGAGGTCGTCATCCTCCTTCAGCCATTTCGTCACTTCCAGGCCTGACACTTCCGGCAGTTGGATATCCATCAGGATCAGGTCTGGCCGGTGCTGGCGCGCCAGATCGAGCGCCTCGAGGCCGTTGCGCGTGCGCACCGTCTCGTAACCGCTGGCTTCGATGAGGTCCCGAAAGAGCTTCATATTGAGCTCATTGTCCTCGACGATCATCACCTTCTTAGGCATCGATTTCCCGTCCCGGCCGGGCTTCTGCCTGAAGCCTGCCGTCATGCGCCCTTGTCGGAGCACACCAAACCCTCCTTTACTCTACGACAATATGATTGACGAAACGGAAACCCGCAGCTGTAAAAGCCCTTCGGATTCCACCTCGAAAACCACATTGGATTGGGGCGGTGGCTTGCCGCAAGCGACGCTTGCCATTACTGCGGAAAAGAGACTCATTTCCGCAAACCAGAAGGTAATGATGGCAAACGCAGCGTCAATGCGCGAGGAGGCGGAAACCATTGCCGTGAAGGCACTGGGCTTCGTCGCCGCGGACCCCGAACTCCTGCCGCGCTTCCTGGCAATCACCGGCATCGAGGCGTCTGCTATCCGGCGCGCCGCAGCTGAACCGGGATTCCTTGCCGGCGTCCTGCAGTTCATCCTGGCCCACGAGCCGACCTTGCTGCGCTTTGCCGAGGAAACCGGCACCCCACCGGCTGCCGTCGGCAAGGCGTTGCGCGCGCTGCCGCTTGGCGGCGACGACCATGAGCATTCGATATGAGCGACGATCCCGAGACGGCACGCCAGATCGCCGAACTTGCAGCCGACGACCGGCCTCTGCTGATCCTCGACGTCGATGATGTCGTGCTCGAATTCATCCGGCCGTTTCCGCATTTCCTTAAATCGCGCGGCTTTGGGCTCACGCTGGCCTCCTTCCGCCTCACCGGCAACATCGCCGAAACGGCGAGCGGCCGGCTGATCGAACAGCCGGAGGTGACGGCACTGCTTGGCGATTTCTTCGACGCGCAGGCCGACTGGCAGAGCGTCACTGACGGCGCCGAACAAGCGCTTGCCAGTCTCGGCGACCGTGCCGAAATCGTCCTTTTGACCGCCATGCCGCACCGCCATCGCGCGGCGCGCCGCGCCCATCTGGACGCGCTCGGACTGCCCTACCCGCTTTTGACCACCGAAATGGCCAAGGGACCGGCGGTGGCGAAACTGCGCGGCAGCAAAGGGCGGCCCGTGGCCTTTGTCGACGACCAGCCGTCCAACCTCATCTCAGCGCGCAATTCCGTCGCGGATGCGCACCTGTTCCATCTGATGGCTGACAATTCGCTGCGCGCCTACCTGCCGCCGGTGCCGGACGACATCGTCTCGGTCGAGGACTGGCGCGACGCCGCGCCGAAGATCGCCAGCGCGCTCGGGCTCTAAGCCCAAGCGCTTCCAGGCCTGGCGATCAGGGCTGCAGCTTCGCCCCTGCACCGCCACTATTGCCCTCGCCAGGGCTCACATCCTGACCGGCGCCGTCTTCCACGGCCGGATCGGGGCCCTTCAGCATGGCGCCGTTGACCGTCACTGACCCATCATGCCTGGCGTTGATCACCCATTCGATACGGCCGTCCGGCAGCGTCTTGGCAAATCCCTTGATGGCCAGCGCACCGGTAAAAGCCTGCGAGGCCTGTGGGTCCGTCTTCGCCGCCTCCTGCAGGCTTGCCACGATCTTGTCGTAGCCGGTCACGTCGATGGTCACGTTGGCATCGGGCTTCTCGCCATCGGGAAAGGTCATGTCGCCTTCCAGCGCGATTTCCACGGCGCCATTCTTGACTGTGCTGTGGCCGATGACGACTTTCGGCCCATTGGCCAGGAAACCAGCCTTCAAGCCTTCGCCAAATTCCTCCGACAGCGGCGGGTTCTGGTTGAGATCGAAGGCTTCGATCGCCTTCTTGGCCATCGTGTCGAGATCGATGTTGGCTCCGCCGAAATTGAGGTCGATGTCGGTGGGCAACAGCGCGACGCTCCAGGCTGGAACAAGATGTTGCGGTATCGAGAGCCCCGACGCTTTGATCCCGTAGTTGATCGTCCCGTTGCGGGCGACGCCGTCCATGCCGAAGGCAACGCCTACTTTGGTTGCGCCGAAACTGCCGACCGGGCTGCCGACACTCACACCCTTGAAACTGTAGGCTCCATCGATTCGCTCCCATAGTGGCAGCGCGGACAGGAGACGCGACTTGAGTTCGGCCTGGTTGGCCTTCAGTTTCGCCTCATCCTCATTGGCCACGGCGAAGGCCAACAAGTCCAGAAGGGGCTTCGCCCGAAGCCCCTTGCCTTTTGCATCCACCGACAACTCCGGTGACTTAAACGTCAACAGGAGTTTCTGATCGTTATTGGGATTGTCGGTAGTGACCGCCTCGTCAAAGTCGGCGATCGTCTGGACGAGGTTGAAATCCACACCGCCATTCGCGCCCTTGGTGGCGCTCATGGTCGCGGTGCCGGCGCCGGAGCTCATCTCCGTTCGCTGCCTGGCATCCTGCTACGTCATCGTCATGCCTTCCAGCGACGAAGTCGCGCTGCTGAAAGCCGCCAGTTCGGGATCGTAGATACCGACGAACTTGCCCCCCTTGATCGACATCTTCATGCTTTGCGGACCCTGAGGCCCGCTGAACTCCATCGTCCCTTCCGGTGCCAGATTGCCTGAAACATCCCACGCGCCATCGTTGCGCGGCTTGGTCAACAGCGCATAGGGCGTAAGATCGAGCTTCAGGCCATCCTGTTTTGCCAAGAGTTCCACGAGCGGCTTGAAGTCGAACGCAAGCCTGTAGGCATCGCCTTCGACCGAGACTTTTACAAATCCAATATCGAAAGGCTTCTTGCCGAAATAGTGCGCCAGATTGTCGGCAAGTTGCTTGGCGCCCTCGCTGTCGACCGTCTGGCCAAACGCCGGTGCGCTGCAGGCAAGAAGCAAAACAAATGGCAAAGCGCGCTTCATATCGATCCTCCACTCTATTGCAGCTGTGAAAGCCGTTTCTACCACTGGTAGGGAAATACAATCACAGCTGCAAGACAAACCCCATGCATTGCTGCCTACAGCACTAGCCGCATCAGCGGCCGGCCGGCCTTGCGTTCGACAAGCCGCTCGAAGCCGGCCTTTTCAAACACACGCGACGAGCCGACGAACAGCCCGATCGAACGCGAATCGCGCGACACGTCGATCGGACAGGCCTCGACCAGCCGCGCCTTGTTCTGGCGGGCAAAGGCGATGCCGCCCTCGACCAGACGATGGCTGATGCCCCTGCCGCGCGCACTGGCGCGAATGAAGAAGCAGGAGATCGCCCACACGCCGGGATCGGTGGCGTCGGACGGATCGAACGGCGCCGAACCCCTGCCCCGATTGTTCCATTCGGGCACGTCGGCGCGTGGGCCGATCTGCATCCAGCCGACTGCCACGCCGTCCTCGAAAGCCAAAAGCCCCGGCGGCGGCCCGGCCTCGATACGCGCCTTGATAAGATCCTTGTTGCGCTGCTTGTCGCTGGCGCGCCGCGCCGCCGGCGCCTGTCTGAAATAGGTGCACCAGCAGCCGTAACAGGCGCCCTGCTTGCCGAAAAGATCCTCGAAATCCGCCCATAGGTCGGGCTTCAGCGGCGCTATGGTCGTGCTCATGAATTCTCTCCCGGCTAACCGCTTGTGGCGGCTTCCGTCCTGACGTACCATTGCATTTGTTCTCTTTATGTTCGCAGCGATGGCGGCCCCTGTCAACAATCCCGAGCACGGTTTTTGCCGCGACTGCCTGACCCTTCAGCGCAGCGATGTCAGACGCTGCGAACGCTGCGGCAGCCCGCGGCTCGCCCGTCATCCCGAGCTGTACCGGCTGCATCTCGCCCATATCGATTGCGACGCCTTCTATGCGGCGATCGAAAAGCGCGACAATCCGGCGCTGAAGGACAAGCCGCTGATCATCGGCGGCGGCAAGCGCGGAGTCGTCTCCACCGCCTGCTACATCGCCCGCATCAAGGGCGTCCGCTCGGCAATGCCGATGTTCAAGGCGCTCGAGGCCTGTCCGGAGGCGGTCGTCATCCCGCCCAATATGGAAAAATATGTCCGCGTCGGCCGCGAAGTGCGCGCGCTGATGCAGGCGCTGACGCCGCTGGTCGAGCCGCTCTCGATCGACGAGGCGTTTCTCGACCTCGCCGGCACAGAGCGCCTGCACGGCATGCCGCCGGCAGTGGTGCTGGCGCGCTTTGCGCTGACCGTCGAAAAGGAAATTGGCATCACCGTTTCGGCCGGCCTCTCCTACTGCAAGTTCCTGGCCAAGGTCGCCTCCGATTTCCGTAAGCCGCGCGGATTTTCTGTGATCGGCGAGGCCGAGGCGTTGGGTTTCTTGGCCGAGCAGCCGGTGACGCTGATCTGGGGCGTCGGCAAGGCTTTTGCCGCAACGCTCGAACGCGACGGCATCCGCACCATCGCCCAGCTGCAGCGCATGGAGCGAGCCGATCTGATGCGCCGCTATGGTGTGATGGGCACCCGGCTCTACCATCTGTCGCGCGGCCAAGATGACCGCCGTGTCGACCCCGATCAGGATGCAAAAAGCGTCTCGGCCGAAACCACTTTCGACACTGATATAGCTGAAATGGACGAGCTGGTTCCGGTGCTGCGAGGACTGTCTGAAAAGGTTTCGGCGCGGCTGAAAAAGTCAGGCATTGCCGGGCGCACCGTGGTGCTGAAGCTGAAGACGCAGGATTTCAAGCTGCGCACCCGCAACCGCCAGCTCGGCGACCCGACAAGGCTGGCCGATCGCATCTTCCAGACCGGCCTCGACCTGTTGCGCAAGGAGGCGGACGGAACGAAATACCGGCTGCTCGGCATCGGCGTCAGCGATCTCTCGGATGACGGGAAGGCCGACCCGCCCGATCTCGTCGATGTCGGCTCGCGCAAGCGAGCCATGGCCGAAAGCGCCATCGACACGCTGCGCGACAAGTTCGGCAAGAAGGCGGTGGAAACCGGCTACACCTTCGGCAAGGGCCGCAACGCCAACCCACCGGAGCCGATCGAGGATTGACGCTCTTGGTCAGATGCGCTGCAGATCGATGCGGCTCGTCACCACGCTCTTGCCGGTTTTCGGATCGACGTCGGTAACGGTCAACCGCATTCCGTCGCCGCTGGTTTTCTCGACCGTCAACCGCGCCTTGCGGTCGCCATTGACCTCCGTCGCCCAGCTGATGCCGAGATTGATCGCGTTGCCGGATCGGCTGCCGGCGAGCTGTGCCGGCCCGGTGCGCGATCCGACATAGACGCCGGTGTACTTCGCTCCACTGGCCTTCAGATCCGCGCTGATGGCGCGCGTCACCACGACAAGACCACGGCAGTTGCCGTCAAGCGACAATGAGGTCGACGTCGCGTCGGAATTGAAGGTGCAGGACACATTCACCGTCGGTGCGTCGGTGGTGACCTTGACTGTGCCCTTGCCGGAGAAATTCCCGTCCAGCGAACTCAGAAAACTAGCCTCGTCGGCATGAGCCGCGCCGCTTGCGGTCAGCAGGCAGCCGGCTAGCACAAATAGCGCCAATGATTTCATCGGAACCTCTCCCCCGTTGATATCGAAAACAGTACGTCCAGGGATTTGGCAAATACCGAGGGTCAACGCCTGCCGCAGCCTCAGGTTCCTTCCTACATGACTGTTCTGCAACGCGGCTGGGCCCAGTCGATGCATCGGCCGGCACGGCACGAGTGGAGATTTCAGCTTCGGTTAAGATCGATCCTGCTTGTCACCACCGTGTTGCCAGTCCTGGGATCGACGTCGGTCACGGTCAGGCGCATGGCGTCGGCGCCGATCTTTTCCACGGTCATCTGGGCATCGCGATCGCCGTTGACGATCTTTGCCCAGCGGATGTCGAGGTTGATCGCATCGCCGGTGCGGCTGCCGCTTAGCGCCGCCGGTCCGCTTTTGGATCCGACATAGGTGCCGCTGTAGGTCGCTCCGCTGGTCGTCAGATCGGCGCGGATTTCACGCGTCATGATCATCATGGCGCGGCAGGTGCCGTCCAGCGCCAGCGAGGCATCCGTCGTATCCGACGTGAAGGTACAGGAAATGTTCATGACCGGCGAATTCGTCCCGATTCTGACAGTTCCTTTGCCGGCAAATTTTCCTTGCAACAAGCGCAGAAAGCTCTCTTCGTCGGCATGTGCCGCCGTCGTTGACAACAGGCAGGCGGCAATCAGCAACCCGGCGACTGATTTCATCCAGAATCCCCTCTCGCGATCACAAAGGTGGCGACTCCCCCGGGAGTTGGCCGACGCTGGACTCGAAACGAGCGCCATCGGCAGGTTCCGCCTTCGACGTGACGGTTTTTTTACAACCGTCTCTGCACCGCCCCGCTGGCCCAGTCGAATGCTTCGACTAACGGTTGCGGCACGCCTGCCGGCTTGCGACATAGCGCGCATGGCCCCTGCTCCCTCGATCCCCAAGGCCGCCTTCTGGATGGCGCTGTCGATCACGTCATTCCTGGCGATGTCGGTCGCCGGCCGCGCCACGACCGCAGAGCTCAACGTCTTCCAGGTGCTGGAACTGCGCTCGGTGATCGGCTTTTTCATCCTGTTGCCGCTGGTGATGATGAGCGGCGGTTTTGCGGCGATGCGCACGCAGCGCCCGCTGGCCCACATCGCCCGCAACGTCATCCACTATACCGGCCAGGCCGCCTGGCTCTATGCCTTGACGCTGATCCCGCTTGCGGTGCTGATCTCGATCGAATTCACCACGCCGATCTGGACCGCTATCCTGGCCGTCAGCTTCCTTGGCGAAAAGCTGTCGCGGCCAAGGCTGGCGGCAATCGTGCTCGGCCTGATCGGCGTGGTGGTCATCGTGCGCCCCGGCGTCGGCTCGATGGATCCGGGCCATCTTGTGGTTCTCGGCGCCGCTGTGTGCTTCGGCATTTCGCTGGTGCTGGTCAAATCGCTGACGCGCACCGACAGCGTCGTGCGCATCATCTTCTGGATGCTGGTCATCCAATCGGCGGTCGGCCTCGTGCCGGCGCTCTATGAGTGGCGCAACCCCTCGCTGGCGCTGTGGCCGTGGATTGTCGTCATCGCCTTCACCGGCATGTCGTCGCATTTCTGCCTGGCCCGAGCGCTGGTCTATGCCGACGCCACCATCATCTCGCCAATGGATTTCCTGCGCGTGCCGCTGTCGGCGCTGGTCGGCTGGCTGCTCTACAGCGAGCAGATCGACATTTTTACCGCCGGGGGCGCCCTGCTGATCCTGATGGGCAACCTGCTCAACCTGCAGCGCAAGGCGCCAAAACCGGCCGAAGTGGCGGCGTCGTAGCGATCCACCCGGTCAGTTCCCCTCATCAGGTATGTTGAGCAAGTGGCGGATTGCCTAGTGTCCGGCGCGCAAGCCGTCCGGTGGCCGGGGACGTCGTCAGCGTTGCACCGTGCCATCGGGTCCGACAACGCCCCAGGCGGTCGCCGTATCGTAGAAGAACTGCTCCTTGGCGATCCGATCACCGCGCCACTGCTGCAGCGCCACCTCTTCCAGCCGCTGGACGACACCATCCTTGTCGGTCTTGTCGAATGTCCAGCGGATGGCGACGTTGTCGCCGTCGACCAGAAAAGTCTGGACGGGATGCGTGTGCATCTTCTGGAGTTGGTCCAAAACTGATTGCTCGCGCGCCATCAGCATTTCCTTGCCGCGCCGCGGGACGCCGAGATTCTCCTGCATGGTTGCATCGTCATGGTAGAAGTCGGCGATCGCCTTGACATGGCTGCCTTTGACCACCTCCTTGAGGAAGGCTTCGACGCGTTCGCGGCTGGGCATGATTGTGCGTTCCTTTGAAGTTCGTACTCAACGCATGTGGTTCAAAGGAGCTTCACTTCAACCATGCGGGGCGCGCTGGCCCTATCGGCCGCAATGTCAGGCCCACAACTATCTTACGCAGTGATGCGCTGGCCGACGTCCATGTGATTGCCGTCGGCATCGCCTGAATATCAGCACCGCCTAGACGAGTTCGACCTCCACCACACCCGGCACCGCGCGCATCGCAGAGGCGATTTGCGGCGAGATGCGGTAGCGGTTGGGCAGTTCGATCTCGACCTCGCCCTGCCCGGCCTCCTTGATCAGCACGAAGCTGACCTGGCCTTCGCCCTTCACCGCCAGCTGGCCGGCCAGCATGCCGATCGGTGCGGCGTCACGCACGAAGATGCGCAGCGCCTTCTGGATGCGGCTGGCCTCATCCTCCAGCGACTGCACCGTCTGGATGCGCAGATTGACGCCTTCGGGCCTGTCTTCGGCCGAAACGGTGATCACCACCGAGCGGCCGGGCTCGAGCAGGTCGCGATATTGCGCCAGCCCCTCGGAAAACAGCACGGCTTCATACTGGCCCGACGTGTCGGAAAAGGCGATGACGCCCATCTTGTTGCCGGTGCGCGTCTTGCGCTCCTGCTTGGTGGTGACTGTGCCGGCGAGCCGCCCGGCAGCGGCACCGCGTTTGACCGCGGCCGAGAACTCGCCCCAGTTCTGCACCCGCATTTTCTGCAGCGCCGCCTTGTACTCGTCGAGCGGATGCGCCGAAAGATAGAAGCCGACCACCTGGAACTCGCGGTGCAGCCGGTCCGCTGCAAGCCATGGATCAGTCGGCGGCAAATTGAGCGCCTGCTGCTGCGCGCCGAGAGAAGCGCCGAAAATGTCGTGCTGGCCCGAAATCGCGTTCTGCTGCGCCAGCGAGGCCAGCCCCATCATCCGTTCGACGCCGGCCATCATCTGGGCGCGGTCATGGCCGAAACAATCGAGCGCGCCGGCCATGATCAGGCTTTCGAAGACGCGTTTACCGACGATCTTCGGATCGACCCGCTCGCAGAAATCGGCGAGGTTCTTGAACGGCTTTTCACCGCGCATCGCGACGATATGCTCGACCGCCGCATCGCCAACGCCCTTCAGCGCCGCAAGCGAATAATAGATGCGGTTCTCGCCGACTTCGAAATTGCGGAAGCTGGTCATTACCGACGGCGCCACCACCTCGATGCCGAGGCGCAGCGCATCCTGGCGGAAATCGGCGAGCTTGTCGGTGTTACCCATATCGAGCGTCATCGAGGCCGCCAGGAATTCGACCGGGTAATGCGCCTTGAGATAGGCGGTCTGGTAGGAAACCACGGCGTAAGCCGCGGCGTGCGATTTGTTGAAGCCGTAGTCGGCGAACTTGGCCAAAAGGTCGAAGATGAAGTCGGCCTGCGGCTTGCCGATGCCACGCTCGACGGCGCCGGAGACGAAGCGCTCGCGCTGCTTGTCCATCTCGGCGCGGATCTTTTTGCCCATGGCGCGGCGCAGCAGGTCGGCTTCGCCGAGCGAATAGCCCGACAGCTCCTGCGCGATCTGCATCACCTGTTCCTGATAGACGATGACGCCTTGCGTCTCCTTCACCAGATGGTCGATCTTGGGATGGATCGAGGCCATCTCCTCCTCGCCATGTTTTCTGGCATTGTAGGTCGGGATGTTCTCCATCGGGCCGGGACGGTAGAGCGCCACCAGCGCAATGATGTCCTCGATGCAGTCGGGCCGCATGCCGATCAGCGCCTTGCGCATGCCCGCACTTTCCACCTGGAACACGCCGACCACTTCGCCGCGCGACAGCATGGCGTAGGTGTCAGGATCGTCGAGCGGGATCGTCGCCAGATCGATCTCGATGCCGCGGCGGCGGATCAGCTTCACCGCCGTCTCCAGCACCGTCAGCGTCTTCAGGCCGAGGAAGTCGAACTTCACCAGCCCGGCCTGCTCGACATATTTCATGTTGAACTGGGTGACCGGCATGTCCGAACGCGGATCGCGGTACATCGGCACCAGTTCCGACAGCGGCCTGTCGCCGATGACGATGCCGGCGGCGTGCGTCGAGGCGTGTCGGTAGAGGCCTTCCAGTTTCTGCGCCATATCGAGCAGCGTCTGCACGATCGGCTCCTTCTCGGCCTCCTCGGCAAAGCGGGGCTCGTTGGCGATGGCATCCGCCAGCTTGACCGGATTGGCCGGGTTCTGCGGCACCATTTTGGACAGCTTGTCGACCTGGCCGTAGGGCATCTGCAGCACGCGGCCAACGTCGCGCAGCACCGCGCGCGCCTGCAGCGTACCGAAGGTGATGATCTGCCCGACCTGGTCGCGGCCGTATTTCTGCTGGACGTAGCGGATGACTTCTTCGCGCCGGTCCTGGCAGAAGTCGATGTCGAAGTCGGGCATCGACACGCGATCGGGGTTGAGGAAGCGCTCGAACAGAAGCGAGAAGCGCAGCGGGTCGATGTCGGTGATGGTGGTCGAATACGCGACCAGCGATCCGGCGCCCGAACCGCGCCCCGGCCCGACCGGAATGCCTTGCGCCTTCGCCCATTTGATGAAGTCGGCAACGATCAGGAAGTAACCGGGGAATTTCATCTTCTCGATGATGGAGAGCTCGAAATTGAGCCGCTCGCGATACTGCTCGGCGGTATAGCCGGCAGTGGGTCCATGCGCCGCCAGCCGCGCATCGAGCCCTTCATGGGCCTGGCGGCGCAGTTCGTCGGCCTCGGCCTTCAGCGCCACCTCATTGTCGGCGACATCGCCCCCAGTAAAACGCGGCAGGATCGGGCTGCGGGTCTTCGGATAATAGGAGCAGCGCAGCGCAATTTCGACGGTGTTGTCGATCGCTTCCGGCAGGTCGGCGAACAGCCGTGCCATGTCGGCCTGGCTGCGCAGGAAATTGTCCGCTGTCAGGCGGCGGCG
Source organism: Mesorhizobium sp. P3_A2 (assembly GCF_056403115.1). Taxonomy (NCBI): domain Bacteria; kingdom Pseudomonadati; phylum Pseudomonadota; class Alphaproteobacteria; order Hyphomicrobiales; family Phyllobacteriaceae; genus Mesorhizobium; species Mesorhizobium sp. P3_A2. The sequence continues at coordinate 25,920 of NZ_JBFUGC010000017.1, forward strand.
GTTGTCGGCGGCGACGACCGAACCCTCCGCAATCGCGATCAGCGCGTCGTGTGCGTCATAGTCGTCGCGGGCAGAGAAGAACGCCTCATTGGTGGCGACCAGCGGCAGATCATGGGTGTAGGCAAGATCGACCGATGACTTTTCGATCGCGCGGTCATAGCCGGAAACTCGATCCAGTTCGACATAGAGCCGGTCGCCAAACAGCGCCTTGAGCGCCAGCAGCCGCGCTTCGGCGAGATCGCGGCGGTCCTCCTTCAGGGCCCGACCTATCGGACCGCGCGGGCCGCCGCTGAGGCATATCAGGCCATCGCTATGGCCCTCAAGCATTGCTGACGTCAGATGCACGGCCTCGCCCGGCGGCGTCTCCAGATAGACCTTGCTGACCAGCCTGACCAGGTTGCCATAGCCGGCCTCGGTGGCGGCGAGCAGCACCACGGCATGCATCTCCGGCCCATGGCGGCGGCGGTCGCGCTGCGCGTCGCTGGTCTCGCCGGAAAAGGCGATATCGATCTGGCAGCCGATGATCGGCTGGATGCCTTCCTTCACCGCCTTCTGGGCGAATTCCAGTGCACCGAACAGATTGTTGGTGTCGGTGACGGCGATGGCCGGGCACTCGTCCTTGACGGCATGACCGACAACGGCGCCGACCTGCAAGGCTCCTTCGAGCAGCGAATAGGCCGAATGCACGCGCAGATGGATGAATGGCCGCGCCGGTGCCTCCGGGCGCGAAGCGGCGATCGCTGCTTCGCGCTTCAGGGGATCGCGGGGAAGTTTGTCATCCGCCATGGTGTTTCAAATTGCTCGAAGGGCTTTGAGTCGATGGAAATGTATTGTCCGGGACCGGGCGATGCCAGTCCAGCACAAATGAACACCGACCACAGGCTTCCGTAGCCTTGCCTTATGCGAACTCCATGATCACCGCGTCCACGGCAAGGCTATCGCCAGGTTTGGCGTTGAGCTTCGACACGACAAGATCACGGTCGGCGCGCAGCACGTTTTCCATCTTCATCGCCTCGACCACGGCCAGCGTCTCGCCGGCCTTGACCTCCTGCCCCTCGACAACCGCGATCGACACGACCAGGCCCGGCATCGGGCAAAGCAGCATCTTGGACGTGTCCGGCGCCACCTTTTCCGGCATTAGCCGTTCCAGCTCCGCTATGCGCGGCAGCATGGCGCGTGCGTTCACCGACATGCCTTTCCAAGCGATGCGCAAGCCGTTCGGCAGCGGCCTGATCTGCGCTGTAACCTTGCGGGCGCCAACATGACCGCGCCAGATCAGATCGCCCGGCCGCCAGTCGGAAGTCACCGTCAGCGCCTTGCCGCCATTGACCGACAGGTCGATTTCCATCGGGATGGAGACCATGCCTTCCAGGATCGAGGCGAAAAGATAATCCTCGCCGATCTTCACCACCCAGTCGCGTTTGAGCGCACCCGAATGCGGCGCCAGCCGTCCGCCTAACCGGTCGAGCCGGTCGCGGCGCAGAAGCTCGACCGCGGTCGCGATTGCCGCCAGCACGGCCTTTTCGTCAGCGTCGGGTACGATCGGCGCAAAACCATCCGGATATTCCTCCGCGATGAAGCCGGTCGATATCCGCCCTTCGCGCCAGCGCGGATGCTGCATGAGCGATGCCAGGAATGGAATGTTGTGCTCGATGCCGTCGACGACGAAACTGTCGAGCGCCTCCGACATGGCATCGATCGCCTCGATACGCGTCCGCGCCCAGGTGCAGAGCTTTGCCACCATCGGGTCATAGAACATCGAAATCTCGGAGCCCTCGGTGACGCCGGTGTCGTTTCGGATGATGACATCGCCGAACGTGCCCTCCTCCGGCGGCCGATAGCGCGTCAACCGGCCGATCGACGGCAGGAAATTGCGATAGGGATCCTCGGCATAGAGCCGGCTTTCCACCGCCCAGCCGTTCAGCTTGACGTCGCTCTGCTTCAAAGCCAACCTCTCGCCGGCAGCGACGCGGATCATCTGCTCGACCAGATCAATGCCGGTGACGAGCTCCGTCACCGGATGTTCGACCTGCAATCGTGTATTCATTTCAAGGAAATAGAAGTTCTTTTCAGCGTCGACGATGAACTCGACGGTGCCGGCGCTCTGATAGTCGACCGCCTTGGCCAGCGCGACTGCCTGCTCGCCCATCGCCTTCCTGGTTTTGGCATCGAGGAATGGCGACGGCGCCTCTTCGGCGACCTTCTGGTTGCGGCGCTGGATCGAGCATTCGCGCTCGCCGAGATAGAGTGCATTGCCGTGCGCGTCGGCAAGCACCTGGATCTCGATATGGCGCGGATCGACGACGAATTTCTCGATGAAGACACGGTCGTCGCCGAACGAGCTTTTGGCTTCCGAGCGCGCCCGGTCGAAGCCGTCGCGCACTTCCGACTGGCTCCAGGCGATGCGCATGCCTTTGCCGCCGCCGCCGGCCGAAGCCTTGATCATCACGGGATAGCCGATCTCGCCGGCGATCTTTTCGGCATGGTCGGCATTCTCGATCACGCCAAGCCAGCCGGGTACCGTCGAAACCTTGGCCGCATTGGCGAACTTCTTCGATTCGATCTTGTCGCCCATCGCCTTGATCGCTTTGGGTTTCGGACCGATGAAGACAATGCCCTCGGCCTCTAGCGCTTCGCAGAAGGCGGCCCGTTCCGACAGGAACCCGTAGCCGGGATGCACGGCCTGCGCGCCTTTTTCCTTGCAGGCAGCGATGATTTTCTCAGGCACGAGATAGCTCTGCGCGGCGGGCGACGGCCCGATATGCACAGCTTCGTCGGCCATCTCGACATGCATGGCGTCGCGATCAGCGTCGGAATAAACCGCGACGGTGGCGATGCCCATCTTGCGCGCCGTCTTGATGACGCGGCAAGCGATCTCGCCGCGATTGGCGATCAGGATTTTCGTGAACATCGAAGGCGCTTCCTCGGGTCTTTCGTCCTTCTTATGGGCTTCGGCAGCCCGGCTCAAGCACCGCCCGGCCGCGCACCCACCAAGACACTTCCGGCACGCCAGGCCCGAGTCGCGCGACAAAGGTCGGGCTCGCCGACGCCTGAGCCAAGATTTGCGCCATATTTGGTCGCCAAATCGGGTTGAAACAGTATAAAAATCCTGAAAGCCTGAAGACCAATCGCATGGGAGGAATTGCCTGATGAAAACCCGCGCCGCAGTCGCTGTCGCCGCCGGAAAGCCGCTGGAGATCTTGGAGGTCGACCTCGACGGTCCGCGCGAGGGCGAGGTGCTGGTAGAGATCAAGGCGACCGGCATTTGCCACACCGACGAGTTCACTTTGTCGGGCGCCGACCCGGAAGGCCTGTTCCCGGCGATCCTCGGCCATGAAGGCGCCGGCATCGTCATCGATGTCGGCAAGGGCGTTACCTCGGTCAAGAAGGGCGACCACGTCATTCCGCTCTACACGCCGGAATGCCGGCAGTGCCCGTCCTGCCTATCCAGGAAAACCAACCTGTGCACCGCCATCCGCGCCACGCAGGGCCAGGGCCTGATGCCGGACGGCTCGTCGCGCTTCTCGATCGGCAAGGACAAGATCTTTCACTATATGGGCTGCTCGACCTTCTCCAACTTCACCGTGTTGCCCGAGATCGCGGTCGCCAAGGTCAACCCCGACGCCCCCTTCGACAAGATCTGCTACATCGGCTGCGGCGTCACCACCGGCATCGGCGCCGTCATCAACACGGCCAAGGTCGAGCAAGGCGCAACCGCCGTCGTCTTCGGCCTGGGCGGCATCGGCTTGAACGTCATCCAGGGCCTGAAGCTGGCAGGCGCCGACATGATCATCGGTGTCGATCTCAACAACGACAAGAAAGCCTGGGGCGAACGCTTCGGCATGACGCATTTCGTCAATCCGAAGGAGATCGACGGCGACATCGTCCCTCACCTCGTCAACATGACCAAGCGCGGCGCCGACCAGATCGGCGGCGCCGACTACACATTCGATTGCACCGGCAACACCAAGGTGATGCGCCAGGCGCTGGAAGCCTCGCATCGCGGCTGGGGCAAGTCAGTCATCATCGGCGTCGCCGGCGCCGGCCAGGAGATTTCGACCAGACCCTTCCAATTGGTCACCGGCCGCACCTGGATGGGCACCGCTTTTGGCGGCGCACGCGGCCGCACCGACGTGCCGAAGATCGTCGACTGGTACATGGACGGCAAGATCCAGATCGATCCGATGATCACCCATCTGCTGAAGCTGGAGGACATCAACAAGGGCTTTGACCTCATGCATGAGGGCAAGTCGATCCGGAGCGTGGTCGTCTATTGAAGGAGGTTCGAATTCGCTTCGTCGACCCTAAGAAGTCGACGATCCATCGAATACGGAACTTTGGCGAGGATCTCTGGCGCAGCTTCCGCGAAGAAAAGCGCGTCACGGTCAATCTGGAGGAGATCGACCGTGCCCAAGATGAGATCGCCTACCTCGTGCATGGACAGTTTCTAAGGAGGAGCCTGACCGAAGTGCATCGTCTGCTGAAGGTGCACTTCATGGAAAATGAGGTGGTCATCGAGACCTAGTCGAGGTGACAAAACAGGGAGGAAGAAAATGCCGGAAAAATTGCACCCCAAGATCGACAATGGGCTGCCCAAGGAAAGCGCGAGCTTTGCCGGCGGCACGCTGGTCTGCGCCTGCACCAGCAAGCCGGTCAAGGTGAAGGTCAAGGGCCAGATCGCCCACAACCATGCCTGCGGCTGCACCAAATGCTGGAAACCAGAAGGCGCCGTGTTCTCGGTCGTGGCGGTCGCCGGCACCGGCGACGTCACCATCACCGAGAATGGCGATAAGTTGAAGGTCGTTGATCCCTCCGCACTCATCCAGCGCCATGCCTGCACCGGATGCGGCGTCCACATGCACGGCCCGGTCGAGCGCGACCATCCGTTCAAGGGCCTGACCTTCCTCCACCCCGAACGCTTCGAGGAAGACGGCTGGTCGCCGCCGGGCTTTGCCGCCTTCGTCTCCTCAATCATCGAGTCCGGTGTCGATCCGAAGCGGATGGACGGCATCCGCGCACAACTGAGGTCGATCGGGCTCGAGCCCTATGACTGCCTCAACCCCGGCCTGATGGACTACATGGCCACTTGGACGGCAAAGAAATCCGGCGCGCTTCCGGCCTGAATGAAAACGAAAGGGCTGGCTTGCGACGCCGGCCCTTCTCCCCAGCCCACCGCGTATTGCTACCGGGTAGTTGATGAATCTCAGGGGCTTCAAAAACTGGAAGTTGAAGCTCCGCTATGGGCGGGTGAGGACCGACTTTCATCACTACACGCTGCTTGCCGACGGCGAAGTGGTGTCTCCAAACGCGGAGTACGGAACTGCCGACGCGGGACCCGCCTTCTTTGGCATGAGCGTCTGGGCTTATAACTCCGATCAAGCGACCGATATGATCCGCACCATCGGCCAACATGTCGGATTTGCTTGTACTGGGAAAATCTACGTCTATGACACCGAGGCCGAGGAACCGCCCGGCGCCGAGCCGCGCGGTTATAATCTGAAGTTCACACGCTATGAACGCGACTAGTGTCGACCCTCCCCAGATCTACGTCGACGCCGACGCCTGCCCGGTGAAAGCCGAGGTCGAAAAGGTCGCCGAGCGCCATGGCGTCGTCGTCACTTACGTCTCCAATGGCGGGCTTCGTCCCTCGCGCGATCCGATGATCCGCAACGTCGTCGTTTCCAAGGGTGCTGACGCCGCCGACGACTGGATCGTCGACAACGCGAAATCCAACGACATTGTGATCACCGCCGACATTCCGCTTGCCGCCCGCGCCGTGGCGTTGGGCGCCCATGTGCTTGGGCCAACCGGTCGCCCGTTCACGCCTGAAACCATCGGCATGGCGGTGGCGATGCGCGATTTGAAGCAGCATTTGCGCGAGACTGGCGAGAGCAAGGGCTACAATGCCAGCTTTGCGCCGCAGGACCGCTCGCGCTTCCTGGGCGAACTCGACCGTATCTTGCGGCGCGCGCTGAAATCCGTCACACCGGGCTAGAGCAATTCCAGGAAAAAGTGTGTAGCGGTTTTCCCGGGAAAAGCGCGTAGCGCTTTCCCCAGGGAATTGCCTCAAAGAAAAAGATAGAGCGGTTCGCCGTTTCCGTGAAACGGTGAACTGATCTAGAAACGGCACCCGGGCCATGGCGACTGACATCCCGATTACAAACCCGCTGCACCGGCACAAACAATTCCTGGTGTCGGCCTGTGTCGGCCTGCCGGCGCTGGCGATCGCACTGATAGCGGGCGCGCCGCTTGCCTATTCGATTTCGATTGCCGCTGACGCCTTCTTCGTCGTCTTCATTGCGCTGGTCATCGCCAAGATGCCGCTGCTGTCCGGCCGCTATCTCAGCAAGAATGCGCGCGAGGTCGACCTGCCGGTGCTGAGCATTTTTGCCATCACGCTGGGCGTCGTCAGCATCGCCATTATCCTGTTGTTTCTGCTGATCAATCACAAGGGGCGTGACCCTATCGAGCTTGGCGTCGCGATGCTGTCTGTCCCGCTCGGCTGGTTCACCATCCATGCCATGGCCGCACTTCACTACGCGCATGTCTACTGGATGGACGGCGATGCGATCGATGCCGAAACCAAAAAGAAGATGCCGGTCGGCGGCCTCGAGTTTCCCGGCAGCAAACGGCCGGATGGCTGGGATTTCCTCTATTTCGCGACGGTGATCGGCATGACCGCGCAGACGGCCGACACGGCGATAACCACCTCGCATATGCGCCGCGTCGTGCTTGTCCATTCGATCCTGTCGTTCTTCTTCAACACCGTGATCGTCGCTGCCGTGGTCAATCTCGCCGTCAGCCTTGGTAATTCGGGGCCGTAATAAAAATTCGCTCGTAATAAAAACGTGATCGGATGAAACATCGCTTTCGATAGAGACGTATTGGGAGGAGAACGACAAGCGCGGCCATGTCGGGATCGCGCAGCCGGGAGACCAGGAAATATGGAATCCGTTGCCATGACCCAGCCCAGCATCGGGGCTGATACCACTACGCCGAAGGAGACGACACTGATCTACCGGCAGTCGCACTGGACGCGGCTGACGCACTGGCTGTGGGCCATCTCGCTGTTCTTCATGTTGTTGTCCGGCCTGCAGATCTTCAACGCCCGCCCGCAGCTCTACATCGGCAAGCAATCCGGCTTCGAATACAACAACACTGTCTTTGCCATCGGCGCCGAAAACACCACGACCGGCCCGCGCGGCTATACCGAAATCTTCGGCCATCGCTTCGACACCACCGGCGTGCTCGGCTGGTCGGGACCGGCGGGCCAGGAGACCTCGCGCGCCTTTCCGTCCTGGGCGACGATCCCGTCCTACTACGACCTCGGCACCGCCCGCGTCGTGCATTTCTTCTTTGCCTGGATACTGACTACCACCTTGGTCGTCTGGCTGATCGCCAGCCTGGGCAACGGCCATTTGCGCCGCGATCTGGCGCCGCGCCTGGACGACCTTAAGCGCTTGCCGCAGGACATTGTCGACCACGCCAAGCTCAGGTTTCACCACACCCGCGAATACAACACGCTGCAGAAAATGGCTTATGGCGGCGTGCTGTTCGTGCTGTTGCCGCTGATGATCATCACCGGCCTTGCCATGTCGCCGAGCATGGACTCGGTGCTTCCCTGGCTCAACGAGGTGCTCGGCGGCCGGCAGACGGCGCGCACCATCCATTTCACGGTGATGGTGCTGCTGGTCGGGTTTTTCATCATCCACATACTGATGATCCTTGCTGCCGGCCCGATCAACGAACTGCGCTCGATCATCACCGGCTGGTACCGCACCGATCCTCCCGCGCATGACGACAAACCCGCCGAGAGGAGCGTCTGACATGGCCAAATTCCAGATCAGCCGCCGCAAATTCCTGACGGGTGCCAGCCTCGGCGTTTCCGGCATCATGCTGTCGGGCTGCGATGCCTTTGATAGCCAGCTCGGCATGGGCGACGGCCTGCGCAGCTTCCTCGAAAATGCCAACGGCTTGACCTATCGCGCGCAACGCTGGCTGGCCGGTCGCGACGCGCTGGCGCCGGAATTTTCCGAGGCCGACATCCGCCAGCCGCAGCGGCCGAACGGCGTGACCGCGCCCGACGACGACACCTACAAAGGCCTGCTCGCCAACAATTTCGCCGATTGGCGGCTGGAAGTGACGGGCCTGGTCGAAAAGCCGCTGTCGCTCAGCCGCGAGCAGCTGCAGAACATGCCGAGCCGCACCCAGATCACCCGGCATGACTGCGTCGAAGGCTGGAGTTGCATCGCCAAATGGACCGGAACGCCGCTGTCGCTGGTGCTCGACCAGGCCGTGGTCAAGCCTGAGGCCCGCTACGTCATGTTCCACTGCCTGGACACGATCGACCGCAGCCTCTCCGGCGAGATCAAATATTACGGCACCATCGACCTGATCGATGCCCGCCATCCGCAGACGATCCTGGCCTATGGCCTCAACGGCAAGCCGCTGCCGGTCGAAAACGGCGCGCCGCTTCGCGTGCGCGTCGAGCGCCAGCTCGGCTACAAGATGCCGAAATATCTCTACAAGATCGAGTTGGTCGACAGTTTCGCTAATGTCGGCGGCGGCCGCGGTGGCTACTGGGAAGACAATGGTTACGACTGGTATGGCGGGATTTGATTGAGCCTGCCGATCGAGTTCACGCCACCTTATCGAGCAGCGGCTTCAGCGCCGGATGGATTTCCGGCGAGGCGTGCTTGATCAGCGTCAGCAGCGCGCGTTCATTGTCATGCAGCGGGCGGTGGGTGCCGATACGCTCGGCCAGCCATTTCGCCTCGCCGGCATCGATCGTTTCGGCACGGCGCGCGAACGCTTCGGCAGCCCGGTTCTTCGATTCCCACTCGGCCTCGATATCGCCGGGCGAACGATAGGCTTCCATGATGCCGGCGAGCCCACCCGACACCATGCGGGCGAAAAAGCCACCAATGTCGGGCTCGGCCTGTTCGAAGAAGCTGTCACGGCGCAAGGCAGCCTCGCGCGTCGGCGCTTCGTAGCCGGCCGAACACATGACGAAATTTGCGAGCGCCTTGACGAACAGCTCGTTCCAGGACGGATCGTTGCCGGCCGCGGAAGTCTGCTCGTTGATCCTGAACAGCACATCGGCCTCGGCGCGGGTGATGGCGATGTTGCCGTCGCCGCCATAGGCATAGAGGATGCGGCGCAACAGATCGACTTCGGCCTTGGCGACCAGCCCGGGAACCAGCGCGCCACCGAGCATCAGCGGTCCCTTGCCATCCACCACCGCATGGGCGACCTGTTCCAGCGCATAGGCGGACAGCCGGCCGGGCGATGATTTCGCCCTCTCCAGCACATGCACCAGGAGCTCCAGCTCGGTGAGACTATCGACCATACCGTCGCACGAGATTGTCCTGACGAGCCAGTCGGCATTGTCCTCGGAAATGTAGCCCGCCGGCTTTTCCTGATGGACGATGTAGTCGGTGACGGCCTCGACGAAAAAAGGCGGCCATTCCTGACATTTGTTCGTCGCTGACGCGTCGAGCGCGAACAGCGCCTCGGCCTCACCACGGCTCACCACGCCATCGGTGAACACTTCGCGGCGCAACATGACGACATCTTCCGCCGTGATGCGATCTTTCGAAGTCAGCCCCGCCACCGGTGCGCTCTGGATCCGTTCGCCCATCTGTCAATCCCCGTCCGCCGTGCCCAACGCAATTGCCCACCAAACTATCAGCAGTGTCTTGAAAAACCGGCAAACGGCGTGGTTAGCGAAGACTTGTCAGGAAGATGTCGCTGGCAGGTGACAAGGTGTCGCCGACAAGCTATGGATGGCGCGTCGAGGGCTCAGGTCTGAGTCCTACCTGTTTGCGGGAGAGAGCAGCGCGAGCTGCCGCCGAAGGGGAAATCGCCCGAAATCTCTCAGGCAAAAGAACCGTAGACGGGAAAGACACTCTGGAAAGTCGGGGCTTGCCCCCGCGCCGAAGGTGTAAGCGTCGCCGACAGAGTTCCGGTTGCGCGAGTCTCTCAGGCTTCAGACAGAGGGGCACGGACTGGTCGCCAGCAGCGGCCGATTGCGTGCGATTCTGGAGATGACATGACGGGCGACGATACCAAACACCTTCCCCTCGAGGACCTGCACACCGCCGTCGGCGCGCGCTTTGGCGCCTTTGCCGGCTGGTCGATGCCGCTGACCTATCCGGCCGGCGTGATGAAGGAGCACCTCCACACCCGCGAACATGCCGGCCTGTTCGACATTTCGCATATGAAGCTGTTCGAAGTCAGCGGCCCTGGCGCCGGCGCCCTGCTCAACCGCGCCTGCCCGCTCGATGCCGGCGCGCTCGGGATTTCGCAGTCCAAATACACCTTTTTCCTCAACGAAGCCGCCGGGATCATCGACGACCTGATCGTCACCCGGCTCGGCGATACCAGGTTCATGGTGGTCGCCAATGCCGGCAATGCTGTCGAGGACGAGAAGCATTTGCGCGCGCTGGCGGTGGATTTCGATGTGAAGGTCGAGGCGCTCGACCGCGTCTTTCTCGCCATCCAGGGTCCGGAAGCCTGGGCTGCCTTGTCCCGCGCCGGCATCGAGACCGGCTCGCTGCTGTTCATGCACGGCATCGAGCCGAAGCAGAACTGGTTCATGAGCCGCTCAGGTTACACCGGCGAGGACGGGTTCGAGATCGGCCTGCCGGAAGCGGATGCGCGGGCTTTGGTTGCGAAATTGCTTGAGGACGAGCGCGTGTTGTGGATCGGCCTTGCCGCCCGCGACTCGCTGCGGCTGGAGGCCGGCCTCTGCCTGCATGGCCAGGACATCACGCCGGAAGTCGATCCGGCCAGTGCCGGCCTGATGTGGGCGATCCCCAAGGATCTCCGTGCCAGCGGATCCTTCATCGGTGCCGATGCCTTGCGGGCGATCCTGGAGCGTGGCGCGGCGCAAAAGCGCGTCGGCCTGAAGCCGGAAGGCCGCCAGCCGGTGCGCGCCGGCGCCGCCCTGTTCGACGCCGACGGCAATCCGGCCGGCCATGTCACATCAGGCGGCTTCGGCCCTTCGGCCGGCCACCCCGTCGCCATGGGCTATGCCTCGGCGTCCCTGGCCAAGCCAGGGACAAAACTCTTCGCCGACGTTCGCGGGACGAAAATCCCGATCGATATCAGTTCCTTGCCCTTCACTCCTCATCGCTACCGCAAAGGATAAATCCCGATGGCAAAAACCTATTTCACACAAGATCACGAATGGCTGAGCGTTGAGGGCGGCATCGCCACCGTCGGGATCACCGACTATGCGCAGGAACAGCTTGGCGATCTTGTCTTTGTCGAACTGCCTCAAATCGGCACGAAGCTGAGTAAGGGCGATACGGCCGTGGTTGTCGAATCCGTCAAGGCGGCCTCCGACGTCTATGCGCCGGTCGATGGCGAGATCATCGACGCCAATGGCGCGCTGTCCTCGGACCCGTCGCTGGTCAATTCGGCGGCCACCGGCGACGGCTGGCTGTGGAAGATGAAGCTTGCCGACGAAGGCCAGCTCGCCGGCCTCATGGATGACGCCGCCTACAAAGCCCACATCGGCTGATAACAGGACTTAAAAACGATGAGCGCAGCACTTACCCCCTTCTCGGCCCGCCATATCGGCCCGGGCGTCAATGATGTCAGAGCCATGCTTGCCGTGATCGGCGTTCCCTCCGTCGAGACGCTGATCAGCCAGGCCGTGCCGCAGTCGATCCGCCTCGACCTGCCGCTGACCCTCCCCGCACCGGCGAGTGAAGCCGAGGCGTTGGCCGAATTGTCCGCGACCATGGCGAAGAACACGGTGCTGAAGAGCTTCATCGGCGCCGGCTATCACGGCGTCCATGTGCCGCCGGTCATCCAGCGCAACCTGTTCGAGAACCCGGCCTGGTACACCGCCTATACGCCCTACCAGGCCGAGATCAGCCAGGGCCGGCTGGAAATGCTGTTCAATTTCCAGACGCTGGTCACCGAATTGACCGGCCTGCCGGTGGCCTCGGCTTCACTGCTCGATGAGGCGACGGCGGTGGCCGAAGCCGTCGGCATCGCCTTGCGCCATCATCGCGACAAGCGCACCAAGGTGGCGCTGGCCGGCACACCGCACCCGCAGACGCTGGACGTCGTGCGTACCCGCGCTGAACCGCTCGGCATCGAGATCGACGGCGAGACCATCGACGACAACACCGCCGCTCTGCTCGTCTCCTCGCCGGACACGTTTGGTGTCTATGGCGACCACAAGGCGGCGATCGACAAGGCCCGCGCCACCGGCGCGGTCGTCGTCTTCATCGCCGATCCGCTTGCGCTAACGCTCACCGATGCGCCGGCCAAGCTTGGCGCCGACATCGCCGTCGGTCCGATGCAGCGCTTTGGCGTGCCGATGGGCTTTGGCGGCCCGCACGCCGCCTACTGCGCGGTCTCCGACAAACTGACCCGGCTGATGCCCGGCCGCCTCGTCGGCCAGTCCACCGACAGCAAGGGCCGCCCGGGCTATCGTCTTGCCCTGCAGACACGCGAACAGCATATCCGCCGCGACAAGGCGACCTCCAACATCTGCACCGCGCAGGCGCTGCTTGCCAACATGGCGACGGCCTATGCGATCTGGCATGGCCCCGCCGGACTGCAGGCGATTGCAGCGCGCATCCATGAGCTCGCCAATCGCCTCGCGGCGGGCCTGAGGGCCGCAGGTGTTTCCATACTCGGCTCAAGCCGCTTCGACACGGTTACGGCCGAGGTGAAGGGCAAGGCAGCCTCGATCGACGCTGCCGCTGAAAAGGATGGCCGGTTGCTGCGTGTCATCGATGCCGACCGCATCAGCATCGCCTTCGACGAGACCTCGACCGAGGCCGATCTCGAGGCGATCGCCGCCCTGTTCGGCGCCAAGCCCGGCGCTGCCGAAGCCGGCGTGATGCCCGGCAAGCCGCGCGGCAAGGAATTCCTCACCCAGCCGGTTTTCCGCGAGAACCACTCAGAGACCGACATGATGCGCTTGCTGCGCCGGCTGGCCGACAAGGACCTGGCGCTCGACCGCACCATGATCCCACTGGGATCCTGCACCATGAAGCTCAACGCCGCGGCCGAGATGATGCCGGTCAGCTGGCCGAGCGTCGCCAATCTGCACCCCTTTGCACCGGCCAGCCATTCGCAGGGCTACCGCGCCATGGTCGGCGAACTGGAGGGCTGGCTGTCTGAGATTACCGGCTTCGACGCCGTCAGCCTGCAGCCCAATGCCGGCAGCCAGGGCGAATATGCCGGCCTGCTCGCCATCCGCGCCTATCACCGCGCGCGCGGCGAAGGCCATCGCACCATCTGCCTGATCCCCTCCTCCGCGCATGGCACCAATCCGGCGAGTGCGGCCATGGCCGGCATGAGCGTCGTCGTCGTGCGCTGCCTGGAGGACGGCAATATCGACATGGACGATATGCGGGCCAAGGCCAACGAGCATTCGAAGAATCTCGCAGCGCTGATGTTCACCTATCCTTCGACGCACGGCGTCTACGAAGAAGGCGCGCGCCACCTCTGCGCCCTGATCCATGAGCATGGCGGTCAGGTCTATTTCGACGGCGCCAACCTCAACGCGCTGGTCGCCCTGGCGCGCCCCGCCGACATCGGCGCCGATGTCTGCCACATGAACCTGCACAAGACCTTCTGCATCCCGCATGGCGGCGGCGGTCCGGGTGTCGGCCCGATTGGCGTCAGGGCGCATCTCAAGCCCTATCTGCCGGGTCATGTCACCGAAGGCTCGGCGCATGCCGTGTCGGCTGCCCCGTTCGGCAGCGCTTCCATCCTGCCGATCACCTGGATGTACATCCGCATGATGGGCGCCGCCGGCCTGAAGCAGGCGACGGAGACGGCGATCATCTCGGCCAACTATGTGGCGACGCGGCTCGCGCCGTACTTCCCGCTTCTCTATAAGGGCAGGCACGATCGCATCGCGCATGAATGCATCCTCGACACCCGCGTGCTCAAGGAAAGCGCCGGCATCAGTGTCGACGACATCGCCAAGCGCCTGATCGACTACGGTTTCCATGCGCCGACCATGTCGTTCCCGGTCGCCGGAACGCTGATGGTCGAGCCAACCGAGTCCGAGCCCAAGCGCGAGCTCGACCGGTTCTGCGAGGCAATGATCGCCATCGCCGGCGAGGCCGCCAAGGTGGCGAAGGGTGAATGGCCGCTTGACGACAACCCGCTGGTCAACGCGCCGCACACGGCAGCCGAAACGCTTGCCGGCCAGTGGACGCATCCTTATTCACGGCTGGAAGCGGCCTACCCTGCCGGAGACGCCGATACATCAGCCAAGTACTGGCCGCCGGTGTCGCGCATCGACAATGTCGCCGGCGACCGCAACCTCGTCTGCTCCTGCCCGCCGCTTTCGGAATATCTCGGCGCCGCCGAGTAACACTCTGGCCTGTCAGGCAGAACGCAAGGCCGGCCCGTCGGCCTTGCTGTTACGGTCGTGGACAAGCACGCGGTTTCGCCCGGCGTGCTTGGCCGCGTAGAGCGCCTTGTCGGCCTCGGCCAGCACGTCGTCGAGGCTGCTGCCGCCCTCCGCGCCGAAGCCGATGCCGCCGCTGACGCTGCTGCGCAGCGGACCGCGCGGCGTCGGCACCACTTCCGTACCGAAGGCGACGCCGATCTTGCTGGCGAGATCGTAGGCCTTGTCCTCGGTCATCCGCGACATGACCAGCGCGAACTCCTCGCCGCCCAGCCGGAAGGCGTGGACGCCGGCCCTGTCATACTTCTTGATGATTGCGGCGAAGCGGCACAGCACCCGGTCGCCGACCGGATGACCATAGACATCGTTGGTCCGCTTGAAATGATCGAGGTCGAACATGGCGACCGACATAAACGGACCGAAGACGCGCTCGCCATAGAGTGAATTCAAAGCCCGCCGGTTCATCAGACCGGTCAGCGGGTCGGTCAAGGTCTCGGCCTTCAGTTCGATCTGCGCCTGCAAATGATGCAGCGACAGCGTCAGCGCGCCGAGCGCCGTCATGCAGGCGACCGCCACAACCGAATTCAGCCGCTCGGCCCAATTGTCGGGCGCGACGCCAAGCACCCACTGGCCCTTGACCAGAAGCACCGCACCGCAGAGCCCGAAGGACAGCCCGCAGACACCGCTCAGAGCCGAGACAACCAGGAGAATGCCGCGATCATGACCGCCGCCCTTGATCCAGAACATCACCCCGATCAAGGCGAGCAGCATCGTTACCGTCATATAGGTGAGGATGAAGCCGACACCGTCGAAACCGAGATAGGTCACGCCGGCGCAGATCGCCATCGCAAGCAGGGCCGGCAGGACGGCGCGACTGTAATTGCGCACGCCGAGATACTGCATGGCCGAAAGCGAAAGGACCAGGAAACCGAGGCTGAGCAGCGCCAGAGCTGCCTGGCAAAGCCAGGGATTGGGCTCCCTTGTGTAGCGCCAGAAGACGATGACATGGGCGACAAGGACCAGAATGCCGCACGCCACCGTCAGCACAAAGCGCGCACGCGGCGCCGTGAACCAGATTGCAAACATGGTAACGCTGAGGCATGTGCCCGACAGCGCAGCCGCCAGCAGGAGCGAACTGAAATCCAGCATGGGTGAACGACAGCCTTCAGGGATCGTCGGTTGCGCCGCATCATAGGCGAGCGGTGGCTTCGAGATACCGTTTTTGACCGGGCTTGCAGTGCAAATTTCCGACCAGGGTTTATAAACCGTCGATAGATAGCGGCAGATACCGCAAACGAGGGTTGCGAAGCCTCACCCCTTGTTGAGCAGCGCCAGATTGGCGTTGACCACGGTCGGGTCGGCCATCCCGGCCCTTGCTTCCATCAGCAGGGCTCTTGCCTTCTTCTTGTTGCCGCGCAGGAGCTGCGAATAGCCCATATTGTTGACGATCTGCGGCTTGCGCCCCGCAACCTTCAACAGCTGGTCGTAGGCACGGTCGGCGAAGTCGAAGCGGCCGAGCTCGTCATAGGAGGCGGCCAGCCCCATCCATCCCTCGGCACTGTCGGCCTTCAGCTCCACGGCCTTGCGGAAATGCTGTTCGGCAAGACCGTAATTGGCGTCGCGGAACTGCGCCTTGCCCTGCGCCAGGTCGGACGTGCTGACGTCCTTTGCGGCCGGTTGGATCGATGTGGTCTTGGTCTTGTCGACGTTCTCAGTCGTACAACCGCTGACTGCCAAGACGGCCGCTAGCGCGGCCATTGCCGTGAAACTTCTGTGACGCATGCCCCTGCCCCAATCGCCCGATTTACCGGGTCATTCTCTGGGGATCATTTGTACAGGAGAGCGATTAAGCTTCGGTGCTGAAATGCGCTGAAAATTTGGTTTCCAGCACACCGTCCATTAACCAGCAGGCGCAGCCTTCGATCGGCACCGACGCGAGCGGCCTCAAGGTTCCAAGGCGTTGAGCGCCGCCGGAACCGGATAGCGGCTGCCGTCATAACGCAGCCGATAGGTATGGCCTGTGGACTTGCCGGGATGAGACTGGCACTCCCCATTGGCATCAGGAAATGGATTATCGGTATCCGATCGCTCGACCACATGAATGTCGTGATAGCCGTGATGTATCGCGCGGCCCATGGTCAGCGTCACCTGAGTGGAATGAAACGATCCTGCGCAGTTGGTATCGCCCTCGCCGCCACTGCCTGCCACGATCATGCCAGCGAGCACCACCCGCAGGCCGTTGCCGTCAACCGCATAGAGCCGCAGATCGGTCTCGCTAAAGGGATTCGGCTGCGAATGGTTTGCCATCTCGATGCGCAGGCCGAAGGCGGTGACACCAGGGGCCAGCCCATAGCGGCCGGTGTCGAACTCGATCTCGCGGATTGCGATGGCGTCATCCGTCATAAGATCAGGCTGGAGCAGCCGCTGGCGCACCTGCAGGCTGTTCCGGTCGACCACCAGCAACTCGATATCGCCGACATGTCGGTCGTAGCTGGATTGGGCGCTGTCGAGCAGCGGCACTGCGACCAGCAACAATTCGTCATGGGCGGGCCAGACCTTGCAGACCAAACCGAACGGCGTATCGCCGTCCCGGAGAGTTTGAGCGATGCTGGTATGGGGCTCGAGTGTGAACGAGGTCCCGTCAGCACTCTTTCGAGCCTTGGGATAGGCCTGCTGCACGAGAGCGGCAGCATCGCCGCAGTCGCCGGCTGCAGCCTGGGCAGGCGACAAGCCGGCCGTGGCAAGGCAGAGGAAGACGGTGCACAAGACTATTCGCATTGGCTGATCACTCATTTGCTGGTTTTGCCGAAGCAGCCGCACTGGCCGGGTCCCACGAAATCCAGGCAGGGCTAATTGAAGTGAGTAACCGCAGGAAGTCGCCTGATGGCTCCGACGTATCTACTGCGCGGCAGTCATTTTGACGATGATCGGGATGACGGCGATCATCAGCACCACCGGCAGGATGCACACCACCACCGGCACCGACATCTTGGCCGGTAAGGCATGTGCCTTTTCCTCCGCCAGCGACATGCGCTTGTGGCGCATTTCGTCGGAGAACACACGCAGCGCCCCGGAGAGGCTGGTGCCGAGTTCCTTGGACTGCTGCAGGAGCGTGGCGAAGGAGCGCACCTCGTCAAGGCTGAGGCGATCGGCGAGCGCCTTCAGGGCATCGTCCAGGCTGCGGCCAGCCCTCAGTTCCAGCGACACCAACTGCAGGTTCTGGCTGAGCGACGGATAGGTCTTGGCCAATTCCTTCGAGACACGCTCGATGCCGGCTTCCATGCTCATGCCGGCATCGGAACAGACGATCATCAAATCCATGAAGTCGGGAAAGCCGTTGCGGTATTCGCGCATCTTTTCCCGCACCTTCTGGCTGAGCACCAAGCCGGGAACGAAATAGCCGGCGGCTCCCGACAGGATAACGAAGGTCCAGCGGCTGGTCGCGGTGGAATCGGCGCTCGCCATCCACTGATTGACCAGGAACGCGCCGATCGCTGTGCCCACGAGGCAGCCGAAGCGGATCAGGAAGAACGTGCCGACCGCGCGCGGCTCCATATAGCCCGCCTGGATCAGCTTCATGCGCAGCCGGGCGACATTTTCCGGATCGCTCTTGGCGTAGAATTCCTGCGCCCGCTTCACCGCCTTCTCGCGCACGACGCTCTGGCTCTTCTTCGGCGCCGCCTCGACCTGTTCGGGAGCCTTCCTGTCGTCCACCTTGAGCCGGCGCTTGAGATCGTTGCGGTCGCCCTTGGCCAACACCAGCGGCCATGCCACCGCGCTGCCGCCCAATGCCAGGAGCAGCGCGGCCACCGGCATCATCGAGGTCGGCGCCAGCGAGGCGAGGAACTGGATCACCTGTTCCATCTCAGAACCGGAAGTTCGACATCTTGAACATGATGATGTTGCCCAGTATCAGCCATGTCACCGAGCCGCCCAGCAGGTACCAGGTCTTCGGCACATCCCAAACCTGGCTGTAAAATTGCGGCATCAGCACCATGATGGCGGCGAACAGCAGCGCCGGAACCGCCGTCAGGATGTAGGCCGACATACGGCCTTCCGTCGAAATGGCGCGCACCTTGCGGCGCAGCTTGCCGCGCTCGCGGATGGTCGTTGACAGCCCGTCGAGGATCTCGCGCAAATTGCCGCCCGAACTCGTCTGGATCGACACCGCGGTGACGAACAGCGGCAGATCCTCCTGGCCGACCCGGTCGAACAGTGAGTTCAACGCCGAGACCAGGTCGGAACCATAGGTCACCTCGTCGGAGATAACGCCGAACTCCGTGCCGATCGGATCGGGCATCTCGCGCGACACCATGGAGATCGCCACCGGAACCGGATGCCCGGCCTTAAGGCCGCGCGTAATCAACTCCAGCGCTTCCGGCAGTTGCACGCCGAACCGCTTGACCCGGCGGCTGCGCTTGGTACGCAGCACCAGCACCGGCAGCAGTGGCGCGAGCATCACAAACAGCAAGATGGCGAGCAGCAGCGGCAGACCGTACCAGAGCGCGGTGAGCATCATCGCCAGTGCCACGCCCGTCGTGATCATCAGGAATTTCGGCAACGGCATCACCATGCCCGACTGCGTACGCAAGGCGCGAAAACGATCGGGCGAGAACAACGAGGTGCCGGCGTCCAGGCCGCGCTCCTTGCGCAGCTGGATCAGCACCTGTTCCTGGCTGATCTTGTTTTCCTGCAGCTTCATGCGCCGGTTGATGGCCAGGCGCTTGTCGCTACGGCCGGCATAAAGCAGATAACAGCCTTCGGCGATCATGATGCCGGTCAGCGCTGCCGCGGCATAGACGACATAGATCGGGCTGAAACTCTCGAACACCAGCCTACTCCTGCGGTCGGCCGGGTTCGAAATATTTGCCGGGGAATTCGATGCCCATATTGCGCAGATCCTCAAGAAAGCGCGGGCGAATACCGGTCGCCTCGTAGTGACCGAGGATGGTGCCGTCGGCTTCCATGCCGGTGCGCACGAAGCGGAATATCTCCTGCATCTGGATGACGTCGCCTTCCATGCCGGTCACCTCGGCGACGCTGGTCACCTTGCGCTTGCCGTCGGAGAGGCGCGTCAGCTGGACGATAAGGTCGAGCGCGCTGGCGATCTGGCTGCGGATCGACTGCACCGTCATGGGCATGCCGGTCATCCCCAGCATCTGCTCGAGGCGTGAAATGGCGTCGCGCGGTGTGTTGGCGTGGATGGTAGCCATCGAACCTTCATGGCCCGTGTTCATCGCCTGCAGCATGTCGAAGGCCTCCTCGCCGCGGCACTCGCCGAGGATGACGCGGTCGGGGCGCATGCGCAGCGCGTTCTTGACCAGGTCGCGCTGCTTCAGCTCGCCATGACCTTCGATGTTGGCGGGGCGCGTTTCCATGCGCGCGACATGCGGCTGCTGCAATTGCAGTTCGGCCGCGTCCTCGATGGTGATCAGCCGCTCGTCTTCCGGAATGAAGGCCGACAATGCGTTGAGCATCGTCGTCTTGCCGGTGCCGGTGCCGCCCGAGATGATGGTCGTCTTGCGGGCGTGCACGGCGGCGGCCAGCACCTCGGCCATATTCTGGGTGATGGCGCCGAATTCGACCAGCTTATGCAGGCCGAGCTTGTTCTTGGAAAACTTGCGGATCGACACCAGTGGCCCGTCGACGCCCACCGGCCGGATGGCTGCGTTGAAGCGTGAGCCGTCGAGCATGCGGGCGTCAACCATCGGCTGCGATTCGTCGACCCGGCGACCGACGGCGGCGACGATCTTGTTGATGATGCGCAACAGGTGCGCCTCATCCTTGAACGGGATGTGGACCTGCTGCAGCTTGCCGCGTTTTTCGACGAAGCAGTTCTGGTGGCCGTTGATCAGGATATCGTTGATGTCGGGGTCCTTGAGCAGCGGCTCCAGCGGACCGAGGCCGACCATCTCGTCGACAATGTCGTCGACCAGCGACTCGAGCTCGACGGTGTTGATCGCCATCCGCTCCTGACGGGTCTTTTCCGATACGAATTCCTGCACCTGCCGGCGCATCTCTTCCTTGGGCAGGCGCTCCAGTGCGACAAGGTTGATTTCCTCGAGCAGCAGACGGTGAATGCGCACGCGGGCGTCGAGCACCTTGTTGGCGCTTTTTCCCGGTGTTGTATCTGGCTTCGGCGGCAAAGCCTTGCGGATCGTCGGAATGACCACGGCGTGGTGCGCAACTGGCGCCGCATCGGCCGGCTTCAGCGGGCGGACGTCACGGTTCTGCAGGGTCGAGAAGCGGCTGGTCATCCGGCTTTCCTCTTCAGGAGGCCCCTGCCGATACCGAACAGCGAGCGCGATTTCTCCGGCGTCGCCACGGCTTCCTCCGGCAGGATGATCTTCTTCAGATCGTTGACGACATTGGCGTTCGGGTCGATCTCGTGCAGCGGCACGCCGCGGTCGACTGCTTCACGCACCAGCCGGTAATTGTTGGAGATGCCACCGACGAAATGCTCGCCGAGGATTTCTTGGACATCCGCCTGCTTGATGCCGTTGTCGAACATCTTCTGCTCGAACCGGTTGACGATGACATTGGGCTTCACTTCCTTGCCGGCCGTCTCGTAGACCGCCTGGATCAGCCGCTGTGTGTGACGCAGACATGGCACCGTCATTTCGGCGACGATGTAGAGCTTGTTGGAGCCGAGCAGCACCGTCTCCGTCCACGGGAACCAGGTGCGCGGCATGTCGATGACGACATTGTCGAAATAGGCCGAGACCAGATCGAGCATGCGCACTACGACATCGGTCTTGAACGAGCGCATTTCCGATGGATGTGTGGGGGCGGCCAGCACGCAGAGCCCGCTGGCATGCTTGGACAGCATCACATCCAGCAGCTGCCGGTCGAGGCGCTCGGGCTGGTTCTCGATTTCGGTGATGTCGAAGCGCGGCTCAAGGTCGAGATATTCGGCGCAAGCGCCCTGCTGGAAATTGAGGTCGACCACGCAGGTCGACGCGCCGCGCGTCACCGAATGATGCAGCTGGAAGGCGGTCTGCAACGCCAGCGTCGTGGTGCCGACGCCACCGGCGGCCGGCATGAAGGTGTAGATCTGCGATTCGGTGTTTTCCTCGCGTCCCGGGCCTTGCAGCGCGCGGATGACAGAACGCACCAGGTCGGCGGTGGTGATCGGCTTGACCAGGAAATCGGCGACCTGGAGCTGCACCAGGATACGCACCGCAGCTGCGTTGAACTCCTGGGTGACGACGACGACCGGAACGCGGCCTTCGAGCCGGCGCATGATGCGCTGCAGCGACTCGATCTCTTCGAGCTTGGCTGCATCCATGTCGACGATGAGCGCGCCGAAATCGGCTTCCTGGACCTCGCCGCGCAGTTCGGAAATCTTCTTCTCGACGGTCGAAAGCTGGATCACCTCCGAAGCCGCGAATGCCGTGCGCGTATCCTGCACAAAGGTCCGGTCGCTGGACACCAGCAGGATTTTCTTGGTCTTGATGCCGCTTGCCATTTTGTCAGCCTGTCAGGTCATTCCCGGTCAAATCGCCAGGCAGATCAATCGGTTGTCGACGTTGGTTGCACGGCCTTGGCGCTCGCCGCCTGATCGGCGGCGTTCACCGCCGCCTCACTGCGCTGCGCCGGCACCAGCAGCCTGGTGTTCTGGACGCCGTATTTCCAGGGATCGACCATCTGCATGGCCGTATTGGCAGCCTGCGCGTTGCCGGCGGCCGTCGTCGGCCCCTCGCTGCGAACATAGTCGTCGCTGGTGCAACCGCTGGCGAGGCCGGCAAACAGCAGGGCAATGCATGGTCCCACGCGCATGGCTTCAATCCTTCGGCAGGTCGAGGAAATGCCCGACCGTGGTGACCGGGGCCGGCTGTGCCGTGCTGCCGCTGGCCATTGCCATTGCGCGGTTCGCGTCGGACGCCTTCACTTCTTCGGTGTTGTTGAGGAAATAGTCGACATTGCTGGCCGGCTGCGTGCCGTCGGTCGGCTCGAGCAACTTCTTCGACGGATCGACCGGCTTGACCAGATAGGGGGTGACGATGATCACCAGGTCGGTCTCGCGCCGCTGATAGGATTTGGACGAGAACAGCGGGCCGAGCACCGGCAGCTTGCCGAGGCCGGGAAGACGCGACGTGGTGATGTCGTTCTGCGATTGCAGCAGACCGGCGATCATGAAGCTCTGGCCGTTCTTCAGGTCGACCGACGTCCTGGCGCGGCGCACGATAAAGCCCGGCACCGAAATCTCACCGATATTGTAGGAGGCCGAGGCATCGATCGAAGAGACTTCCGGCGCGATGTCGAGGCTGACCAGCCCGTCCTTCAGCACGGTCGGCGTGAAATCCAGGCTGACACCGTATTTCTTGTAGCTGACGGAGATCTTGCCATTGTCCTCGGAGACCGGGATCGGGAACTCGCCGCCGGCGAGGAAGCTTGCCGTCTGGCCCGAACGGGCGATCAGGTTCGGCTCGGCCAGCCGCCTGGCAAGGCCACGCTCCTCCAGCGCCTTGATGGCAACGTCGATCGACAGGCCGTTCGACAGCAGCCGGCCGATGATCTCGCCATTGCCCGCCGCCGGCAGCGCGCCAGGCTCGATGGTGACGTCGCGCCCGCCAAGGCCGTAAGCGAAATTGGCGCTGTATTTGGCGCCGAGATCCTGTCCGGCCTGGCGGTTGATCTCGACGAAGCGGACGTTGAGCTGAACCTGCTGCGAAGACGAGATGTTGACCGAATTGATCACTTCCTCATTGCCGGAGAAGCGGCTGGCGATCTTGCTCGCCTTCTCGGCGGCGACCGCGTCATCCGCCTCGCCCGACAGCACGACGCGGCCATTGGCCGAGCCGACCTTGATCTTGGCGTCCGGCACGCTGGCACGAATGGTGCTGGCCAGCTGGTCGGTGTCCAGCGTCACCTCAATGTCGACGGTGCCGACCAGTTGCTTGTTCTCGTCGAACAGCGCGATTCCGGTGGTGCCGAGATTGTTGCCCAGCACATAGAAGGATTTGTCGGTCAGCGGATTGACGTTGGCGATCTCCGGATCGCCGATGACGATCTGGTAGAAGGCGGCATTGGTCATGATCGTCTTCGGCTTGCCCTTGGCCACCTTGATCGACGCATTCTTGGTCGACGACACGTAGACGATGTCGTTGTCGGCCCTGGCCGGCGCACTGAGGCCGAGCATTGCGGCCGCGGCGAGGCAAGCCGCCATCGCAAGCGCCCGCATTGGGCGCAGCCCTTTCGTCATCCGATATGCATGAAATCCCGACATCTGTCCCGTCCCTCGCCCGGTCCCCACCGGCAGTTATGGCTGGTCCCGCGTAGGAACCTGGTATTCTTCGACCTGCGTGCCGCGCGTCACGATGATCGTCTTGAATTTCGGCTTCTCAGGCTCCTTGGTCGCGGCAGTGAACAGCGCGCCGGCAGCGGCCTGGACGCCGGAGGCGACCGACCCGCCGAAGGATGAGATGGTGGTGACGCCGTCCTTTGCGGCGCCGCCGTCAGCGGAAGAGCGGAGCGACAGCGACAAGGTGCCGACAGTGCGGGCAAGCGCCACTTTCTGCGCGCCGTCCGTCGTCACCTCGATGGTCACGGAATTGGCGATCTGCGGCGTGGTCTGGCGCTCGTCGGCGCCCTGGCCGACGGTCAGCACCCTGGCGTCGGAGACGACGATTTCGGAGGTAACGGTCGAACCGGCCGCGCCTTGCGCATTCTTGGCCACTTCCTGGATTTCGCCGGCATCGCGTGTCAGCACCACGTCGACCCGGTCGCCCGGCATCACGAAGCCGCCGACACCGGCGATCTCGTCGGTGCGGATGGTCACCGCCCGCATGCCGGGCGTCATCATGTTGGACAGGGTCGCGCGGCCGTTCGGCCCCGACAGCTTGCTGAGCAGCACCGGCTCGTTGATCTCGATCGGCGACAGCACAACACGGCTGCCTTCGGCAAGCAATGCATTGATGGTGGTGAAGGCTCCCTGCGGCACGGACTCTTCCGACCACGGGATTTCGGTGAGCTGTGCGCGATCGAGTTCCATGCCGTAACGCAACGGTGCGTTGGCCACCACAATGGTCTTGAACTCAACTTTTGGGGTCACGGGCGCCGGGATCGCCGCCGTCTTTTCCTCGGCATCGGTCCTGGCCTGGCTCTTGACCCAGAAATCCGCGGCAAAGATCGAGATCGCGCCGAAAACGGCGGCGATGCCGATCATCGTTATGGCCTTGCCCCTCACAACTAACCCCTGACACCTAGTGGTCTTTTATTTGTTGAGGCCCACGCTAGGCCGCATAGTTAAAGATTCAGGAATCCCGGGCGCCCCACACGGGCCTATTTCCGCCGGCTTGGTTATCGAAAGGTTTTAGGATAAGAAGGGGTTAAATCCCCGAACGTAACAGGAACTTCCGTCGCTTGGCGCTGAAAAGCGTGGCAGTATCGGCGGGTGATTCGCGGCACCGGATTCTATGGCAGGCATGGACGACAATAACGACCTTTTCGGCAATCTGGACAACAAGCCCCAGCCGGTTCGGACGCCGACGCGCCCGGCTGATCCGCTGGTGCAGGCCGCGAAACGCCCTGCTGCGACCAAGGACGGCAGCGAAGGCTATAGCGCTGCCGACATCGAGGTGCTGGAAGGGCTGGAGCCGGTGCGGCGCCGTCCCGGCATGTATATTGGCGGCACCGATGACAAGGCGATGCACCATCTGTTCGCCGAGGTCATCGACAATTCGATGGACGAGGCGGTAGCCGGCCATGCCACCTTCATCGACGTCGAGCTTTCGGCCGACGGGTTTCTGACCGTTACCGACAATGGCCGCGGCATCCCGGTCGATCCGCATCCGAAATTCAAGAAGCCGGCGCTCGAAGTCATCATGACGACGCTGCATTCGGGCGGCAAATTCGACTCCAAGGTTTATGAGACCTCGGGCGGCCTGCACGGCGTCGGCGTCTCCGTCGTCAATGCGCTGTCGGACCATCTCGAAGTCGAAGTGGCGCGAGGGCGCCAGCTCTACCGCCAAAGATTCTCTCGTGGCGTACCGGTAAGCTGGCTGGAGCAGCTCGGCGAGGTGCACAACCGACGCGGCACCAAGATTCGTTTCCATCCCGACGAGCAGATTTTCGGCAAGGGCGCAGCCTTCGAGCCGGCGCGGCTCTATCGCATGACGCGCTCGAAAGCCTACCTGTTTGGCGGTGTAGAGATCCGCTGGAGCTGCGATCCGTCGCTGATCAAGGAAAAGGACCAGACGCCGGCCAAGGCGGAGTTCCATTTCCCCGGCGGCCTGAAGGACTACCTCAAGGCATCGCTCGGCGACGACTTCCAGGTGACGCGAGAAATCTTCGCCGGCAAGAGCGAGAAGCAGGGCGGCCACGGTTCGCTCGAATGGGCGGTGACCTGGTTCGGCGGCGACGGCTTCATCAATTCCTACTGCAACACCATCCCGACCGGCGAAGGCGGCACGCATGAGGCCGGCTTCCGCAACGTGCTGACGCGGGGCTTGCGCGCCTATGCCGACCTCGTCGGCAACAAGCGCGCCTCGATCGTCACCTCCGAAGATGTCATGATCTCGGCGGCAGGCATGCTGTCGGTGTTCATCCGCGAGCCGGAATTCGTCGGCCAGACCAAGGACCGGCTGGCAACAATCGAGGCCATTCGCATCGTCGAGACCGCCATCCGAGATCCTTTCGACCATTGGCTGGCCGACAACCCGCAGGAAGCCTCCAAGCTCTTGGAATGGGTGATCGCGCGCGCCGACGAGCGGGTGCGCCGGCGTCAGGAAAAGGAAGTGTCGCGCAAGAGCGCGGTGCGCAAGCTCAGGCTGCCCGGCAAGCTCGCCGACTGCACGCAGAATGCCGCCGCGGGTGCAGAACTCTTCATCGTCGAAGGCGACTCGGCCGGTGGCTCGGCCAAGCAGGCGCGCGACCGCGCCAGCCAGGCCGTCCTGCCGCTGCGCGGCAAAATCCTCAACGTCGCCAGCGCCGGCAACGACAAGCTGGCCGCCAATCAGCAGATTTCGGACCTGATCCAGGCGCTCGGCTGCGGCACGCGCTCAAAATACCGCGACGAGGATCTGCGCTACGACCGCGTGATCATCATGACCGACGCCGACGTCGACGGCGCCCACATCGCCTCGCTGCTGATCACCTTCTTCTACCAGGAAATGCCGAACCTGGTGAATGGCGGCCATCTCTATCTGGCGGTGCCGCCGCTCTATTCGATCCGGCAAGGCGGCAAGATCGCCTACGCCCGCGACGATGCGCACAAGGACGAACTCTTGCGAACCGAGTTCACCGGCCGCGCCAAGGTCGAGATCGGCCGCTTCAAGGGCCTGGGCGAAATGATGGCCGCGCAGCTCAAGGAAACCACCATGGACCCGAGGAAGCGCACGCTGCTCAGGGTCGATGTCATCGATGCCGTGGCGGCGACCAAGGATGCGATCGACGCGCTGATGGGAACCAAGCCTGAGGCCCGCTTCCGCTTCATCCAGGAACGCGCCGAATTCGCCGCGACGGAAGTGCTGGATATCTGAGCGTCAGCCGGTCTAGCCTGCGCTTCCGATACGGAGACCAGCCTGTGATCTGGGCGCGGCTGAAGAGCTATTTCGAAGCCAGTTTGGCGGGGCTGACTCAGCCGACACGCTCGGACTGGATTTTCGCGCTGCGCACCGTTTCGGCCGGCCTGATCGCGCTTCTCGTTGCCTACGCGCTAAAACTCGACCACCCGCAATGGGCGATGATGACAGTCTTCATCGTCGCCCAGCCGGTCGCCGGCATGGTGCTGGCGAAAGGCTTTTACCGGCTGCTCGGCACGCTGGCCGGTGGGCTTGCGGCGATCGGCATCACCTCCGTTTTCGGGACCAACCCCTGGCTGCTGGTCACGGCGTTGTCCGTCTGGATTGGCCTGTGCACGCTGGTCTCGTCGCTGCTGCGCAACCCGGAAGCCTATGGCGCCGCACTTGCTGGTTATACCGCAATGATCATTGGGCTGCCGGCCTTCGGCCAGCCGCATGTGATCGTCGATCTCGCTGTCGCGCGCTGCGCCGAGATCGTGCTCGGCATCGTCTGTGCCGGGCTGACCAGCCGGCTGATCCTGCCCAAGCTGGCGGCCGACGCCATCATCTCCAGGCTGAAGCGCAGCATCCTCGACCTTGCCATTTATGCGGGCGGCGCTTTTTCCGGCGGAGACCCGGCGACGCTGGCCGGCCTGCATCGCAAGCTGATTGCCGACGCCCAGACGCTGGCCGAGATGCGCACCTATGCAAGGCTCGAAGCGCCGAGCTTCGCCACCCGCGCCCATCCGGTCCGGCGCACCATCGGC
Organism: Mesorhizobium sp. P3_A2; assembly: GCF_056403115.1. Classification (NCBI taxonomy): domain Bacteria; kingdom Pseudomonadati; phylum Pseudomonadota; class Alphaproteobacteria; order Hyphomicrobiales; family Phyllobacteriaceae; genus Mesorhizobium; species Mesorhizobium sp. P3_A2. The sequence continues at coordinate 53,582 of NZ_JBFUGC010000017.1, forward strand.
CAGCTTCTGTCGGCACTGTCGGCCGCACGTGCCTTGCATTCTCACGCCGCTCCCAAAAACGCGGCACTCATTCCGGTGCGCTCGGAACTGCAGTCGCTGGTCAGCGAACTAGCAGCCACGCCCGAGGCGCTGGACGACACGTCACCATGGGTGACGCTGCTCGACGCGATTGCCGGCAAGGCCAGGCAAATGCCCGACGCCTCGACCGATCAAGGCGACGACAGGGTCGGCACCATAACACGCCTCACCATCGCCGCCGATTTTGCCGAAGCCTTCAAGCAGGTGCTGCGCGGCCTCGACGCTTTGCGCGCACCGGTGACCCGCCCAGGTCGGGGCAATAGGCAGCAGCCCGCGCTGGTGGTGCACCGCGACTACCCCGGCGCTTTTCGCAATGCCATACGCGCCGCCATTGCCACGCTGGCGGTCGCCGCCTTCTGGCTGACGACGAAATGGTCCGACGCGGCCGGCACCGTCATTCTCGTGGCCGTCGTCTCCAGTCTTTTCGCCGCCCGGCCTGACCCGGTGCAGGTGTCATGGGGCTTCTTTAGGGGAACGCTGCTGGCTTTGCCCTTTGCCTTCCTTGTCGGCCAGGTCGCGCTGCCCGCCCTGCCCGGCTTCGGCTGGTTCACGCTGTTTGTGGTGCCGATCCTGATACCGACGGCGCTGGGCATGGCCAATCCGCGCACCGTCGGCGTGGCGACGGCCTTTGCCATCAACTTCCTCGCCTTCCTCAGCCCGCATCAGGCGATGACCTACGCTCCAGGCCCATTCTTCGCCGGCTCGGCGTCGGTGCTGGTCGGCATCCTGCTGGCAATCGGCGTCTTCATCGTGGTGCTGCCCGCCAACCCATGGCTCGCGGCCAACCGCATCGTGCGCGCCATGCGTGAGGACCTGGCCCGGCTTTGCCTGCATGAGCGTGTGCCGCGGCGTTCGGCCTTCGAGAGCCTTGCCTATGACCGCATCAACCAGCTGATGCCGCTCTTGCAGAACGCCGGCAGGAAAGGCGATGCCGTCCTCGGCGGTGGCGTCGCCGCCGTCACCGTCGGCCTCGAAATCCTGCGGCTGCGCACCGCGCAGCAGAGCCCGGCCACGCCTTCCGAAACCGCGCTTTCGATCGGCAATTTCCTGCGCGGCCTGGCGCGTGAACTGCTCTTTCGCGCACCCGGCGATCCGCAGACGGCGACGGTCGCCGTCGCCCGGCAATACGCAGCCGCCCTCAGCGAGCGCAGCGGCAGTGCCGACACGCTGCAGATCGCAGCCTCGCTACGCATCATCGCCGCGGCGATCGAGGATTTCCCGGATTTTTTCGCCAAGGATCGCGGCTAGGAAGTTATGCTGCGGCGATCGCCAGCGCATGCCCACGCGCATTTTCGCGCAGGGCGTCGAGATGGATCGACTTGACCAGGCCGGCAAGATCGCCCTCGGTAGACTGGCCGCCGAGTTCCTTCAGCATCAGCCAGCTGACTTCCTGGACGCCGGCGACGCGCTTGCCATTGGCAACCTCGCGCCAGATCTTGAGCGCGCGCAGGATGATGGCGTGGGTGGGAGCGGCAAGGCCGGCGCTGCGAAACAGCGCCTGGAGCGCAACGTCTTGGCCGCCGGCAAGCAGCGCCCGCACCCGTTGCTGCGACTGTTGGCTGAGCGCGACCAGGGTTGAGCCGAAAAAGTCGACCTTGCCATGGGCAATGGTGCGGATGATGAAACTTGCGGTCAGGTCGCCGCGCAGGCGCAGATGTTCGATGAGTGCGGCATGTTCCTCCGTGCGCGTGCCTTCAATCAGCCGCACCGAAGCCTTGACGCAGGCATCGCGCGTGACGCGCTCGGCTCTGGCCGCCCCCATCAGCGCCATCACCAGCGGTGAACCCTTCAGCGTTTCGCCGAGCTTGACCAGCAGCATGTGCCGGCAGTCGGCGGGCAGCCTGATATCGGTGACCATAGCCTCGCGCAAATGAGCGATATGGCCATGCCGCTCGGCCATGCGGCGAAAGCTGAGCGACGCGATATCGGCGCCGTCATTGGCGAGCAGCGCGGCACACGCTTCCGGTTCGCCGATCTCGGCAATGGCCGCGGCAACCGCCATCGAGACGACCGGCCGGTCCGCGATCAGCTTTTGCGTCGCCTTGTGACCGGCCGCCACGCGGTCGATCAGGTCTGCATCGGTGAGCAGCGGCGAGCGCGCCAGCACCAGGGCTGCCACTTCCGGCTGGTCGGAGGCGAGCGCGCTGATGATCTGCAGCGGGGCGTGATGGCTCATCGACAGTGCCTCGGCCAGGGCCAGCCGCACCTTCGACGAGGCGTCGTCAAGCAGCAGCGTCAGTGCCGCCTCCGCAGCGCAGCGGTCCTCAAAGGGCAGTTCGGCGTTGATATAGGCGCGAGCCAGCGCGCTCGCCGCGGCCGCACGCTCCGATACCTTGGCGGTGTAGATCCATTTCAGGAAATGCGAAACAACGACCATGCCGCCTGCTTTTGCCCCTTGCCGGAAGGTTTCCGGCCCCACGAGGACCCTAGGCAGAAATGGTTTACGAACGGTTCACCATGTTTATTAACTGGCTTGCGGGTGGCATGGGCAGCGCCTATCAACCGTCAGGCTGCAGAGGAGGACGATAATGGCCGGGCTTTATCTCGAAGAGTTCGTCGTCGGCCATGTCTTCAGGCACACGCTGCGCAAGACCGTCACCGAAAGCGACAACATGCTGTTTTCGGTGATGACGCTGAACCCGCAGCCGCTGCATATCGACTTCGACTTCGCCGCCAAAAGCGAATGGGGCAAGCCGCTGGTCAATTCATTGTTCACGCTCGGCCTGATGATCGGCATCTCCGTCAATGACATCACCGTCGGCACCACGGTCGCCAACCTCGGCATGAAGGAGACGGTGTTCCCGCACCCGGTCTTCCACGGCGACACCATCCGTGTCGAGACCACGGTGCTCTCGGTCAGGGAATCGAAATCGAAGCCGGACCGCGGCATCGTCGAGTTCGAGCATCGCGCCTACAATCAGAACGACGTGCTCGTCGCCAAATGCACGCGCCAGGCGATGATGATGAAAAAGGCAGCCTGATGCGCTCGCTGCTGTTTGTGCCCGGCGATTCCGAAAAGAAGCTGGAGAAGGGTTTTGGCGCCGGCGCCGACGTGGTCATCGTCGATCTCGAAGATTCGGTGGCGCCACAAAACAAGGCTACGGCGCGCGAGATCGCGGCACGCTTCATTGCCGGCAACAGGCAGCAGACAAGCTCCGCCGTCTATATCAGAGTCAACGATCTCTCGACCGGATTGACCGACGACGATCTGGCAGTGCTGGTGGCAGTCAAACCCGACGGCATCATGCTGCCGAAATCGAACAGCGGCCAGGATGTGCAGCAGCTCTCTGCAAAGCTGCGCGTGCATGAGGCCGAAAACGGATTGCCGGACGGCGGCATAAGAATCCTGCCGATCATCACCGAGACCGCTGCCGGCGTGCTCGCAGCCGCGAGCTATGCCGGGGCAAGCGCCCGGCTTGCCGGCCTCACCTGGGGTGCGGAGGATCTGTCGGCGGCGATAGGCGCGCGCGCTGCGCGCGACGACAACGGCCGCTATACCGACGTCTTCCGCCTTGCCCGCACCATGACCATCCTCGCCGCTGGCGCGGCCGAAGTCGCGGCGATCGACACCGTCTTTCCGAATTTTCGCGACATGGTCGCCTTCGAGGCGGAATGCACGGAAGCCGAGCGCGACGGCTTCACCGGCAAGATGGCGATCCATCCGGCGCAAGTGCCAGTCATCAACGCCGCCTTCACGCCATCGGCCGAGGCGGTGGAACGCTCGCAGGCGATCGTCTCCGCCTTCGAGGCGGCCGGAAATCCCGGCGTGGTCGGCATTGACGGCAAGATGTTCGACCGGCCACATCTCAGGCTGGCTGAACGGCTCCTGGCCCGCGCCAAGGCGGCAGGCGTTTCCTCTTAGTCTCGCGCCAGGACAATGACCCGGTCCCCCGGCAGATACGCCAGCGCTTCCGACTTCAACGGGTTGACGGTGACGCCGCCCAGCGCCCGCGCATCGGTTTGCGCGGCACGGACGCGCGGTACCCGATGGCGACCTCGCCACGCAACCGCGCCGATTCCGCGATCGTCCAGAACGTCACCGGTTGGTCGATGGCGACATAGTCGCCGACCGGGCGCATGTAGATTCCGGAGCCCTCCTCATCGAGCAGGTCATCGAAGATCGCGGCGAGATACTGGTTCTCCGACGCCTGCGCCAACATCAGGCTGACCAGCCTGTTGCTGACGACGAAGTCATCCGCCTTCTGGATGAAGGGCATCGCTTTTCGCGTGTGCACGGCTAAGGAATCCACAGGAACGTCGAACCTGCCACACACGTCTGGCAAGCCACCCTGGACGGGCCCACTATGGCTCGCAGACCGGTCAGCCGTTCCACGGTCCTGTGTAATCGGCATAGAGCTTTGCCGGATCGGGCCGCGGCCGTTCCGGCGCCGGCCCCTGGTAGGAGCCGATATGGACGAAGCCGACGACGCGTTCCTGCGGCGCCAGTCCCAGCAGTGCCCTGCCCTCGGCCACGTCGGAATACCAGTTGCTGATCATGTTGGTGCCGTAACCCAGCGCGTTGGCCGCGATCATCAGGTTCATCGCCGCCATGCCGCCGGACAGGAACATCTCCCATTGCGGGATTTTTGGGTTGTCCTTCGGAATCGATACCACGCCGATCACCAGCGGCGCACGCGAAAACCGCGCCAGCTCCTGGTTCCGGCGGTTTTCCGCCAACGGCCCTTCGCGCTGTTCGGCAAGGGCGGCCAGCTTCCTGCCGATCTCGACGCGTACTTCGCCGCGATAGAGGATAAAGCGCCAGGGCTCCAGCCGGCCGTGATCGGGCACACGGCTTGCAGCCGCGATCATGATCGCGATATCGGCATCGCTGGGCGCCGGTTCCTTCAATTCAGGAATCGGTGCGGAATTTCGGGTCAGCAGGAAGTCGATGATCGGCGACGCCATGGGGGCCTGGTCTCCTAAAGCACTCGATTTTGAGCTGAAGCACGCCATTGCGGATCGGGGCGGCTTGGGGCATTGGCGCGGACGCGCCGGACGAAAGAGCCTGTTGCCAAGGCGGACCGGACTCTTAAGCCTTGAAATTGCCACCGCCTTGGGCTTCAACGCAAGGCATGTTTGAGGGGACATTGCGCCTTTTCCTGATTTGGCTCGCCGCCGCGCTGTTTGCGCCGGCCTCGATGGCCGTGGCGCAGAATGCCGACGGCATCTCCAATCTGAAACTCCCCGATATTTCGAGCTACGCATCGCCCAAGAGCGAGAGGTCGCTGGCGCTCAGTGGCGGTGGCGCCATAACGCTGTCGGCGCAGTTGACCGACAAGGGGGCCGACATCACGCGCGGCATCGTCTGGCGCGTGTTCAAGCCCGAGGCGGCCAGCGACGGCAAGCTGCCGATGGTGGCGTCCGCGCATGGCGGCACCGCGGTGTTCCAGCTCGAACCCGGCAGCTATCTGGTGCACGCCTCCTACGGACGCGCCGGCGCCACCAAGCGCATAACCGTCGGCAAGGACGCCAGGCGCGAAAGCCTGGTGCTCGATGCCGGCGGCCTCAAGCTCGACGCAGTGCTGTCGGGCGGCGTGCGCATTCCGCCCAAAAAGCTGCGCTTTTCCATCTATGAGGGCACCGCTGAGGCCAATGGCGACCGCGCCTTGATCATCCCCGATGTCGAGCCGAACAGCGTCGTACGGCTCAACGCCGGCGTCTACCATGTCGTCTCCACCTATGGCGCGGTGAATGCCGTCATTCGCTCCGACATACGCGTCGAGGCCGGCAAGCTGACCGAAGCGACGGTCGAGCATCGTGCGGCCGAGATGACCATGAAGCTGGTTCGCGAGACCGGCGGCGAAGCCATCGCCGATACATCCTGGTCGCTGCTCAACGAATCCGGCGATCCGATCAAGGAAGCCGTCGGCGCCTTCGCCTCGATGGTGCTGGCCGAAGGCCAATACACCATCATCGCCAAGAACCGCGACCGCATCTACCAGAAGGATTTTACCGTCGTTGCCGGACAGAACCAGGAGATCGAGGTGCTGGCCACCGAGGCGTCGGCGATCGATCCCGAGGAAGGTGCCGACTAAACCGGCGGGTTTTGCCTGCTCAATCGAAGGTGTACCCGTTTCGTCAGGCGGCCTTGCGCAGGCGGCGCGGCAGGAAGTGGACGCGGCCGCGCGGCGCATCCGGCGCCAGATCGAAGACGCCACGATGAAGGCGGTCGAGCAAGGCCTTGCGGTCGCGCAGCGGCTCCAACTCGTCCCAGCTCAGTACGTTGCCTACGCGCACGTCGATCGCCTTGCCGGACAGCCGCGCGAACTCGCGGATGAGCATCGAAAGGCGCAGCGTCAGCGACGCCTTGCCGACGAATTTCGCCACCCGCCCTTCACGCTCGGCCATGTTCATCGGGCCGCTGACCAGATGGAACAGCCGCCCGTTCTGACCGGAAAAATGCATCGGCACCACCGACGCCTTGGCATCCTGCACCAGGCGGGCCGGAAACATCTTCCACGGGAGGTCGCGCGCCCGGCCAAAGCCTTTCGGCGCGGTGGCGACGCCGCCGGCCGGAAACACGACGATGGTGACGCCCTCTTTCAACAGCCGCACAGCCTCATGGCGCACAGCCATATTGTTCTTCACCGCGTCCTTGGTCTCGGAAAAGTCGATCGGCAGCGAGTACGGTTCCATCTCGCGGATCTTGAGCAGATCCTTGTGGATCATGACACGGAATGGACGCCCGAGTTGCTCGGCCAGCGACAGCACCGCAATGCCGTCGCCGATGCCGAACGGATGGTTGGCGACGATCACCAGCGGTGTGTCAGGCAGTTTCGCCGGCGGCCACTGATCGGCGCTGCGCACCTTGACGTCGATGAGCTCCAGCATGCGGCTGAACACGCGTTCGCCGGTAGGCGCCACCTGGCGGCGCCAGAAATCGTAGAGCGCAGCATACCGGTCACGTCCCGACAGGCCTTCAATGGAATGGATGAACCAGCGCGTCAGCGCGGGCTGGCTCGCATTGGCGTAGGAGAGCTCGGGAAACGGTCTTTCCCGCATTTTCAGCTTGAGCATGGGGGCTCGTTACAGGGTTGGCGTGACAGGCATGTGAAAATGGCGGTGGATCGCTCCACCGCCATTCCTTAGAGATATTGATGTTCAGGCCGCGTTTCGTCTGCGGTCGGGCGACGTGGCTTCGTCGGACAGCGACTTGAGCGCATCGGCCAGCTTGAGCGATTCCTGGTCGCGGGAGCCGAGCCGGCGGATGTTGACCGTCTCCTCCTCCGCCTCGCGCTTGCCGCAGACGAGGATCACCGGAACCTTGGCCAGCGAATGCTCGCGGACCTTGTAGTTGATCTTCTCGTTACGCAGATCGGCTTCGGCGATAAGCCCCGCGGCCTTCAACTGTGCGACAACCTTTCGCGCATAGTCGTCGGCATCGGACGTGATCGTCGCCACCACCACCTGCAGCGGCGCGAACCACAGCGGGAAATGGCCGGAATAATGCTCGGTCAGGATGCCGAGGAAGCGCTCCATCGAGCCGCAAATGGCGCGATGCACCATCACCGGCTGCTTCTTTTCCGAATCCGAACCGATGTAGAAAGCGCCAAAACGCTCCGGCAGGTTGAAGTCGACCTGCGTGGTGCCGCACTGCCATTCGCGGCCGATGGCGTCCTTCAGCACATACTCGAACTTCGGCCCATAGAAGGCGCCCTCGCCCGGATTGATCGAGGTCTTGATGCGGTTGCCCGAACGCGTGCGGATCGTATCCAGCACGCTGCTCATGATCGCCTCGGCATGATCCCAGGCCTCGTCGGTGCCGACGCGCTTGTCAGGCCGCGTCGACAGCTTCACGCTGACCTCGTCGAACCCGAAATCGGCATAGGTCGACAGGATCAGGTCATTGATGCGCAAGCACTCGGCGGCGAGTTGATCCTCGGTGCAGAAGATATGCGCATCGTCTTGCGTGAAACCGCGCACACGCATCAGCCCGTGCAGCGCGCCGGACGGTTCGTAGCGATGCACATTGCCGAATTCTGCAAGCTTTACGGGCAGATCGCGATAGGATTTCAACCCATGCTTGAAGATCTGCACATGGCCCGGACAGTTCATCGGCTTCAGCGCGAACACGCGGTCGTCGTCGGTGTCGTCGCCGGCCACCGTCACCTTGAACATGGCGTCGCGATACCAGCCCCAGTGGCCTGACGTCTCCCACAGGCTCTTGTCCAGAACCTGCGGTGCGTTGACCTCCTGGTAGCCTTGCTCGTCGAGGCGGCGGCGCATGTAGTTGACCAGGTTCTGGAACATCTTCCAGCCCTTGGCGTGCCAGAAGACGACGCCCGGCCCCTCTTCCTGGAAATGGAACAGATCCATTTCGCGGCCGAGTTTGCGATGGTCGCGCTTCTCCGCCTCCTCCAGCATCGTCTGGTAGGCATCGAGCTCAGCCTGGTCGGCCCAGGCCGTACCATAAATGCGGGTCAGCATCGGGTTGTTCGAATCGCCGCGCCAATAGGCGCCGGCCACCTTCATCAGCTTGAAGGCGTTGCCGATCTGCCCGGTCGAGGCCATGTGTGGGCCGCGGCAAAGATCGAACCAGTCGCCCTGGGCATAGATCTTGAGATCCTGGTCCTCGGGAATGGCATCGATCAGCTCAAGCTTGTAGCGCTCACCCTTGTCGGCAAAGATCTTTTTCGCCTTGTCGCGCGACCAGACTTCCTTGGTGAACGGCTTGTTGCGCGCGATGATCTCGCGCATCTTCTTTTCGATCACCGGGAAATCGTCCGGCGTAAACGGCTCATTGCGGGCGAAGTCGTAATAGAATCCGTTCTCGATCACCGGCCCGATGGTCACCTGCGTTCCCGGCCACAGCTCCTGCACGGCCTCCGCCAGCACGTGCGCCGCATCGTGGCGGATGAGCTCCAGTGCGCGGGGATCGGTGCGGGTGATGATCTCGACCTTGCCGGACTTGCCGAGCGGGTCGGAAAGATCACGCACAGTGCCGTCGATGGCATAGGCGACGGCTTTCTTGGCCAGCGACTTCGAGATCGATTCGGCCAACCCAGCACCGGTCATCGCCGCGTCGTAGTCGCGGACGGAGCCATCGGGAAATGTCAGGGAAACGGAATTCAGCATCAGGTATCTCCTATCCAGTCCCGCAAACGAGCGCGGGTGGTCGTGGTGTGAAGCCGGAGGCATCCGGCAGCGGGCGGGTTTTAGAGGCAGCACGGTAAGAGGTAAAGAGCCGTCGTTGGCGCAACCGTCAGGAATTGGCGCGACAGATGTCGCAGGCCAGTCGCACAGGCTTGCGAATTTCCCCGACACGAGGTTGGAATCCCCGGCATGGAAGACACAAAACCCAGCCGGACCGCACTGGGCGTCGCGCGCCTGCGGGCCCTCCACCAGTTCTCGCCGCAGGCGGCGCTGTTTCGCGACCCATACGCGAGTGCGATACTGGGCGATGCCGCACCGACGGCGCAGGAGCTCGAGCAGGAAGATGAGCGCAGCCGGCGCATGCGCCTGTTCGTGGCCTTGCGTGCCCGTCTCACCGAGGACTGGCTGGCTGCGGCGGTGCGCCGGGGCGTTCGGCAAGTGGTGGTGCTCGGCGCCGGTCTCGACACTTTCTCGCTGCGCAATCCGTACCCGGATGTCGCGGTGTTCGAAGTCGATCATCCGGCGACACAGGCCTGGAAGCGCAAATGCATCGCCGATGCTGGTCTTGCCGAACCGCCGGCCACCACGTTCGTGCCAGTCAATTTCGAGCGGCAGAACCCGGCGGACGAACTGGCATTAGCCGGCTTGAGGCCAGCCGAGCCCAGTTTCTTCATCTGGCTGGGCGTCGTTCCGTATCTGAGCCAGGAAGCGATCTTCAGCACCCTGTCCTGGATTGCCGGCATGCCCGGTTCGGAGGTCGTCTTCGACTATAGCGAGCCGGCCGAGAACCGCGATGCGGCGGGTCAGGCTGCCCTCTCCTTCCATGCAGAGCGCGTCGCCACTGTCGGCGAGCCCTGGATCAACTTCTTCGTCCCCGCCGCGCTGGCGCGATCGCTGCGCGAACTCGGCTTCGCCGAGATCGAAGATCTGGAAAGCAGCGAGATTGCCGCCCGCTTCTCCAGGGCGCCAAAGGCAGAGGCAAGGAATTCCGGCGGCCACCTCATCCGTGCCCGCCGGAGCGCTTAAGCCACGCAAGATCATTTCACCAGCTGCGGCAAATCCTTCAGGAACGCCGTGCGCGTCGCAGGGCCTTTCGGCGTGTCGATCGGCTTGGTATCGACCACCAGCCGGGCAAAGACGATCCGGCGTCCGCCCTTCTCGGCCCAGCCGACGAACCATCCGAGCGAGCGTTTGTCCTTGCTGTTGCCGAGCCTTGTGCTGCCGGTCTTGCCCTGCACCGTCCAGTCGCCGGCCTGAAAACTCGGCAGGATGGCTTGGGTCATCTCATGCGCCTTGGCCGTAACAGGCATCTTGCCGGCAAGCAGCTGGCGCAGGAAGGCTGTCTGTTCGACCGGCGATATCTGCAGCGAGGAATTTATCCAGGATTGCGTGAGCCCGTTGTCCTTGCCGGCATCGCCCGAGACATCCATGTTGCCGTAGCCGAATTTCGAGACGTAGCCGGCAAAGCTTTTCGCGCCGAGCCGGCGCACGATCTCGCGCGAATACCACACGATCGAGTCGCGCTCCCAGATCGTCGGGTCGACGGTTTTGTGGTCGCGCTTCACGGCCTTGAATTCAGGCTTGTACTCCCAGCTCGGCGTATGCGCGTCACTCAGGATGCCGCTGTCGTAACCGATCAGCGCCAGTGGAACCTTGAAGGTGGAAGCCGGGCTGACGCGTTGGTCGCAGACGCCGTTCTGATAGAGCGTCCCGCCGCTCGCCGCGTCCTGGATCAGCGTGCATTGGACATCGCCAAGCGGCGCCGAGTGCGCCCGCATCGGAAACCCCAAAAACCAGGCCAGCAGGAACAGGACCGCGGCAATGATAAAGGGATGGGTTTCGATCCGACGCATGTGAGCTCTCCTGGGAATGACCAGGAGGCGCTTAGCGAAGCGTCTTGGCTCGATTTTGACTCAAATGCGCAGTCTTTGTGCAGGCCGTTGTTAACCCTACCGGATCGTAAAGAAATGCGGCCTTGGCGATCTGAATCAGGAGCCTAGAGCGTCGCCGTCAGGCCTCGCCGCGCTTCTTGCCGATCCGCCAATAACGCCAAGGTGTGAACCAGACATAGCGTGGGGCGAGCACCTCCGGAACACGGTCTATGCCATGCGTTCCGAACGGCCCGCAGCGCAGCACGCGAAACAGTCCCATCCAGCCGCCGGCCCACAGGCCGTGCCGGGCAATCGCCTCGTGCGCGTATTCGGAACAGGTCGGCAGATGCCGGCAGGAGTTGCCGACAAAGCCGGACAGCGTCAGCTGGTACAGGCGCACCAGCGACGTGCCGAAAATGCGGCCGGGCGTCTTGCGCCAGGGACCGGGCCAGTTGCGCCCGCGCTGGGTCTGTCCGGTGGCATGCACATGCCGGTGCTGGTCACCCACGGCGATCTCTTTCTAAACGTGATCCCGAACCCGTTTTTCGGGATCGGCTTGCGCTTCCAAGCCGATAGATGTGAGCTTCGGCAGGCAAACGCAATCCCGTTCACTCACTTGCTTCCCTGTCGGCATCAGGGTCGCGAGCGACGAAAGGGATGCCGCTCCCTTGGAGTCGCCCAGCGGATGGCTGGCCGTTCCTCAATGCGCGGGGCGTGGTGCCTGTCGCCATGCCATTGAAACGTCGCGATCCGCATCACATCGCCAAAGATTTCCAGAAACTGGATCATGTCCGTGTCTCCTTTGAGACGGATTAGACGCCCACTGGTCTTCGCCTTCAAACGAGTATAATTTCCGCTTCGGATAACTTTGGGTTATGCGAATGAAGCGCGGCCGGCTGCCCCTGACAGCGTTGCGAAGTTTCGAGGCAGCCGGCCGGCAATTGAGTTTCAGCCGGGCCGCCGAGGAGCTGTTCGTCTCGCAGGCCGCGATCAGCCGGCAGATCCGCGAACTGGAGCAGTTCCTGCGCCGGCCCTTGTTCCACCGCCATCATCGCCGCGTCGAGCTGACCGAGGCCGGCCAGCGTCTGCTCGATCAGCTGGTCAAGAGTTTCGACGACATCGACAGGCTGCTTTCGGACTTGGTGGCGGCCCCGGCGCAGTCGGTGGTCCGCGTCAGCGTCGAGCCATCGCTGGCCTCGGTATGGCTGTTGCCGCGGCTCAACCGCTTCAGCCAGTTGCGGCCCGATATCGACGTTTCCCTCGAAGTCGACCCAAGGCCGATCGAGTTCCGCAGCGATCAGCCCGAACTTGCCTTGCGCTTCAGTGCGCGCGCCACCTCATGGCCGCGCAGCGAGGCCGAATGGCTTGCTTCGACCGTCGATTCACCGGTACTGTCGCCGGCCTTGCTGGCGTCAGGCCCTCCTCTCGAAAAGCCGCTCGACCTCGCCCGCTACACGCTGTTGCACGAGGAAAACCGTCAAGGCTGGGCGCGCTGGTTCGAGGCAGCCGGCGTGGCCGCCGACGCCATTCCGGCGCGCGGCCCGATGTTGGCGGATGTGTCGCTGTCAAAGCAGGCGGCCCTGCTCGGACACGGCGTGGCGCTGGGTGACCTGTTGCAGATCGGTGAGGAGATCGCGTCCGGCGCGCTGATCAAGCCGTTCGACATCGATGTCGCATCCGGCGCCTACTGGCTGGTCGCCAGGAGTTTGAACGACCTGCCGGAGCCGGCCAAGGCCTTTGCAGACTGGGTGAGAAGCGAATTTGCCGAAAGCAGAAGGACGCAGGAAACGAAGGCTGGAGCCACCGGCTAGTTAGCGATCCAGCAAGGCTCGAAGCAAAAACACCAGGCTCTGGCGGTCAAACGGAAAGGTCAGGCGGCTTCTTCGGCGCGTTTCTTCTCGATCTGGCCGATGGCATCGACTACGGCATCGAAGGTCAGCATGGTCGAGGCATGGCGCGCCTTGTAGTCGCGCACCGGCTCCAGATATTTCAGATCGGCGAAACGACCTTCTGGCGGCGCCCCGTTTTCCTTGAGCATCTTCAGCATGGTGTCGCGCACAGCCCGCAATTCGTCAGCGCTGGCGCCGATGACATGCTGAGCCATGATCGAGGACGAGGCCTGGCCAAGCGCGCAGGCCTTCACGTCATGAGCGAAATCGGTAACGACGCCATCGTCCATCTTGAGGTCGACAGTCACCGTCGAGCCGCACAATTTGGAATGGGCACGTGCCGTCGCGTCCGGATCATTGAGCCGGCCGATGCGTGCGATGTTTCCGGCAAAACCCAGAATTTTCGCATTGTAGACGTCGTCAATCATATTTTTCCAATCCGTCGCCGCCAAGCGAACAGCGATTGCCGCTATGGCGTCTTTCATTCGCTGGGCACGACCATATATAATGCTGGCAGTCGGGTATCGACAAGGCAACGCAAAGCCGCCGTCCTTGCCCATTTCGTTCACGCCGCTTACGGGCTGGAAGCCGGGCGAATTTCCAGCACCCGAAAGGTCGTGGTCCGTTCAACTCGTTCCTCCTGAGAGAGGAACTACGGGAGACGCCTTTATGGATGCCGTCATCAAGAAAATCATGCCCCCCTCCGACTATCTAGACAAGCCGGTCACCGACAGGCCGAGCGAAGCCGAGGTCGAGGCCGCCGTGCGCACGCTGTTGCGCTGGACCGGCGACAATCCGGACCGCGAAGGCCTGATCGACACGCCCAAGCGTGTCACCAAGGCCTATCTCGAAATGTTCAACGGCTACGACATGTGCCCGGCCGAAGAACTTGGCCGCACCTTCGAGGAAGTCGCCGGCTATGACGATCTCGTCATCGTCAGGGATATCCACTTCCATTCGCATTGCGAGCATCACATGGTGCCGATCATCGGCAAGGCGCACGTCGGCTATCTGCCGGACGGCAAGGTCGTCGGCCTGTCCAAGATCGCCCGCGTCGTCGATATCTTTGCCCATCGCCTGCAGACGCAGGAAGCGATGACCGCGCAGATTGCCGGCGTCATCCAGGACGTGCTCAATCCGCGCGGCGTCGCCGTCATGATTGAGGCCGAGCATATGTGCATGGCCATGCGCGGCATCCGCAAGCAAGGCTCCACTACGCTGACCTCGACCTTCACCGGCGTGTTCAAGGACACGCCTGAGGAACAGGTCCGTTTCGTCACCATGGTGCGCGGCCTCGGGGTGTAAGCCCCGCCGGCATCGCTAGATCAAGGACCGGCGATGTCGGCACTAACATTTCCCAAGGCTCCATCGGACAAGAAGGCGCTTGAAGAAGGCGCGGTGTTTTCACCGCGCTTTGACGCCGCGGGCCTCGTCACTGTTGTCGTCACCGATGCCGAAGACGGCATGCTTTTGATGGTCGCGCATATGAATGCCGAGGCGCTGGCGCTGACGCTGGAGACCGGCATCGCCCATTACTGGTCGCGCTCGCGCAATGCGCTGTGGCAAAAGGGCGAAACCTCCGGCAATTTTCAGCATGTCGTCGAGATGCGCACCGACTGCGACCAGGACGCCCTATGGCTTCGCGTGAAAGTGTTGGGCCACGACGCAACCTGTCACACAGGCCGGCGTTCATGCTTTTATCGGACGGTGGGGCTCAACGACGGCAAGGCGACGCTTGCCGACGATGGCAGCAGACCGCTGTTCGATGCGGACCAGACGTATCGGAAGTGAACCATTCAACAGTCACAAACCACTCATATTCACTATTTTCAAACGTCCTTTCTCTAGAATGGACAAGGGACATGGGAGATCATGATGCTCGAATGGGCGTCATTGCGTAGCAGACCAGACGCGCGGGAGGCCAATGGCCCCTCATCGTCCGGCGGCGTGCCTGACCCGCAACCTGCGGGGAAGACAGGCATTTCGCTCGCGCTGGGCGGCGGCTGTGCACGCGGCTGGGCGCATATCGGCGTGCTGCGCGCGCTCGACGAGGCTGGCATCGAAGTCTCGATGATTGCCGGCACCTCGATCGGCGCGCTGGTCGGCGGCTGCTACATCGCCGGCAAGCTGGATGAGCTCGAGGAATTCGCACGCAGCCTGACCAAGCGCCGCATCTTCGGCCTGCTCGATCTCAATCTGCGCGGCAGCGGCCTGTTTGGCGGCATGAAGCTGGACGCCAGGCTGCGCGAGCACATGGCCGGCATCCGTTTCGAAGACCTGACAAAGCCTTTCGTCGCCGTTGGCGCGGAAATCCGCACCGGCCATGAGATCTGGCTGTCGAGCGGCTCGCTGATCACCGCCATGCGGGCCTCCTATGCGTTGCCCGGCGTGTTCGAACCGGTGAATTGCAATGGCCGCGTGCTGGTCGACGGCGCGCTGGTCAACCCGGTGCCGGTCTCGGTCTGCCGCGCCTACGAGCAGCCGCTGGTCGTCGCGGTCAACCTTCACTACGATCTGTTCGGCCGCGCCGCCGTCATCAAGCACAGTGCCGGCGAACTGCTCATCGAGAAGGACGCGCCTCGGCCGGGCCAGGCCGACCCCGACCACCAGGCGCACCAGACGCGCCTCGGCATCACCGGCGTCATGGTCGAGGCCTTTAACATCATCCAGGACCGGATTTCGCGCGCGAGGCTGGCCGGCGATCCGCCCGACATGTCGCTGCAGCCGAAGCTCAGCCATATCGGCCTGACCGAATTCCACCGCGCCGACGAGGCCATCAGCCTCGGCTACCAGGCGACGATGGCGCAGATCGGCGAGCTGAAGCGGCTGCAGACGGTTCTGGCTTAAACCAATCCAGCAATCTCAGGCCTTGGCTGCATCGGTGATGCGGAACTGCACCGTGCGGTTGCCGTTCCAGTAATTGCCCGACAGCGAGCCTGCGACATGGATCGTCTTGCCGCGGTTCTTGAACAGGAATTCGCCGAGCGCGGTATCGACGGAGCGAAAGGCGATCGCCTGGATGCGGCCGCCGCTCTCCGACTGCAGGTCGGCGCGGATGTGGTTGGTGCCGACTGCCCGCGCGTCGGCCAGCCGGTGGCGTGGCAGCGCGAACACCGGCGCGACATGGCCGGCCCCGAACGGACCGGCCTTCTCCAGTGCATCGAGCAGGCTCAATGTCGCCCCTTCGGCGGCGAGCGCACCGTCTATGGCCAGGCTTTCCTCGTCCTGCAGGCGGAACACCTCGGCCGCCGCGCGCTCCTCGAAGAAGGCTCTGAGTTCACCGAGTTTTGCGCGCTCCACCGTGATGCCTGCCGCCATGCCATGGCCGCCGCCCTTGACGATCAGCCCGGCATCGGCAGCTTCGCGCACCAGCCGTCCGAGGTCGAAGCCCGACACCGAACGGCCCGATCCGGTGCCGATGCCATTGGCGTTGAAGGCGATAGCAAAGGCCGGCCGGCGCGCATGATCCTTCAGCCGCGATGCAATGAGCCCAACGATGCCGGGATGCCAATTGGTGCTGGCGGTGACGATGACGGCCGGGCCATTGCCGCCGGCAAGCTCGGCATCGGCCTCGGCACGCGCCGCGGCCAGCATCTCCAGCTCCATCTGCTGACGTTCCTGGTTGAGCCGGTCGAGCGTCTCGGCAATCGTGCCGGCCTCGACCGGATCGTCGGTGGCGAGCAACCGGCTGCCAAGAGCCGCATCGCCGATGCGACCGCCGGCATTGATGCGCGGCCCGATCAGATAGGCGAGATGAAAGGTGCTGATCGGCTCGCCGATGCGCGACACCCGCGCAAGTGCTGCCAGCCCCTCACTCTTCTGCTGGCGCGCCGTCTGCAGCCCCTTGACCACGAAGGCGCGGTTGACGCCGATGAGCGGGACGACGTCGCAAACCGTGGCCAGCGCAGCGAGATCAAGCAGCGACAGCAGGTCCGGCTGCGCGGCATCGGGCATACGGTTGCGCAGAATCCTCGCCGTCTGCACCAGAGCCAAGAAGACGACGCCGGCGGCGCAAAGGTGGCCTTGTCCGGAAAGATCGTCCTCGCGATTGGGATTGACGACCGCGGTCGCTTCCGGCAGCGCACCACCGACCTGATGGTGGTCGAGCACCACCACATCGGCGCCGGCCGCCTTCGCCGCGTCGATGGAAACGGCGCTGTTGGTGCCGCAATCGACGGTGACGATCAGCGTCGCGCCACGCGAGACCAGTTCGCGCATCGCCTCCGGATTGGGGCCATAGCCCTCGAAAATGCGGTCCGGAATGTAGATTTCAGACGGCACAGAGAAATGCGTCAGGAAGCGTTTGAGCAGCGCCGACGAGGCGGCGCCGTCGACGTCGTAGTCGCCGAAGATCGCCACTTTTTCCTTGGCCATGACCGCTTCGGCAATACGGGTGGCAGCCTTGTCCATGTCGGTCAGCGAGGCCGGATCCGGCAACAGGTCGCGGATCGTAGGATCGAGGAAGCGCTCGGCCTGGTCGGCGGTGACGCCGCGCCCGGCGAGCACGCGCGCGACAATGTCGGGCACGCCATGACCCTGCGCGATGGCAAGCGCCGTCATGTCCTGCCGTTCGCTCAACCGGTGTTCCCAGGAAACACCGGTCGCGGACTGCCTGACATCGAGGAAAAGGCGTTTGTCGCCCGTCATAGGAGGGGTCGTCTGCAGATTGTCATTTCCGGCAATATGCGACGGCTAAACAGGAAAGTCTCAAAACTTTTCCAGATCCTGGTGACGCGCCTTGATCTCGCGCACGGTGCGCGAAGACGAGCGCAGCACGATGGTGTGCGTGGTGATGGAATTGCTGCCGAACTTGACCCCGGCCAGCATGTTGCCGTCGGTGACGCCGGTCGCCGCAAACAGCACGTCGCCACGCGCCATGTCCTCGGCACGATAGATCCGCTTCGGATCGGCAATGCCCATTTTTGCCGCGCGCGCCACTTTTTCCGCCGTGTCGAGGATCAGCCGGCCCTGCATCTGGCCGCCGGTGCAGCGCAGCGCGGCGGCCGCCAACACGCCTTCCGGCGCGCCGCCGGTGCCGAGATAGATGTCGATGCCGGTCTCTTCCGGATCGGTGGTGTGGATGACGCCGGCGACATCGCCGTCGCCGATCAGCCGGATCGCAGCACCCGTGGCACGCACCGCTTCGATCAGCCTTTCGTGGCGGGGACGGTCGAGGATGCAGGCGGTGATTTCGGATATCGCGACGCCTTTGGCCTTGGCCAGGCTGGCGATGTTTTCGGCTGGCGAGGCATCGATGTCGATGACGCCTTCGGCATAGCCCGGACCGATAGCGATCTTGTCCATATAGACGTCGGGCGCAAACAACAGGCTGCCCTTTTCGGCAATGGCGATGACGGCGAGTGCGTTGGGCAGGTTCTTGGCGCAGATCGTCGTGCCTTCGAGCGGATCGAGCGCGATATCGACCGCCGGACCGATGCCGCTGCCGACTTCTTCGCCGATATAGAGCATCGGCGCCTCGTCGCGCTCGCCCTCGCCGATCACCACCGTGCCCTTGATGGCCAGGCGATTGAGTTCCTGCCGCATGGCGTCGACCGCGGCCTGGTCGGCGGCCTTTTCATCGCCGCGCCCGCGCAGTCTGGCGGCCGCGACCGCGGCGCGCTCGGTGACGCGCACGACTTCCATGGTGAGTATCCGGTCGAGACCGGCGACAATGTTCTGGGCCACATTCATCAGGAAAAATCCTCGTTCACAACGCGCCGCCGCTGGAGCCGGATGATTTCAGGTCTGTTCGACCTGAAATCTGAATCCGACTCTAAATCAAAAGAGATAGAGCATGATGTCGTCCGAAAACCGCTTCACACTTTTCGGCATTATGCTCTAGAGGCGCGCTTCTTGTGTCAAAGCTCCATGACAAGGGCAAGACTTGCGGCGTCAATTTTTCGAAATCACAGCAATATCAATCGATTAAAGGGGAAAGATGACTTGCCCCTAGCCCGCACGCTCGATGCGGATGACCTGCGGCTTGTCTGTGAGATGGCCGTCCTTGGTGATACCATCGACGGCCTTGCGCACCGCCGCTTCCGTCGTCTCGTGGGTGACCAGGATCACCGTCTTTTGCGCATCGGTTTCTGGTCCAGCCGCATGTTGGACGATCGATTCCAGCGAAATATCGTTGTCGGCCATGCGCTTGGCGATCGCGGCGAAAACGCCGATGCGGTCGTGCACGGTCAGCCGGATAAAATAGCCGCCGGCATGGCTACGCATCTGCGCCTTCTTGTAGGGGCGCAATTCCTTGGCCGGCAGGCCGAAAACCGGACCGTGCTGGAAGCCCGGCCGGCTCTTGGCAATGTCGGCGATGTCGCCGACCACCGCCGAGGCGGTGGCGTTGCCGCCAGCGCCGGGGCCGGAGAGCAGAAGTTCGCCCAGAATGTCGGTTTCGATCGCCACCGCATTGGTCACGCCGTGCACCTGCGCGATCACCGAGGCCGTCGGCACCATGGTCGGGTGCACGCGCTGCTCGATGCCGCTGTCGGTGCGCTGCGCGACGCCGAGCAGTTTGATCCGGTAGCCCAGGTCGCCGGCAGCGCGGATATCAGCCTGGCTGATGTTGGAAATGCCTTCCATGTAGATGTCGTTGGCGGCGATCCTGGTACCGAAGGCCAGGCTGGTCAGGATCGACAGTTTGTGCGCCGTGTCATGGCCCTCGATGTCGAAGGTCGGATCGGCCTCGGCATAGCCCAGCCGCTGCGCGTCCTTCAGGCACTCGTCGAAGGAAATGCCCTCGGCTTCCATGCGGGTCAGGATGTAGTTGCAGGTGCCGTTGAGGATGCCGAAGACGCGCGTGACCGAATTGCCGGCCATCGCCTCGCGCATCGTC
Organism: Mesorhizobium sp. P3_A2; assembly: GCF_056403115.1. Taxonomy (NCBI): domain Bacteria; kingdom Pseudomonadati; phylum Pseudomonadota; class Alphaproteobacteria; order Hyphomicrobiales; family Phyllobacteriaceae; genus Mesorhizobium; species Mesorhizobium sp. P3_A2. The sequence continues at coordinate 73,351 of NZ_JBFUGC010000017.1, forward strand.
TTGATGACTGGGATGCCGCCGGCCACCGCTGCCTCGTAGTTGAGCAGCACGCCCTTCTTCTCGGCGATTTCGGCCAACGCCACGCCATGCTTGGACAGCAGCGCCTTGTTGGCGGTCACCACATGGCGACCAGCCTCAAGTGCTGCCTTGACCGACGCGCGCGCCGCCCCTTCGTCGCCGCCGATCAGTTCGACGAAGACGTCGATCTCGGCGGTCTGCGCCATCTTGACCGGATCGTCGAACCATTTGGCGGCGGCGAGATCGACGCCGCGGTCACGCTTCGAATCGCGGGCCGAAACGGCTGACACAACGACGTCACGGCCGCACTGGCGCGTCAGTTCGGCCGCTTTGTCGCGCAGCACGCGCGCCACCGAGGCGCCGACGGTGCCAAGACCCGCAATTCCAACACGCAACGCTTCAGCCATGTCCGGCGACGCCCCTCAAACTCTGCTCAATTAAGATGTGCGGCGACCTTAGAGCAATTCCAGGAAAAGTGTGAAACGGTTTTCCGTCCGGAATTGCGTCAAAAACAATGAGTTAGAGCAGATCGCCGTTTCCGTGAAACGGTGAACTGCTCTAGCGATGCGCGGCGAGCGGCACCACATTGTTCGGCTGCTTGGCGCTGGACGCCAGGAAGCGCTTGATGTTGCGCGCCGCCTGCCGGATCCGGTGCTCGTTTTCGACCAGTGCGATGCGCACATGATCGTCGCCATGCTCGCCGAAGCCGATGCCCGGCGCCACCGCCACGTCGGCGTGCTCGATCAGGAGCTTGGAGAATTCGAGCGAGCCGAGATGCTTGAACGGCTCCGGGATCGGCGCCCAGGCAAACATCGAGGCCGCCGGTGCGGGAATGGTCCAGCCGGCGCGGCTGAAGGCGTCGACCATGACGTCGCGGCGCTTCAGATAGACCTCGCGCACTTCGGCGATGTCGGCGCCGTCGCCATTGAGCGCATATGCCGCCGCCACCTGGATCGGCGTGAAGGCGCCGTAGTCGAGATAGGACTTCACCCGCGTCAGCGCCGAAATCAGCCGCTCATTGCCGACCGCAAAGCCCATCCGCCATCCGGGCATGGAGAAGGTCTTCGACATCGAAGTGAACTCGACGCAGACATCGATGGCGCCCGGCACCTGCAGCACCGAAGGCGGCGGATTGCCGTCGAAGTAGATTTCCGAATAGGCAAGGTCCGACAGGATGATGATGTCGTTCTTCTTGGCGAAGGCGACGACGTCCTTGTAGAAATCGAGCGAGGCGACCAGCGCCGTCGGGTTCGACGGATAGTTGAGGATCAGCGCCAGCGGCTTCGGGATCGAATGGCGGACACCGCGCTCGAGCGCCGGAATGAAGCCGTCATCCGGCTCGACCTGCAGCGAACGAATGACGCCACCCGACATGATGAAGCCGAAAGCGTGGATCGGATAGGTCGGGTTGGGGCACAGGATCACGTCGCCGGGCGCGGTGATCGCCTGCGCCATATTGGCGAAGCCTTCCTTCGAGCCGAGCGTTGCCACCACCTGAGTGTCGGGATTGAGCTTCACGTCGAAGCGGCGCTGATAGTAGGCGGCCTGGGCGCGGCGCAAACCGGGAATGCCGCGCGAGGATGAATAGCGATGCGTGCGCGGATCGCGCACCACTTCGCACAATTTGTCGACGATCGCCTTCGGCGTCGGCAGGTCCGGATTGCCCATGCCAAGGTCGATAATGTCGGCGCCGCGCGAACGGGCACTGGCCTTCAGCCGGTTGACCTGCTCGAACACGTAAGGCGGAAGCCGGCGGACCTTGTGAAATTCTTCCATGTCAGTTCCAGACGATTAGAATTGGCTTTGGCAGAGTTGGTTTGGCAAAGCGGACCTTGGCAAAGGTGGGCTTTCGGCGCGCCATATAGCCCTATTTGCAGGTAGGGTCGAGGGCGGGATCGCATTTGGCCTCGATCTGTTTCAGCGTGTCCTTGCCATGGTTCTTCGCCAGCGAGTTCAGCGCCGCCGGGCTGGTGGACGGGACACCGCCGCCGCCCTTGCCCGCCTGCGCCTGCTGTTCGCCCTTCAGCAGGTCAAGCTTGGCCTGGGTCTCCTCAGGCGTGAGCTGCTTTGCCGCGACCTGCGGCGGGATGTTCAGATTGGGATAGGAGCCGGTGTCCTGCGCGCCCTGTGTCAGGCCCACATTCATCCCGTTGCCGGTGTTGGCGCTGGTGCAGCCGCCTGCTGCCAACAGCCCTGGCGCCAGAAAAGCTGTCGCAACAGCGATGCGGCAAAAGCGGCCTGCCCCCGAAAAAATGGTCTTGCCGGTGTTAATCGTCATATTGTTTTCCTGGCAGCCGGGGTACAGCGCATTGGACCCGGTCAGATGTCCCATGATAATATGTCAAGAAAACGCCTCGGGAGGAACCCCGCGAGCCATGTCCAAAACACCTGATTCGAGCAAAGCGGAAGATGATCAATCTTCGACCGTCGAGCAATATCTGGTGAAAGACCCGGAACGCTTCGCGTTGAACATGGCGCGCATGGTCGAACAGGCCGGCAAGGCGGCCTCTGCCTGGGCCGAGCCGCGTGAAAAAGGTGAGGTGCGCGATCACGTCGCCGAGCCCGTGGTCGACATGGTCAAAACCTTCTCCAAGCTCAGCGAATACTGGCTTGCCGATCCGCAACGCGCGTTGGAAGCGCAGACGCGACTGTTCGCCGGCTATATGACCGTCTGGGGAAACGCCATCCAGCGCATCAGCCCGAATGCCGAAGCGCCCGACGATGCGGTCAAGCCGGAGCGCGGCGACAAGCGCTTCCAGGACCCTGAGTGGGGCCGCAACGCGTTCTTCGATTTCCTCAAACAGGCCTATCTCGTCACCTCGCGCTGGGCGGCCGACCTCGTCGAGCATGCCGAAGGCCTCGACGACCACACCCGCCACAAGGCCAGCTTCTACGTCAAGCAGGTGTCCAACGCCATCTCGCCGTCGAACTTCATCCTGACCAATCCGGAGCTGTTTCGCGAAACCGTCGCCTCGAATGGCGAAAACCTGGTGCGCGGCATGAAAATGCTGGCCGAGGACATCGCCGCCGGCAAGGGCGACCTGAAGCTGAGACAAGCCGACTATTCGCCCTTCGAAATCGGTAAGAACGTCGCGACCTCACCCGGCAAGGTGGTCGGACGCAGCGATGTCGCCGAGATCATCCAGTACGACCCGACGACGGAAACGGTGCTCAAACGCCCGCTGCTGATCTGCCCGCCCTGGATCAACAAATACTACATCCTCGATCTCAACCCGCAGAAATCCTTCATCCGCTGGGCGATCGAGCAGGGCCACACCGTCTTCGTCATTTCCTGGATTAATCCCGATGAGCGCCACGGCGCCAAGGGCTGGGAAGCCTATATCCGCGAGGGCCTGCAATACGGCCTCGACACGATCGAGAAGGCCACCGGCGAGAAGGAGGTCAACGCCATCGGCTACTGCGTCGGCGGCACGCTTTTGGCGGCCGCACTCGCGCTGCTGGCTCAGGAAGGCGACAACCGCATCAAGTCGGCGACCTTCTTCACCACGCAGGTCGACTTCACCCATGCCGGCGACCTGAAAGTGTTCGTCGACGAGGACCAGGTCGCAGCGGTCGAAAAATCGATGAACGAAAAGGGCTATCTCGACGGCACCAAGATGGCGACCGCCTTCAACATGCTGCGCTCGGGCGACCTGATCTGGCCCTATGTCATCAACAATTACATGCGCGGCAAGGATCCCCTGCCCTTCGACCTGCTCTACTGGAACGCCGATTCCACCCGCATGGCGGCGGCCAACCATTCCTTCTACCTGCGCAACTGCTATCTCGAGAACAATCTGACGCGGGGCGTGATGGAGCTCGCCGGCCGCATCGTCTCACTGGCCGACGTCACCATCCCGGTCTACAATTTGGCGTCGAAGGAAGATCACATCGCGCCGGCGCTTTCGGTGTTCCTCGGTTCGCAATATTTCGGCGGCGACGTCGAGTATGTGCTGGCCGGCTCCGGCCACATTGCCGGTGTCGTCAACCCGCCGGCAGCGAAGAAGTACCAGTACTGGACCGGTGGCAAGCCGGTGGGCGATTTTGGCCAGTGGTTCGCCAATGCGGTAGAGCATCCCGGCTCCTGGTGGACGCACTGGCAGCACTGGATCGAGACCCAGGACGACACCCTCGTTCCGGCCCGCAAACCGGGCAAGCATATGAAAACCCTGGGTGATGCCCCCGGCACCTATGTCAAGGTGCGTGTGTAACGGACTGTAATGTCTGGTGAGTTGACGGGCCGGCAAAACGGGGCGAAATGGTGTCGTCAACCATCAAGAAGCCTCAATTCGCCTCCAACGAGCGATTAATTCAGAGGCTTGCAGAATTGACACAAGTCTCGTTTCCGGTTTGGGAACACAGGGTTATTGGACGTGAACGTTTCGACGCCGCACCAATAGCAGGCAGACCGGACACCGAGGGGGAATTTAGTTTTGAAATCAGTAGGATCGCGTCTCGCGGGGAGAGAGGGTCGCACAATAGCGGCAGCGCTTTTCTCCGTGCTTCTGGCGTCCTGCACCTCCGCCGGCGACCCGACAATGTCGGTCGGTATGCCCGGCTACAACGCCACTGCTTCTGACATCGCGGCAGCTTCCGGCACCAGCGCTGCGGCGCCAGGCGATTCGACCGTGCAGGTCACATCGACCGCGCAGATCACATCGACAGGGCCGCAGATGATGATGACGGCCGCGGGCGATGCGACGCTGCCCGAGCAGGTCGCCTATGTACCGATGACCAAGCCCGGCGCCAATTTCCCGGTCACTGTTCCCGCGGGCGCCGACACCATCGTCAGCCAGACGCCGCAGGCGCTGCAGCAGCCGGCACAGACGGCGGCCGCAACGGACGACGCGGCGCAGAAGATTGCCGCCGCCGATGCCGGCGTGACCGCACCAAAACCGACGGCCGCGGCACCCGCGACCCCCGCGACCAATGAAGTCTACGTGACGGCAGCCGCTCCCCAGCAGGTCGACGCGCCGAAGAAGGGCTTCTTCGCTTCGCTGTTCAGCACAGCACCAGCCTCGGCTGCACCTGCTCCGCTGATCAACTCCCGCTCGGGCGAACAGCCTGCGGTTGCTGCCCAACCCAAGGAAGCACCCGCCAAGCCCATTGTCACGCTGGCTTCTGCCACTTCGGCCGACAAGCCGGTTCAGTTGGCCTCGCTCGGCGACGACAGCAGCAGCCATATCACCGGCGCCGATGCGCTGCCCGGCGTGCGCCAGACGGCGCTGTTCGAGATCAAGCGCAAATCCGGCATCGACGACGAAAGCGACGTCGATCTGAACGAGGACGAAGGCTCGGGCGGCGCCTATCAGGTGGCGTCCGCCGCCGGCCTCGCCCGGCTGGCGCCCAACGGCCTGCTGAAGCAGAACGAAAGCGTCGATGTCGCCTGCCTGAAGCCGTCGCTGGTGCGCGTGCTGAAGACCATCGAAGGCCACTACGGCCGCAAGATGATGGTCACCTCCGGCTATCGCGACCCCGCCCGCAACCGCCGCGCCAACGGCGCCAAGAACTCGCTGCACATGTATTGCGCCGCCGCCGACATCCAGGTGCCGGGCGTCTCCAAATGGGAGCTGGCGAGCTACATCAGGACTATGCCCGGCCGTGGCGGCGTCGGCACCTATTGCCACACCGAATCCGTCCACGTCGACGTCGGCCCCGAGCGCGACTGGAACTGGCGCTGCCGCCGGCGGGGTTAGGCCTCGCCACACGGCAGACGGGTTGAGGAGCTGCCAGCAGCCCACCGTTCCTTCCGGCTAGCTATGAGCAACGTTGGAGATTGGCCGGAGCCCTCCGCGACTTCGTCATCCTTGGGCGCAGCGACGCGAAGCGGAGCGCAGACCCAGGGATCCATGCCGGGACTCAAGCCGCAGAAACACTGCGGAGCAGAATCTGCACCGTGGCAATGCTCGAACGTCGCGGCATGGATCCTCGGGTCTACGCCGCGTCGCTACGCTCCTTGCTCCGCCCGTGGATGACGAGCGTGCGGAACGCTTCGGCCACAGACATGCGATTTCCGCGCGACCACCAAGCCCGCCTGCCTTACCGAAACCGCGGTTCTTGCCCCTTTTGAAAAAAGTTGTCGCATCTGGCGGCTGATGGGTTGCCGGTTGGCAACAACGCAATTATAAGCCGCTTCGTCTGAGCGCGCCCATCGTCTAGCGGTTAGGACACCGCCCTTTCACGGCGGTAACAGGGGTTCGATTCCCCTTGGGCGTACCAGATCTTTCAATGACTTGACTATGATCTGATGTCTGCGGACCCGAAATGCATCTCCGCGTCGGTGAGTCTCCGCACCAAGGTAGGCTTCGCGAAGCAGCGCAGGTGTGGCCTTAAGTCGCAAACTGTTGGCTTCAAAAGCAGGGGCGTCGGGCTTCATTGACGGTGCGACCAGCACCATATGGTGATCCAAAGCCCTCCAAAACGAGAGAAGCTCGCCCGACAGGCCGCACTGCGGCTGTCAGCCAGCAATGGTTATGAACTAAGGAACCTGAAAACCATCATGCCTGAAAATACCAGACTACCTTCGAGAGACATTCCCCTCATTCAGCTCGGCCTCCATCAGTGCCGCTTCCCGGTGAGCGAAGATCCGTCAGTACCTGGCGGCTACCGCTTTTGTGCCGGGCCAACTTCGCCGGATCGAGTCTACTGCGATCGCCACCATAACATTGTGACCGCCGTGGACCCTCGTCGAGCCCGTTCGGGTCTTCATATCCCCCAACGGCGCGCCGCTTAGACTACGAGGCCCACAAGCAACACGCCGGCACCGGCGCGCGTCAGATCCCGGTAGCTTGTCCAATGGACAACCGCAGGACATCGCTGGGGGTGGAAACGTGCTGTTAACGTCGTTCGCGGGAGATGGTATGTCGGCGTCTGTTTGCAAGTGTAAGTTCCATTCGCTCTCAGCCGTGGAGGTCGGGAATGAACTTGCTGCGAATAGCGCTTTTATGCGCGGCCATGATCGGCCTGGCAGACGTGGTGTCCGTTCGCGCCGAAGATCAGCCTGTTTCGCCGAACGCCGCAGCGGTACCAGAGCAGCCGCCGGTTCATTGCGAGGGGCAAAATTGCTTGCCGCCAGCCGAGGACCACGTCGAGGAGTGCAAGGGGCAAGATTGCACGCCGGTGCCCTCGACCGACCAGGCGCCTGCTCCTGAGGTCGAACAAGTCAACTAAGCAGCATCGGCCGGTATCCTCCCAGCGAAACCGGCGACGATAATGAGGTCCAGTATTTCGCCAAGAAGGTCGGGATCACGCATCAGCTAGATAGTGCCAGTCCGTATGATCCATTCCAGCAAGTTGGAATCTACGTCATCGCTATCCGTATAGTCTCGGATCAACAGGGCAGCCTCATCACGCCATCGGTCCTCTGGGATGTTCTTTTCGATGACGCATTTTACGAAGGCGCCGCGCAAGACATTGCAGTCGGAAGCCGATATCCTTGGCTGGGTCATGATGCCCACCTCTAATTCCCGGGGCGAAAGCGCAACGAACTCCAAGCACCGATGTCCATACATCGCCGGTGACCTTGGGGGATTTAATGCGCTCAGAGGTGGCTTCAACCAGGACTCACTGTACATCCTTAACCAATCGTTGCCGATCGTTCGGAGAGCGCTAATTTCCGTGGGCGGTTCCCGTGTTCCGCGGTGGCCGGCGCGGATTTCACTGTTCTCACCGGCCAATATCGCGTCGGCCATTTTCTGGCTCGATAAGCATCGCCCAAATGAACGATTCCACTAACCGGCCTGGCCCCCGGGCCGGTTAGGCCCGACGTTCAACCCGCCACCCCAAAGCACTGTCGGGCCGCTTGAACTCTCACCTTGCAGACAGGTTCATGCTTCGCTTTTTTTGTTCAAAAAGTGTGAGCTTGTCCGGATAGCCAAGCCTTATCCTCGCGTCGCATTGGTCGCAGTTGAAGCTCGATATAACCTTGAACCACGAGCCCTTTTTCAGCATTACATGGGAACAGTTGGGGCACTCAAATTCCAGGTACTCGTCCTTCAACTCATTCGAAATTGGCATCAAGCCACCTCCCCAATACAACGACGCGAATGACACTGCCGAACGTAGCGCCTGAGCAAACGTTCCGCGTTCCGACGTCAGGCCCATTGCACATGGGACCTAGGTCCGATTACGTTGTCTCGGGCGCGATCGGCGATTTTTTGATCGACTTGATGACCCTTGCATTCGTCACCGAAGTCTTTGGCAATCACCTCGCAGACGCGGCTCGCAAACTCGCTCGGCGAAGGCTCTCAAAAGTCAGGCTGCTGACTAAGACCTGACGGGCGGGCTTAATATCTCATTGTCTGGTTCGGCTCCGTAGCTGTCTCTTATGTAAGCGAGATGGAACATTCGCTGTCAGCCGCTGTTCTTTGCCAGGAGGAACGGTCATGGCCGACGACATTAGGAACCACGGCGTCAGCCAGCAGGACGGCAGAGGCGAAAGCGCTTCGATCCTGGTGATGACACCAGAGCAGTCGCGGGCGGCACGGGCGCTATTGAACTGGTCTCAGGTGCGGCTCGCTTCAAAGAGCGGTTTGAGCGAAGGGACAATACGCGACTTTGAAAACGGGCGGAGGATTCCGCGTCCCACGAAGCTCGCCGCCCTACTTCAGGCGTTTGAGGTGGCTGGTGTAGTATTCACCGCTGCGGGGCCGTCACGAACTAACTTCTCTGAAGGCGAGTCGGGTGTGATCGGCTCCAATGAGATGTAGCGCTACTAAGCTGGATCCAAGAAAATCAGGCGGGTTAACGACTAGCCGCCTTCGCCAGCGCGCGTTCACCCTTGCCCAGCACCGTGTGCGACCCATGCGTGATGCCCACGATCTCGGACCCGTCGAACCAAGTCGAAACGTTCAATTTCGGAAAATGCAGCACGCGAGCCGCCCACCAGCCCTTTTCAATGTCGTGGTCGCCTAGCCCTTCGCCCATGGCGCCAATCTCCTCTCTCGGGCTTCCGCGATCACACCATAGGCTAACGCGATCCCGGCAGTTCACAATACATCTACAAGCGGTCGATTCCTTAGGGATGTAGCCGCTCCCATCAGAGGTCCGTCGCGTGGGGGCACGCGGCGGACTGCTGGTGGCCCATCCGGCTCATGTAGCGCGGCGCCTGGACCATCGTCAGATGACGGTGGTTTGTTTAGCCTTCCCTTACGCAAAGGAACGTCTCCTGCACGGTTCGGGAACGGAAGGAGCCCATTCTACAACACGTTATGTCGGCGTATGATCCCTTGCCAGCCGGCACCCTCACGCCGGTTAGGCCCGGTGGTCAAAACCCTCAAGCCCCCCGCCCTTGACCGCTGGGCCGCTACTAGCCCCACCAGCGAGCGTTTCCGCGGGCCGCCATCCCTACCGCCGGCGAAGAGCCTCGCGGATCCTGGCGCCCGCCTGTGGCTCGACGCCGGCGCTGCGCAGCCAGTCCGCCCAACCAGTCGGGCGCTCGTCGTGGATGAGTGAAGCGTCGAGCGGGTCGGCGGGCGTGCGCAGCGTGCTGGCCACGTCTTTCGTCGCGATAGGCGACAGAAAATCCCTGGCGCTCAGCAGGCTTTCGCAGCCCTCCGGCGGCGCATCGGCGTAGAGGCTGGAGTAAAGCGCGGCATTCCAGTCCGTGATGCATCCATCATCCGAATGGCAACGCCGTCTTTACCGGCGGATGTCAGGATCCAGCCGTCATTGTGCCTTCATCGATGACGGCGGATTGTGGCAGGTGCCACGGGCGGGATCGGCAGGATGCTGGCTTGGGAGACATCGCATACGGACCGGTGGCCGTCGCAGGCCGGCGGATGGAATGCTCTGCAAGCCGGCTTTGCCTTCCTCGCTCTGATGGTCGTCTTCATGCAGCCGGTGGAGGCAGGCGACCGTATCTCGCATGTGCTTGACCACACCAGCATGGCGACGGCCTATGCCGGCGGATCGGATCTCATCACCGCTTACACCACAGGCATGGCGCGCAGCCGCCTGAACCTTGCCGGGCGCACCGGTGAGACCAATCTGGCGGTCCCGCTCGAGCCATGGTCGTTGCGTGCGGAATTCCGGGCGCGGACATGGCGCGCGGCGGATGGCAGCCTGCTGCAGGGTTTTGCAGGAAAAGGCAGTTTTCGGCTGACGGTCGGAAACTGCGTTGCCCGCATCTGTACCGCCAGCGAATGCAGCGACGCCGGCGCGCCGGTTTACAGCTGCAGCGACGGGCGCAAGCGCAAGATGTCGGTGAAAGATCTTGTGACGGCAAATTTCGATGGCGTCGCCTACCGGCGGCTGAGCGCCTTGCCATCCGAGGACTGACGCCGGCAGCCACTCACCCCTGATCGTGCGCCACTTGCGGCCAGCGCTGCAGGGCGGCATGACCGACTTCGGTCAGCGCATAGACCCCACGCTCGGCCCTGGCGAACCATCCATAGACGTTGTCCAAAAGGATGCTGGCCGCGCGTGGCGAAATCGTTTTCAGATCACGCGGCCGCTTCGGGCCATCAGTCATGGCGGCGGCGCAGGCCAGCGCATCCTGCCGGTAGGCGGTCATGATCGGCGCGCGCGAACCGCCGCCGACCACCGGATCGCCGCGCCGGCGCCGGTGTTCCTCCATCAGCCGCGAGCGCCGCTTCGGGTCGCGGCGCGGTGGCAGAGCGGCCGGGCTGAGCAGCAATTCGACCTCGCCCTTGCTGCTGACAGCTAGAAGCCCGAAGCCGAGCCGCCGACAGAGCGCGCGAAAACGACGGTCATGCTCGCGGCCCTTGCCGCGCGCCGACATTCGTGCCGCCAACCATACCTCGTCGCAAGCGGCGGCGCGATCGACGCCTTGCAGGACAAGTTCCAGGTTGAACTGCAGTTTCAGTTCGCAAATGACCAGCACCGGCGGCTCGCCGTCACGCACCGCCACGATATCGCAATTGCCGATTTCGCCCTTGACCGTGAATTCCAGGCTCTCAAGAAACCGCTTCACCGGGACGTAGAGAGACGTTTCCTGCATGGCGCAGGCATAGCCGATTCGGGCCGGACCGGCACCGGGATCGCCGAGGGACCTGGCCGCGCGCTAAACCACCTCAAACCCCACCGTCTGCAAAAGCCCGCCGCCCGGCAGGTTTTCCAGCGTGATGGTTCCGCCATAGCGTTCGACGATTTCCTTGGCGATGGCCAAGCCCAGACCGGCGCCGAGGATGGATTGCCAGCGGGCGGGGTTGACGCGGAAGAATGGCTCGAACGCTTTGTTTAGCAATTCCGGCGGGATGCCGGGGCCATGGTCGGCGATTGCCAGGACGGCGCGGCCGTCGGCAGCGGTGAGCGAAACGCTGCAACCCTTGCCGTGTGTGGCGGCGTTGACGATCAGATTGCGCAAGGCACGGCGCAGGCCCAGCGCCCCTGCCCGCACCGAAACCTTGTCCAGACGGTCGGTCGACACCTGATGCCCCAGCGATCGCATCTCGGCGGCGATGTCGCGCACCAGCCTTTCCAGGTCGACCGGTTCGACCGCGTCCTGGTTGACCTCCTCGCGCACCAGCCGGATCGCGCTATCGGCGATGCGGTCGAGCTCGTCGAGGTCGTGCAGCCATTTATCGCGGTCGTCGTCGAGGAATTCGGCGCGCAGCCGCATGCGCGTCATCGGCGTTCTTAGATCATGGCCGGCGGCGGCGACCAGCCGCATGCGGCTTTCCATCGCCGTCTTCAGCCGGGCGGAGAGCTGGTTCAGCGCATGCGCAGTCGCCTTGACCTCGGCCGAGCCCACTTCCGGCACCGATGCCAGCACGCCGTCCGAGCCGATCTTGGAGACAGCGGCCTCCAGCATTTCCAGCGGCCGGATCAACACGGAAGTGAAATAGACGGACACCGCCGTGGCGCCGGCCACGATCAGCGAGATCCAGCCGGCCAGAACCAGCCATTCGCGCCTTGGTGCCTTGACATGAGGCACCTCCATGATCGCCCAGCGGCCGTCGGGCATTTGCACCGATGCAATTTGTCCGGGTTCGTCCGCCTTGTCGCTGACGATGGCCCGGAGGTCGAAGCCTCGGCGGCGCAGTATGTCGTTGAGCATCGCCGTTTCGGCACGGGCGACCTTGCCGCCGGCGGGATGATCGGTGAGCTGCACGTTCAGCACATCAGGGACAGGGCCGGGCTGCAGCCGCACCACGAGTTCCATCTGCTGCGCAATCCAGGGCACGGTCAGTTCCGGCGGCGGCCCGCCGCCGCGCACGCTGATCACGGCGGCGGTGGCCAGGCCGACCACGCCGACGATCGAAGCAACCAGCAACAGAATGAGCCGCCGGCGCAGCGAGTTCATATCTCGGCCTCCACGGCCTCGACGCGCGCGGTCAACTGGTAGCCGCCATTGCGCACTGTCTTGAACAAGGGCCCCTCGCCGGTTTCGCCGAACTTGCGGCGCAGCCGGCTCATCAAAACGTCGACCGAGCGATCAAGCGGTTCGCGCTCGCGCCCTTGTGTGAGATCGAGCAACTGGTCGCGCGACAACAGCCGGCCGGGGCGGTCGAGAAACACCTGCAACAAGTCGAATTCGGCGCCGGTGAGATCGACAAGGGCACCTTCAGCGTCGGTCACTTTGCGGATGTCGGGCTCCAGCGTGTAGCTGGCGAAGCGGTAGATGCGCGCGCGTGGTGCGGCAAACTCCTCCGGCGCCGCCCGCCGCAGCACGGCGCGGATGCGGGCGGAGAGTTCGCGCGGGTTGAACGGCTTGCCGATATAGTCGTCGGCGCCGAGTTCCAGGCCGATGATGCGGTCGACATCCTCTTTCAGCGCCGTCAGCAGGATAATCGGGATATGCGGTTTGCGGTCGCGCAAGCCCCGGCAGATATCCAGCCCCGAGCCGTCGGGCAGCATGACGTCGAGCACGATCAGGTCGAACTGGCCGGTGCCGAGCTTCTGCTCGCATTCGCGCCGATCCGCCGCCATCGACACGCGAAACCCCTGGCCGTCGAGATAGCGCCCGAGCAGCGTCCTGATCTCGCGGTCATCGTCGACGACTAGGATATGGGGTTGCGATTGCATTGCCTGCGACATGCCCTTTGCCGGTTACCGCGCCGATTATAGGCAAGCCGCCGGCGCACAGCAGATAAAATTGCAACCGAATGTTGCCAGCTATCCGGCAGAAACATTCCGAAACAAATCTCCCTTTGCTGGAAACCTTCGGCAACAGACAGAAGCAAAGCGGAAAAAGAGGCCCCCTATCCTGCCGCCATCCGATGCATGTGGGAAAGGATTACGTCATGCAAAGCAGACTTCTGGTGCTCGGCCTGTTCTCCGCGGTCGCCATTCATCCAGCCCTTGCGCAGCAGCCCGATCTTGTCGCGCCGCCCGGCGAGCCACCGCAAATCTTGGCGTTGCAGGACGACCCGGACCAGAGTCCCCCAGATCAAGGTCCCTGGCCGCACCGGCCGGCATGGCACGGACCGGAGGGCTTCGATCCGCATCGCATGGGTCCGCCGCCGCAATTCAGGCTCGCAGCTCGGCTTGCCGCGCTTGAAACCCGCATCGGTGTGCGCAGCGAACAGCTCGATGCCTGGCGCGACTATACCAGCGCGCTGCAGGCGGTGCTGGCGCCGCCCGGCCCCGACCATGGCCCCGGTGGTTCCGGCAATCGTGGTCCTGGAGCGGCAGATGGCTCCGGCGGCAAAGCCGACCAAGGTCCCCGCGATCCCTTCGCCTTCCAGGAAAAGCTGGCCGACGATGTTATTGAGCGCGCGGTCGCAGCCACCAGATTGAAGGACGCCATTTCAGCCCTTCGCACCAAACTGACGCCCGAACAGCTTGAAATCCTTGCCTCGGCGGAGCCTCACGGCCCACCCCCCGGTCCCTGGGGCCATCCGCCGGAAGCAGCCGGTCCAGGAGGTCTGCCTGGCCATGACAGACACGCTCCCAATGCCCTACCCCGGACTGACGAGCAACTCTGACCGGCTGCGCCGGCCGGCCCGCTGACACCCGGTCTCGGGCCGGCCGGTTCTCTCTCCGAAAATGGTCGCCAGTTCCGGCCGCCATCAAGCAACGAAAGCACGACAATGTGGGAAGCCCTGATGATGCTGCGGCTGATCGCAGCCTTTGGCCCAGTTGGCGGCTCGCTCGGCTCGACCGGCCATGGCGCGCGAGCCGTGCAGCCGGGCCTGCCGGCGGATACGCTCAAGGGCGCGATCCGGCTAAGCTTCGCCGCCTGGCGCCTGTCGCTGCCGTTTTCGACGCCGTCGAGCGCCACCCTTGATGACAAGAAAATTGCGTAAGGGCCGCCCATTGCCGATCAAGGGCCAAGCGCTTGGTGAAACGCTGTCTAGTGGCCTCTTGATGGCACTGGGCATCGCGGCCAAGACTTTTATTCTGCTTGTCGAATACGTCCTGGCCGCCGAGAAGGAGCGCAAGATGAGCCGCTTTGAGGCACTGCTCGACGCAGCGCAAGCGGGCGCGGCAGATTGCCATGACCTTCCGATTGCCATGACCTTCGACCGCAACTCCAGCGAAAGATGACCGACGCCATGCCACTCCCGTCCAGCCAGTTCTTTTTGCCGTCGCGTAGGTCCGCATCCTGGACTGCCGTGCTAGGCGCCACGCTCTTTCTCGCAGCCTGCTCGCAGGAAGGAGCCCAGGCACCGGCAGGCATGGGCGCTGCCGGCCGGCCCGAGGTCGGTGTCGTCACGCTGCATCCGCAGTCGGTGGCCATCACGGCCGAACTGTCGGGACGCACCAGCGCTTCGCTGACAGCCGATGTGCGCCCGCAGGTGAACGGCATCATTCAAGCCCGGCTTTTCCAGGAGGGCAGCGAGGTCGTGGTCGGCCAGCCGCTCTACCTCATCAACCCCGCGAGCTACCAGGCAGCCCTGGATAGCGCGAAAGCTTCGCAGCAGAAGGCTGAATCAGCAGTGCCGACCGCACAGGCCAAGTTCGACCGCTATGCCGGGCTGCTGCAGCAGAAGGTGGTCTCGCAGCAGGATTATGACGATGCCGCCGCGACGCTGGCGCAGGCGCAGGCGGATGTGGCGTCGGCCAAAGCAAGTGTCGAAACCGCGCGCATCAATCTCGACTACACCAAAATCACCGCGCCGATCGCCGGCCGCATCGACAAATCGTCGCTGACGCCGGGAGCCTTGGTCACCGCCAACCAGGACACCGTGCTCACCACCATCCGCGCGCTCGATCCGATCAATGTCGATGTCACGCAGTCGAGCACCAATCTGCTTAATTTGCGCCAGGCGATCAATGAAGGCCGGCTGAAGTTCAGCGGCCCCAATGTCTCGGTCAAGCTGAAGCTCGACAACGGCACCGTCTATACGCCGACCGGCAAGATGGAATTCGCCAGCGCCAATGTCGACCAGTCCACCGGCACTTTTGCGCTGCGGGCTCAGTTCCCCAACCCGGATCGCCTGCTTTTGCCCGGCATGTATGTGCGCGCGCTGGTCGAGGAAGGTGTCGCCCAGAACAGCTTCCTGGTGCCGCAGCGCGCCGTCAGCCGCAATACCAAGGGTGAAGCGACAGCCATGGTCATCAACGCCGCTGGCAAGGTCGAGCAGCGCGTGCTCGCCGTGCGCAACAGCGTCGGCAACAGCTGGCTGGTGGATTCGGGCGTCGGCGACGGCGACCGCGTCATCGTCGAGGGCTTGCAACTGGTGCGCCCTGGCGGCGATGCGACCGGCGTCGAGGTGACGATCGACGAGGCGACCGGCGAGGTCAAGGACCGCGCGCAGACTTCCTCGGCCGTACCTGCGACCTCCGAGGTGGCCGCCAACGCCCCGAAGACCAGGAACTGATCCGATGTCCGCATTCTTCATCAACCGGCCGATCTTCGCCTGGGTGATCGCCATCGTGATCATGCTGGGCGGCCTGCTCGCCCTCACCACGCTGCCGATCTCGCAATACCCGCAGATCGCGCCGACCACGGTCAACATCAGCGCCACCTATCCCGGCGCTGACGCCCAGACGGTGGAAAACTCGGTGACCAAGGTCATCGAGCAAGGCATGACCGGCATCGACAATCTCGACTACATGACGGCGACGTCGACCTCGACGGGTGCAGCCTCGATCACGCTGACCTTCACCACCGCGGCCGATCCCGATACCGCGCAGGTGCAGACCCAGAACAAGCTGCAGCTGGTGCAGTCGCAGCTGCCGCAGGTGGTGCAGAGCAACGGCATCACCGTCTCCAAATCCTCGACCGGCTTCCTGATGGTCATCGGCTTCGTCTCCAGCGACGGCAAGATGAACTCGACCGATCTCGCCGACTATGTCGACTCCACCATCAACGACACGCTTAAGCGTGTCGCGGGTGTCGGCTCGACGCAGCTTTTCGGGTCCGGCTACGCCATGCGCATCTGGCTCGACCCCGACCAGCTCGCCAAATATGCCCTGATGCCGAGCGACGTGGCCGCCGCGATCGAGGCACAGAACACGCAGGTGTCGGCCGGCCAGCTCGGCGGCCTGCCGCAACGCAAGGGCCAGCAGCTCAATGCCACGGTGACCGCCAAGAGCCGGCTGCAGACCGCCGAGCAGTTCCGCAACATCATCCTGAAGAGCCAGACCGATGGCTCGCTGGTCCGCCTCAACGATGTCGCCACCGTCGCGCTCGGCGCCGAAAGCTATACGACGCAAGCCAATTACAACGGCAAGCCGGCAGCCGGCGTCGCCATCAATCTGGCGACCGGGGCCAACGCCATCAGCACGGCGGAAGCGGTACGTTCGACGATCAACCGGCTGAGCTCGACCTTCCCGCAAGGCGTCGAGGTCGTCTACCCCTACGACACCTCGCCCTTCGTGCGGCTGTCGATCGAGGAGGTGGTCAAGACGCTGCTCGAAGCCATCGTGCTCGTCTTCCTGGTGATGTTCGTTTTCCTGCAGAATCTGCGGGCCACCATCATCCCGACGATTGCCGTTCCGGTCGTGCTGCTCGGTACGTTCGCCGTGCTGTCTTTCTTCGGTTATTCGATCAACACACTGACCATGTTCGCCATGGTGCTGGCCATTGGCCTGCTCGTCGACGACGCCATCGTCGTGGTCGAGAATGTCGAGCGCGTCATGCAGGAGGAAGACCTGTCGCCGAAAGAGGCGACGCGCAAATCGATGAACGAGATCACCGGCGCGCTGGTCGGCATCGCCACGGTGCTGTCGGCCGTGTTCGTGCCGATGGCCTTCTTCGGCGGCTCGACCGGCATCATCTATCGGCAGTTCTCGGTGACCATCGTCTCGGCAATGGTGCTGTCGGTGCTAGTAGCACTTGTGCTGACGCCGGCGCTCTGTGCCACCATCCTGCGGCGGCCCAAGGACCATGCGACGCAGACCGGTCCGTTCGGCTGGTTCAACCGCGTCTTCGACCGCGGCACGACGGCCTATCGCGACGGCTCGCACGGCATCATCAACCGGTCCTGGCGTTTCCTCGCCGTGTTCCTGGCCATCGTCATCGCCATGGGCTGGATGTTTGCCCGGCTGCCGAGTTCCTTCCTGCCGGAAGAGGACCAGGGCATCCTGATCACCAGCGTGTCGCTGCCGGTCGGCGCCACGCAGGACCGCACGGAGCGCGTGCTGAAGCAAGTCACCGACCACTATCTCAACGATGAAAAGGACGCCGTCGCAGGGGTGTTCACCGCCTCCGGCTTCGGCTTTGGCGGCGCCGGGCAGAATGTCGGCATTGCTTTCGTACCGTTGAAGGAGTTCAGCCAGCGCAAATCACCGGCCTTGGCGGCGCAAGCGGTCGCCGGCCGCGCCATGGGCGCCTTCCGCAAGATCAGGGACGCGCAGGTCTTTGCGCTGGCTCCCCCCGCCATCCAGGGTTTTGGCAACACCAACGGCTTTGACTTCTACCTGCAGGACGTCAACGGCGCTGGCCATGACGCGCTGATCCAGACACGCAACCAGCTTCTCGGACTTGCCGCGCAGAGCAAGGTGCTCACCGCCACAAGGCCCAACGGCCAGGAGGACCAGCCGCAATTCTCGGTCGACATCGACCAGGAGAAAGCCAGCGCGCTTGGCGTCAACCTGGCCGACATCAACAACACCCTGTCGGCCGCCTGGGGCAGCGACTACGTCAACGATTTCATCGATCGCGGCCGGGTCAAGCCGGTCTATTTGCAGTCGGACCCGAACTTCCGCATGCAGCCGGAGGATCTGGACAAATGGCAGGTCCGCAATTCCGCCGGCACCATGGTGCCGTTCTCCTCCTTCGCCTCCAGCCACTGGACATTCGGCTCGCCGCGGCTCGAACGCTACAATGGCTCGGCCGCGGTCGAGATCCAGGGTTCTGCGGCCGCTGGTATCAGCTCCGGCGCCGCCATGGACGAGATCGATAAACTCGTCGCGCAACTGCCGCCCGGCTACTCCCATGAATGGACGGGGCTGTCGCACCAGGAACGGCTTTCCGGCAACCAGGCGCTGTCGCTCTACGCGATCTCGGCACTGGTCGTGTTCCTGTGCCTGGCAGCACTCTATGAGAGCTGGTCGATCCCGTTCGCGGTCATGCTGTCGGTGCCGATCGGCATTTTTGGCGCGCTCTTGGCGGCCAGCCTGTTCGGCCAGACCAATGACGTCTATTTCAAGGTCGGCCTGCTGACCACGATCGGCCTCGCCGCCAAGAACGCGATCCTCATTGTCGAGTTCGCCATCGAGCGGCAGACGGCCGGCATGGGTCTCGTCGAGGCGACGCTGGAGGCGGCGCGACAACGATTGCGGCCGATCCTGATGACGTCGCTGGCCTTCATCCTCGGCGTCACGCCGCTGGCGGTCGCCAACGGCGCCGGCTCAGGCGCGCAGAACTCCGTCGGCATCGGCGTCATGGGCGGCATGATCGCGGCGACGGTGATCGGCGTGTTCCTGGTGCCGCTGCTGTTCGTCACGGTGCGGCGCATCTTCAAGGGCAAGGTGGCTAAACAGGAAACGGGCGAGACGCCAGCAGCAGCCAACCAGCAATAAGGGTATTTCGTATGACAGGTTTTGAACGTGGCCGTCCGGCCGCGACGCGGACGCTTTTGCCTATGCTTGCCGTTGTCCTGCTTTCGGGCTGCGTTGTCGGCCCGGACTATGAGAAGCCGCTTCTGGCGATGCCGGCAGCATGGAGCGACCAGAAGTCGTCCAAATCGGCGAAGCCGCCGCAACTGTCGCAATGGTGGCAGCGCCTACGCGATCCCCAGTTGAACACGCTCATCGACGAGGCGGTTGCCGGCAATCTCGACGTCGCCACCGCCAAGGCCAAGATTCGCCAGGCGCGCGCCAGCTACCGCCAGAGCGCCGGGACCTTGTTCCCGACGGCCGACGGTTCCGGCTCGGCCACACGCAGCAAGACCGCCGCAACCACGGAAGGCGGGAGCGCCGGCGATGCCTACAGCTATTACCAGGCCGGCTTCGACGCCAGCTGGGAACTCGACCTGTTCGGCGCCAACCGCAGAGGCGTCGACGCTGCCCACTATGGGGTGGATGCCTCCGACCAGGAGCTGCGCTCGACGCTGCTGACCCTGGTCGGCGACGTTGCCTCCTATTATGCGCAGGCGCGCGGTTACCAGGCACGCATCCAGCTGGCACGGCGCACCGCTGCATCGCAGCAGCAGACCGCCGCACTCACCCGCACCATGCTGCTGGCCGGTACGGCGACAGCGGCCGACGTCGCCAAAGCCCAGGGACAGGCAAGTGCCACTGCGGCCGATGTTCCCTCGCTCGAGGCCAGTTACGCCCAAGCCGTACACCGGCTTTCCGTGCTCACCGGCCGCCCGCCGGCGGCGCTGAACGAGCGGCTGAAGCGCGGCGCGCCGATCCCGACGCCGCGCCTGCCGCTGCCGACCGGCATTCCGGCCGACATCCTGCTGACCCGGCCGGACGTGCGCATGGCCGAGCGGCAATATGCCCAATATACCGCCAAGGTCGGCCAGGCCGAGGCGGCCCGCTATCCCGCGATCAGCCTGACCGGCAATATCGACACCTCGGCTTTCAAGGTCGGCGACCTCGGCAAGAATTCCACCATCGGCTGGTCGTTCGGGCCGACGCTCAGCGTGCCGATCTTCAATGCCGGGCAGCTGAAGGCGGCGGCCGACGTCGCCGGGGCCGAGCGCGATCAGTATTTCATCGCCTACAAGACGTCCGTGCTGTCGGCGCTCGAAGATGTCGAAAACGCCATCGTCGCGCTGCGCCAGGAGCGCATCAGGAACAGCAAGCTCGCGGCTTCGGTGAAATCCTATGGCGAGGCGGCAAATCTCGAGCGCACGCTGTTCAAATCAGGGGAAGCCGGCCTTCTCGACGTGCTGGATGCCGAGCGTTCGCTCTATTCGGCCGAGGACGATCTGCTACAAAGCCGCATCGCCATCGCCACCGACTATGTCGCGCTCAACAAGGCGCTCGGCGGCGGCTGGGACGGCGCGATCGACAGTGCAAAGCCTGAAGTCGTCGACGCCAAGACCGGCCTGCGTCTGGTGTCGGCGCCCGCCACGCAGTGATGCCGGGGCCTATAGAAGGATGTTGTGCTGATGGTTTAGAAGCGGGTGCGCGTTTGGCGCTGTCCCGGAGCGGCATCGTCCGCTTTGAAATGCATCTCGTCCTGGACGGCTGCAAAAAACCGGCGGACGTCGTTGGCCGCCGAAGCAGCATCGCTGCCGGCGGCGATCGCCTTGTCGAGGAGTTCGCGCGCGGTGGCCTTCCAGAAGGAGTTGGCCGTATCGCCATGCAGCCTGCCCAGCCTGGCCGCCACATCGCGCACCAGCATGGTCTGCCGGTCTAGCGGAAAGGCGCGCACATTTGCTGAGGACATATTCTGCACCATGACACTGACGCAACGAATCAGACGCTGCTCTATGGCGTCATGCCTAACTGTGAAGTCGGAAACGGAACCTTAACGCCGCGGAGTCCGCGACGATCCGAGCGAGTCGGATGGTCAGCCTCCGGGTCAATAAAAGCTCTAGATCCGCAGGCCCCTCGCCTCGCCGCCGCTGCGCTTGGCCGTAATCATCATGTCCCTGGCCAGCAGGCCGCTGACCCGGCAGAACGCCATGAACGCACGGCAGGCGTCCTCGGTCTTGACGACATCCACCGTGGCGCCGAAGCAAGCGTTGAACGCCGCCTCATAGACCTTGCCCTGTCGCTTCTTTGGCCACTCATGCAGGACGTCCAGCGCCTGTTCGACGCTGTAAATCTCCTCTACCGGCAGCCCGGGCGCGGGCGCGATGCGCACCGGCACCTCGAATTGCAATCTGTCCATTTCCAAGTCTCCCGAACTGGTGTCGCCACAACGCCGTTCGTCGTCAAAAGTTGCTTTGACCTGATGTCGCGCAAGAATGTGTCGTCACTGGGGTCGCCGCGTCCGGGCGTTTAAAGCGCGCCCAGGCGCGCACTTTAACGCTTTGTTTTCTAAGCAATTCCCGATGGAAACCGCTGCACTCGTTCCTGGAGTTTGTTACTATTGGTTGGCCGGATCGGTCTTGGCCTCATAGGCCATGCGCACGGCTATGAAGAGCACATAAGCCGATGGCAAGGCGAATATCGCGGCAAGCACCAGTGCGGCAGTTCCCGCCATGCCGAGCGTCTCGGCGATCGCCCAGTAGACGGAGCCCCAAAAAGGAAAGGTTCGCGCAGGCGGACAAGGTCGGAAGACACTGCCTCGGGGCATGAATATCACCGACGCGAGCCCCTCGCCGCAGTTCTTCCTTGAACCTAGCGGCTTCCAATGCCAAATCTGGGAAGATTTTCGAACGGGCTGACCGGCATGGCCCGCTTACAGACAAAACGGACACCATGGTCACCTATCTCGACGCCGCCACCGCACCCCTCAGGAACACCGGCCAGATCCGCCTCTACGGCGAGGAAGGCTTTGCCGGCATGCGCAAGGCCTGCGACCTCACCGCGCGCTGCCTCGACGAGCTGGTGCCTATGGTCCAGCCGGGCGTCACCACCGAGACAATCGACCGTTTCGTTTTCGAATACGGCATGGATCATGGCGCGCTGCCGGCGACACTCAATTATCGCGGCTACACCAAATCGTCCTGCACCTCGATCAACCATGTCGTCTGCCACGGCATTCCCGACAACAAGCCGTTGAAGGATGGTGACATCGTCAACATCGATGTCACCTACATACTCGACGGCTGGCACGGCGATTCCTCGCGCATGTATCCGGTCGGCACCATCAAGCGCGCCGCCGAGCGCCTGCTCGAAGTCACCCATGAATGCCTGATGCGCGGCATCGCGGCGGTCCGGCCAGGTGCCCGTACCGGCGCCATCGGCGCTGCCATCCAGAGCTATGCCGAAGCCGAACGCTGCTCGGTGGTGCGCGATTTCTGCGGCCATGGCGTCGGCCAGCTGTTCCATGACGCACCCAACATCCTGCACTACGGCACATCGAGCGAAGGCGTCGAGATGCGGCCGGGTATGATCTTCACCATCGAGCCGATGATCAATCTCGGCCGGCCGCATGTGAAAGTGCTGTCGGACGGCTGGACGGCGGTGACGCGCGACCGCTCCTTGTCGGCGCAATACGAACACACGATCGGCGTTACCGACACGGGCTGCGAGATTTTCACGCTGTCGCCAAACAAGCTCGACCGCCCCGGCTTGCCGGCCTAGCGATCCAAATACGCAAACGGGCCGGCGACACAGCGCCGGCCCGTTTGTGTTTCTTGTTCTTGTGGTTAGCGACCTCAGCCGACAACAGCCGGGTGAAGCAGCTCTTCGAGGCCGATGTTGCGGTAGATCTCCCGGCGCATGCGATCGGCAACGCCGTTGACGATCTCCGCACCATCCTGAGACGGGTCGACATGGACGCGGAACGGCCGCTTGCCGAACGGCATGTCCACGACGCGAACGATCGCGCGCGCCACTTCCGACGGATCGGCATCGGCGGGCTCGAGGCTAGCCAGCCCCTTCAGCGCCCGATCGGCGATCCCGGCATAGGGTCCGGCTTCATATTCGGCAACGCGCGCCGCATCGGACGGCTTGCCCGAATGCGCAAAATGATTGGTGCCCTTGGTGAAGGCGCCGGGAACCATGATGATTGTTTCTATCCCCCACAAAGCGAGCTCGGTGGAGTAGGAAACGGCCAGCGCATCCATCGCCGCCTTGGCGGCGAAATAAGGAGCCAGGAAGGGCGGGGTGCCGCCGCGTGTCGAGGACGAGCCGACCCAGACCAGCAGGCCCTTGCCCTGCCCGCGCAGATGCGGAAGTGCCGCGCGATTGACTCGCTGAGCCCCCAGGACGTTGACGTCGTACTGCTGGATGAACTGGTCGGGGGTGAAGGCCTCGGCGGGACCGAACACCATGTGACCGGCATTGTGGACGATGACATCCAGCCTGCCCGCATCGGCAATAATGTGGGCGATGCCGGCCTCGGCTGAGGCGTCCGATTGCACGTCGAGTTCCGCGGTGCGCAGATCGGCCTTGTGCTCACTGGCCCAGGCGGCGACGGCAGCGACCTGGGGGGCATTGCGCCCTGTGGTCTCGCGCATCGTGGCGTAGACCGTGTGGCCGGCTTCGGCCAGCGACCTGGCGGTCATCAGGCCGAAGCCCGAGGACGCGCCGGTGACGAGGATGACGAACTTGGACATGACGATGTTCCTTGATTGAGGTTGCGTGTGCGGGCGGGCGGCAGGATCAGATGATCCCGCCATTGGCGCGCAATGTCTGGCCGTTGATCCAGGCGCCGTCCGGCCCGGCGAGGAAGGCTACGGCGTCGGCGATATCCTTGGGCTGGCCAAGGCGCTCGAGCGGGGCCAGTTTGGCCAGGCGATCGACGAGGTCCTGCGGCTTGCCGTCGAGGAACAGTTTCGTTGCCGTCGGCCCTGGCGCAATCGCGTTGACCGTGATGTTGCGGCCGCGCAGTTCCTTGGCGAGCACGCTGGTCATCGCCTCCACTGCAGCCTTGGTGGCGGCGTAGACGCCATAGGTCGGCTGCAGCAGGCCGACGACGCTGGACGAGAAATTCACGATCCGGCCGCCGTCGCGCAGACGCTTCGCCGCTTCGCGCAATGTGTTGAAGGTGCCCTTGAGATTGACGGCGATCGTGCGGTCGAACAGCGCGTCGTCGCTGTCGGCGATGGTGGCGAGGTTCATGATGCCGGCATTGTTGATCAGTACGTCGACGCCGCCGAAAGCGGTTTCGACCGTGTCGAACATGCGGGTCACCGCGACAGCGTCCGAAATGTCTGCCTTGGCCGTCACTGCCTTGCCTCCGGCCGCTTCGATCCTGGCGACGACCGCCTCTGCGGCAGCCGCGTTGCCGGCGTAGTTCACCACGACGGTGAAGCCGTCTCTGGCGAGGCGCTCGGCAACGGCGGCACCGATGCCGCCCGAGGCGCCGGTGACGAGGGCGATCTTGCCGGTCTGATTGGTCTGGTTGGTCATGGTCTGTCTCCTTGTTGGATGCCGTTGATCGGCTGCCTACAAGATGGCCCTTCCAGTGGTGCGGATAATCGGGCATAATCCGACATCATCATTCGAGAATTCGAACAATGGATCGCTTCGACGCCATGCGCGTCTTCATCCGCATCGTCGAGCGGCGCAGCTTCACCAAGGCCGCCGACGACCTGGGCCTGCCCCGCTCATCTGTCACCGACGCGGTAAAAGGTCTGGAGGCACGGCTTGGCGTGCGGCTTTTGCAGCGCACGACCCGTCAGGTCAGCCCGACACTGGACGGCGAAGCCTATTATCAGCGCTGCGTCAGCCTGGTTGCCGATCTGGAAGACGCCGAAGGCGCCTTTGTTGGCGCCAAACCGTCGGGCCTGGTCCGCGTCGACATGCATGGTACCCAGGCGCGGTATTTCCTGCTGCCCGGCCTGCCCCGCTTTCGTGAGCAGTATCCGGACATCCGGCTGCATATCAGCGAGATGCACCAGCCTCTGGATATGATCCGCGAAGGCTTCGACTGTCTCCTGCGCGCCGGCGAACTGGCCGACAGCCCGCTGATCAAGCGGCGTCTGGCGACGCTGGAAAGGGGCACCTTCGCCAGCCCCGACTATCTCAGCCGCTTCGGCACTCCGCAGACGCCCGACGACCTTGCGGGCCACGAAATGGTCGGCTTGATGTCGCCCGAAGCAGCCGAGATCATTCCGCTCGTCTTCAGCGTCGACGGCAAGCCCCGCCGGCTCACCTTGCCTGCCAATGTGACGGTGACCGGCCCCGAGACCAATGTTGCGTCCGCTTGCCTCGGTCTCGGGCTGATCCAGGTGCCACGCTACCGGGTCGTCTCGGAACTGGCCAGCGGCGCGCTGGTCGAGGTGCTCACAGGCTTTCCGCCGACACCGTTACCGGTTCACGTTCTTTATTCACCCACGCGTCAACTATCGCCGCGCCTGCGCGTATTCATCGACTGGATGGCACAGCAGTTTCGCAATCGAACCGCGCCGGCCGAATGAAGCGCCGGCGGCCCGATCGTTTCGGGCGGATGCCATGTCATGATAGCTGGATCGCTGGTTCATTCGGCAGGTCGACGGTAACGATCAGTCCGTTGGGCTGGTTGTCTTGCAGTTCGATCCTGCCGCCATGCCCCTGGATAATGTCCGCGACGATCGAGAGGCCCAGGCCAAAGCCATGTTTCGAAGCAACGCCGCGCGAGGCATCTTCCTTGAAGAAGGGCTCGAAAACCTGAGTGCGCGCCGTCATCGGAATGCCCGGCCCATCGTCACCAACCGCGATGCGTGCCGCTGAGCCGGTCTGTGTCAACGCGACCGTGACGTTGCCGGCAAATTTGACCCCATTGTCGCAGAGATTGGTGATCGCACGGGCCAGCGCATTGGGTTTGCACCAGCCCAGAAGCCGGTCCGGTCCCGAATATGATACCGAGAACCCTACATCGGAGAATTCCGCGCAGACAGTTTGCAGCACGCTGGCAATATCGGCGCGCTGCAGCTTCTCCGTCGAGACGTCGTTGCGCAGATAGGTCAAGGTCTCGCTGATCAGGTCTTCGATATGCTGAATGTCGGTCAGCATTGCCGTGCGAATGGAATTCTCGTCCATACGCTCGGCGCGAAGCCGCAGCCGCGTCAAGGGCGTGCGCAAATCGTGGCTGACGCTGCGCAACATGCGCGTGCGGTTCTCGATCATCGTCCTTATACGTGTTCTCATCCGGTTGAGAGCGCGCGTCAGGCCGATCATCTCGGTGGACCCGCGTTCGATGAAAAGCTCGTCGCCATTCTCGATCTCGGCCGAACCGACTGCCGTGGAGATGCGCTTCAGCGGGCCTGTGACGGTCCATACGGCAAAGAGCCAGATCAGCGTGGGCAAGGCAACGAAGGCCATGAACCTGTAGAACGAAGAACGGACGGTGCCTGATGTCAGAAAGGAATCGGGCATGCCGAAATGAGCCAGGACGCTCTGCTGGTCCAGGTCGACGACAAACGCGTATTGGCCGCCGATCCTCATCCAACGCCCATCAATCGAACCTTTTTCGATCCGCAGAAGCCAAGCGATACTTTGCCATTCCAGGTAGGACGTCGGGATAGCGCGGATCTGTTCCCTGGGGAGCATCTTGAAGTCAAAGCCGGCTCGCCTTGCCGCTGCCAGAATCACGCCGCGATCCTCCATCCGCGCCCCGCGCAGCAGAGTGGCGACAACATCAGTCTGTCTGGCGCTGTCTTCCACGGCCGGGAGATCGAAATAGTCTGTAAAACTCTCGACAGCCGAGCCGCTGGACAGGATCACGATCACCGCGACGACAATGATTGCCGCGAACTGCCCACGCACCGACTGCGGCAGGAAACGGCCGAGGAAATTCCTCATGCTTCCTCCACCGTCGCGGTGAAGATGTAACCTCCCAGCCGAACGGTCTTGAGCAGCACCGGATCGCGCGCATCCTTTTCGATCTTCTGGCGGATGCGGCTGACGTGGACGTCAACGCTCCGCTCGATCGGGCCGGCAAGCCCGGCATGCGTTACGCCGAGAAGCTCTTCGCGTGACAGAACACGGCCCGCATTGCGGCAAAATGCAAGCAGCAGGTCGAATTCATGCGTGGTGGTGGCAACCCTTGCATTGCTCGGGTCATGCAGTTGTCGGCGTATGGGATCGATGCGCCAGCCGTTGAAGCGAAGCACCCTCGATCGATCCCGCTCTTCGGGAGCATAGGCTGCGCGGCGCAGCAGAGCGCGTATCCGCGCGGTCAGTTCGCGCCCGCTGAACGGTTTTGTCACGTAATCGTCCGCACCGATCTCCAGCCCGAAGATACGGTCGATTTCTTCGCCAAGCGCGGTCAATATCAGGATCGGAATGTTGGTTTCGGCGCGAAGGCGGCGGCAGATGTTGAGGCCGCTTTCACCGGGCAGCATGACATCGAGAACAATGAGGTCGAACTTCTGGCTGCGAAGCGCGGCGTTCATCCGCACACCGTTGCCGACGATTTCCACGATCATGCCGTTTTCGGCAAGCGTGTCGCCCAGCATGCGCGCAATCTCGAAATCGTCTTCGACGATAAGGATGCGTGGGCCTTGCCTTGCCGCTTCGGTGTTCAAGTCGTCTTGCTGCCTTTGCCAGGCAAGCTCGGATTTTGTCATAGCCTGCATGTGCGCCTGCCTAGTGTCAGAACCGGTATCCGACCAGAAGCATCCCTGAGGGCTGAACCTTGTCGACGACGATCGGGCTGTCGGCGGCGTCACCCAGGAGAATGCCGACTCCCGCTTTGCCACGCACCATCCAGTTCGCATCGAGCATATATGTGGCGGAAATCGAAAAATCGGCGCGCTTCAACCCGGCCCCGGCATCATAACGCGCCAGCCCTGAGCGAGCCGATTGTTCCGGCGTGACGCCGAAATAGGCCTGCATGTAATTTTCATCGGCAAATACGGCGGATGCGCTGGCGCCGACGATCAACGATTCGGTCAGAGGTCGGCTAAGCTCGATCCCCACCTCGCCCTCCAAACCGTCACTGCCGCCGATGGTCTTGTCAACTTGGGCGAAGATCTCAGCCGGACCGAACTTCGCGGCCGCCTTCATGCCGACTTTCGCGCCCATATCGATATCGCCCAGGCCGCGAAGGCGATCGGCGTCGTCCTCCTTGCGGCCCATTTCAAAACCGAGCCGCGCGCTCAGTTCGAACGGCCCTTGTTCATAGACGGCGATGTTGGCGCCTGACGGATTGATCGTCACGATGTCGAGGAATGTCGCGGTGACGAAAGGCACCGGCATGACCTTGAACTCGTCGCTGCCCTCATATTTGGGGACGATGATGACGCCGCCGCCAAGGACGACGTGCCAATCGGCCAGCTTCTGCTCGAAGCGCCCAAATCGGGAAACGTCGGGCGGCGGGATGAAATCGTCGGAATTCACGGCGATGGCATCGGCTGCCATGCCCGAATGCGTTGAAAACAGGATTGCCATCGCCGCGACAGATGCCCTGCCGGCAAATAGTCCAGTCTCGATTTTAGCGAACATGCGTGCTCCAAGCATAAAAGGCGAAAGCCCCCGATGCTGTCAGCATTTCAGGTGAAGGTGGCTGCATGCATTAAGTGGTGTTAAGTTTTGTTGCGCAATCGTGGCTGCATCTTGCCGCCTCCACGATCTGCGTGACGAACTGTTTCAATCCACGCCAGAAAAGCTCTAATGTCTGCCTCGAAGGGATGTGGGCTGCATATGGCGAACAACGGCAATGACGACGAACGGGGGTTCTTCTCCGAGCGGTGGATTGAGCCGCCGGCGAAGGACAAGGCGCTAAAAGACAAATCAACCGAGAAGCCGCATTATCATGGCCATCGCGACCGCTTGCGCGAGCGATTTGTTGCCGGCGGTGGCGACGCCCTGCCCGACTACGAACTTCTCGAACTGCTGCTGTTTCGCCTGATCCCGCGCGTCGACACCAAGCCTATCGCCAAAGCCCTTTTGGCGCGTTTCGGCACGTTCGGCGAAGTGCTTGGCGCACCGGTGGCGCTGCTGCAGGAGGTCAAGGGCATCGGCCCCGCCGTCGCGGTCGACCTGAAGGTGATTGCCGCTACCGCGCAGCGCATGGCACGCACGGAAGTCCGCGACCGCGAGGTGCTGTCCAACTGGACGCAGCTTCTTGCCTATTGCCGCTCGGCCATGGCTTTCGAGAACCGCGAACAGTTCCGCATCCTGTTCCTCGACAAGAAGAACGTTCTGATCGCCGACGAGGTGCAGCAGGTCGGCACCGTCGACCACACGCCGGTCTATCCGCGCGAAGTGATCAAGCGCGCGCTGGAACTCTCGGCCAGCGCCGTCATCCTGGTGCACAACGATCCCGCTCGATACCCCACGGGCGTTCCTAATCATGCTTGAGCACTTTTCGATGTAAGTCCCCCAAAATGGTAGCCGCCATCGGCACCCACGGCATGCCGGTTGCGGAAATCAACCAGCCGTTCCTCCGCCGAGGTTTCCAACGCCTGAGGCAGCAACCCCCAGCCGCGCGGTTCCAGATCGCAATCAGTAGGCGGTCAGCGCCGTACGCGATCCGGGATCGGGCGGCCTTGTCGGAGGCGGCGTGTCGTGCAGCTTCGGTTTTGCCGGTGGTGGCGCCGGCTTCGGAATCGCTGCCCGGCACCACCGTGGCGCCTAGAATGGGACCAACGTTGTTCTTAAGGGTTCGGGGTCTCAAGGTGGGGCCTTTCCCGCCGGGTGTGCTCACCGAGATTTCCTTTTTCGGGGCGGCGTTGATCTTGGCGGCGCGGTCTCCCATCGCCTCGGCGTGTTCCTCGTCCGATGCGAGGCGTATGGCTTCGGCCGCGGACTCACGCGCTTGCTGCCAGGCCACCACCCATTCGCCCTCGATGCCGCAGCGCGAGGCATGCGGGAACAACGACGCGATCGCGGGGCCACCATATTCGCGCTTGGGCACGGCCTCGTCCCAGACATGCACTTCGAGCGGATCGTGCACGATCAACGCCTGAAGCTGGATCGGAATTTTCACGGCCGACAATTCCTCGTCCCTCGCCCGAACCGCAATCGGACCGGAGTGTACAAACAATGGAGTCTCCCGCAGCGCTTCCCAACTGGCCGGGCATGCGGATCACCGCGGAAAGGCACAGTCAGTCCCACGTCCCATCCTGCGGCCGCTGACGCTGCTGGCTGTCCCGTTCACCGCGCGCGGCGGAGGCGAATTTCCTCCATCCCGCGCGGTTCTCCGGCTTTGGCGAGTGCCCGCCCTCAAAGGATTTCAGATGATCACGACGCGAAGCTCCGAAGAACACCGCCATAGTAGTTTGGGAATTTAAGAGACATTCAACGACATCTGAAGAAGCCGTGAAAGTCGGTCGGCAAAGGCACGCGGATCATTTGGCTTGTCGCCGTCCAGCACTCGGGCTTGGTCAAGAAGCAGTAGCGTCGCATCTTCGCGCAGCGTTGCATCCTCGGTCTCGGCAGCGATCGCTTTCACGGTCGGATGATAGGGATTGATCTCAAGGACTGGCTTAGTTCCGGACTGGGGCCGCCCAGCACCCTGCAGGATCCGCTCCATGTGACGGTCATAGCCTTGCTCGGAGGCGACGAGACACGCCGCGCTCTCAGTCAATCGGTCCGAACTGCGCACATCGGAGACTTCGCCGGCGAGCTTCTCCTTGGCAAAGGCGATAAAGCCCTGCATTTCGGCCGAGGCGGCGCCGGTCGACGCGGCATCCCCTTCCGGCCTCGCGAACTTTGCCAGATCGGCGGCGCCCTGCGTAATCGACTTGAACGTCTTACCCTTGAAGTCCGGCGCATTGGTTACCCAGAAGCTGTCTACCGGATCCGTCAGCAGCAGAACCTCGATGCCGCGTGCGCGAAACCCTTCGAGCTGCGGCGATGTCTTCAGCTGCTCAAGATTGCCGCCGACCAAGAAGTAGATCGCGTCCTGGCTATCCTTGGCATCCTTGACGTAGTCGGCAAGCGAACGATGCCCCCCGCCCGAAGCGGTGGTGCGGAACCGTGCTAGCGCCGTCAACTGCGCCCGACGCTCGAAATCTTCGCAGATGCCTTCCTTGATGACGCTGCCGAAATTGTCCCACAGTTTGTGGAAGGCACCGGCGCCATTTTCGGCCAGCTTTTCCAGCTCCTTGACGATCCTGCCTGTAACACCCTTGCGGATTGCCGCCAAGATCGGACTGTCTTGGATCATCTCACGCGAGAGATTGAGCGGCAGGTCGGCAGTCTCCACCAGTCCCCTCACGAACCGCAGATAGCGCGGCAGAAGGTCGGCATCGTCGGTGATGAAGACGCGCTTCACATATAGCTTCATACGGCCCTTGCGATCTGGATCGGAAAGGTCAAATGGCTGCGAGCCAGGGATGAAGGCAAGGACCGTGTATTCGTACCGGCCTTCGGCGCGAAAATGCACGGTCAGCGCCGGATCGTCGTACTGGCCGGACACGCTTCGGTAGAAGTCGGTATACTGCTCGGTCGTAATATCAATCTTGGCCTTCGTCCACAGCGCTGTGCCGTCGGTCAATTCGGACGGCTCCGCGCCCGCCTTCTCAATGATGGTGATCGGCACCGGCACATGGCCAGAATGCTCCTTGACGATATGCTCCAGGGTCGAGCGCGACGTATAACTTTTGGCATCCTCCATCAGGTGCAAGGTGATGCGGGTGCCGCGAGCGGGCGCCTCCGTTAGATCGACAGGTGCGATGGTGTAGCTGCCCTTGCCGTCCGACGACCAGAGCCAAGCCTCGTCCGATCCGGCGCGGCGTGAGATGACATCGACACGGTCGGCAACCATGAAGCTGGAATAGAAGCCGACGCCGAACTGGCCGATCAACTGCGTTCCCTCCCCTGCCTTCCTTGCTTCGACGCGCTCCATGAAGGCTCGCGTGCCCGAGCGCGCGATGGTGCCTAGCGCCTCGATCATCTCGTCACGGCCCATGCCGAAGCCATTGTCCTCGACAACGAGCCGGCGATCGTCCTCGTCCGGCAACAGGACGATACGGCCGGACGGATCTTGTGCTAGCAGATCGGGAGCCGCGATCGCCTCGAAGCGCAATCGCTCGGAGGCATCGGAGGCGTTGGAGATCAGTTCGCGGAGAAAGACACTCTTGTCGGAATAGACTGAATGGACCATCATGTGCAATAAGCGGGCAACGTCAGCCTCGAAGACGTGCCTCTCGGCTAGCTTTTCTGCAGTTGTCGTCGTCATGCACAATTCCTCATCCAAGGCGAAACTCGACCACGAGATCGCAAGGGCCAAGAAGAATTTCAAGACCTCACATGTGGCATCTTAAGCGTCGATGAAGCGCGCGTCGCCCACCTATATCCCACCAAGTTCGATTATCGTGCAACTCGAGAACGCAGACCTCGATTTCTTCTGCGATCGGTGCCTGGCGGCGCAATCCCCATTGGCTGCAGTCACGCTCTGTTGACGCCGTGTCCGCGTACTGGATACGACGCGGCGGACGACAGACTGCTGAGCAGCGATCCTGCCCAACCGTGGAACATCGCAATTGAACCACACAACCTCAAACTCAGCGGTGCGATACCGCCTACGGCCGACCCTCACGAGCATACCCTCCTTTGCACATCCGGGACGGGTAGCACTGGAGGACTCCGGCGTTCATCAGATCACGTGTACGCGAACGCCCCGTTTCAGAGCGAGAGCCATCACTGACGGCGGCACAGGCCGGCCGCGGCCTCAATGTCTATCCCGCTAGCGTTGGACGCTTCCTCCTTCGGGAGGGGATGAGCACTAAAAAACCGTTCTGCCGGCCGAACAGTTCAGGCCGAAGCTTAGGCGCCGCGGCGCGCATTGGACCCGCTATCAGAGGCGCATTGACCCAACATGCCTAGTCTTCATTGATGAGGCCTGGGTCAAGACCAACATGGCGCCCCTGCGTGACTGGGGCGAGCGCGTCAGGCGCCTTGTCGCCCACTCGCCCTGCTATCTCGCCGGCGCGCTGAACATCCCGGTCCAACATCACCATCGCGCCGTCCAAATGCCAGGAACGCTTCAAGTCTGGCAGTCCATGCGCCGCAACTGGATCTCGAACCGCGTCTTCATATTCTGCGAAAATACGCTCGATCATTGCTGCTAT
The DNA here is from genome assembly GCF_056403115.1 of Mesorhizobium sp. P3_A2. Lineage (NCBI taxonomy): Bacteria > Pseudomonadati > Pseudomonadota > Alphaproteobacteria > Hyphomicrobiales > Phyllobacteriaceae > Mesorhizobium > Mesorhizobium sp. P3_A2. The sequence continues at coordinate 106,239 of NZ_JBFUGC010000017.1, forward strand.
GCTTGGAACACCCTCATCGACCCGCCCCGACCGATCATCTCCCTGGGAATGCACGAGTGGGCATGGGTTTTAATCCAATCAGGGCTGTAGGTATGTCGTCACGCCGATCAAGTGCGACGCGCTTCAGGAGGAAGCGGCGTTTCTCAGACTGAGGGGCCGCAGGTCGGTCCAGACCTTCGCGATATGTGCAAGGCAATCGCTCTTCTTTCCGAGATAGCCGGCGTCCTTCCAACCGGTCGGCAAATCGCGGTCGACCGGCCATATCGAGTATTGCTCCTCGACGTTCACCACAACGCGGTATTCGATATCATCCCTCATGGTCGAAGCTCCTTTGCAAGGCACCGCCTATGGCTCGCAAGAGAGCGGCGCGCTGAGAATTGAGGTAGAAGTGATCACCCGGAAATAGCTGCAGCCGGAAGTGCCCGGTCGTAAGGCGCGCCCATCCGGCAAGCTCGTCGCGGCGGGCTTCCACGTCGTCAAGTCCTCCAAACACTGCGATCGGGACGGCCAGCGGCGGGCCGCCGGAAAAACTGTAGCTTTCGTAAAGTTCGATGTCCGCCCGGAGCCTCGGAAGAACAAGCGACATCATCTCGGCGTCGGCGAGCACCTCCGGCGGCGTGCCGCCGAAGCGCCGTACCTCGGCGAGAAAGTCATCATCCGCCAGAAGGTGAATGCGATTGGCGGCGCGTCGCGGCTTCGGCGCGCCGCACCCAGAGAGGAACAGCGTGACCGGGGCCGGCAAGCGGCGATCGCGAAGGGTACGGGCGATCTCGAACGCGAGCAGCGCCCCCAGGCTGTGCCCAAACAAGGCGAAGGGCTCACCCAGCAGCGGCATCATCGCTTCGACGATCTGCGCCGACAGTCGCCCGGCCGATGTCACGGCCGGCTCCGCGATGCGGCCTTCGCGACCCGGCAACTGGACGGCCCAGAGATTGACAAACGGCGGCAGGGCACGGCTCCACGGGAAATAGGCCGAGGCGCAGCCGCCAGCGTGAGGCAGACAGAAAAGGTTGACGCCGCCCTCGCGCGACGTAGCCCTAAAGCGGTGGAACCATTCACTCATGAAGCACCTCCATCGCCAGTTCGCGGTCGGGAGCCACGGGCGCGGCGACCGCTTGGCCGAGCAGGGCTGCCAGGCGCTCCAGCAGCCGCTCGATGGTCGCACGCTGAAACAGTCCCGGCCGGTACTTCAGGTGGAGGCGGATTCCATCGGACTCGTCCGAAGCCATAAGCACGAGATCGAAGGAATTGGGCGTCAACGCCGGATCCCAGTCCTCCGCGCCTTCGTGAAACGGGACGATCCGCAGACCACCGAGATCGAGCGGCGGCGGAGCGTCCTGTAAGACGCACATCACACGGAAGATCTGCTCGCGCCGCACGCCGCGCACGCGCTGAAGAACACGGGCGAGCAGGCCGAACGGAACCTCCTGGCGGGCGTAGGCTTCCAGAGCCACGCGACGCACGCGCCGCATCAGCTCAATGAAACTCAGGCCCTCATCGACGCAAAAGCGCATGACGATGACATTGATCAACATCCCGACGAGTTGATCGGCGCCCGGACGCTCGCGATTGGCCACCAGCGCGCCGATGCGCTGATCGGATTCTCCCGTCAATTCGTAAAGAAGACGACTGAACGCCGTCAGCAGCGTCATGAACAAGGTGCATCGCTCGCGCCGAGCCAGCGCGCGAAGCGCATCCGACAGTTCGGCAGACAGCGTCAGCTGGCAGGCCCCGACGCGCAAGTCTCCAGCGTCGGCTCGCGGGTGATCCAGAGGCAGTTCAAGCGGCCGGAGCGGCCCGGCCAGCTGGTCGAGCCAATAGGCCAATTGACCGCCCCAGTCCTCGCCTAGCAGGGAGTCGCGCTGCCAGCGGGCGAAGTCTGAAAAGCTGAACGGCAGTTCCGGCAGCTCAGGGCGGCGGCCGGCAAGGCGCGCTTGATAGGCTTCGCCGAGATCGCGAACGAGCACCGCGATCGACCAGCCGTCCGCAGCGATGTGATGAAGCGTTAGCGCCAGCGCATGATCGTCGTCCCCGAGCCGCATGAGCCGCGCGCGCAAGAACGGTGGCCGCTCGAGCGGGAACGGCCGGCGCGTCTCGCGCTCGGCGATTTCGCGGACGGTGGCCTCGCGCTGTACCGGCGCCAGCGCGGCAAGGTCGTCGAACGCCAGCTCGAACGGCCCGGCTTCGACCAGACGTATGACAGGCTCGCCACCCTCGAACAGCAGGGCCGAACGCAGCGGCTCGTGACGGTACAGAACGTCGTCGAAAGCGGCGCGCAGGGCTTCGGCGCCAAGCGGTCCCCTCAGCCGTACGACCATGGGAATGACGAAGGCGCCGGGCTCGTCGATGGCTTGTGCCACCGTCCAGAGTTCGAGCTGGGCCAAGGTCATCGGCGCGTCTTCGCCCGGCTTGCCCCGGGCAATGACGGCGGAATGGTCGCCGCGCACGGCGACCGCGAGGGTCTCCGCCAGACCCGCGACGGTGGGCGCCTCGAAAAACTTCCGCACCGACGTCTGCACTGAGAAAACTTCACGCACGCGCGCGAGCAATTGAAGGGCCAACAGCGAGTGGCCGCCGAGCGCGAAGAAATCGTCGTCGGGAGCGACGTCGCAGTGCAGCAGGTCGCGCCAGATCGAGATCAGGAGTTCTTGGGTCGGCAGAATTCCCAGGGGCGCCCGGCTCGGCTCGGGGGTCGGGGTCGGCAGCGCCCGGCGGTCGATCTTGCCGTTGGCCGTGCGCGGCAGTTCAGCAAGCGTGACCACCGCCGAGGGCGTCAGCCAATCGGGAAGCCGCCGGCGCAGCCGCTCGCGCAAATCCGGCCCCGAAAGGCCCTCCCCCACCACATAGGCCACAAGCCGCTTGGCCCCGCCCTCGCCCTGTGCCAGAACCACCGCCTGCCGCACCCCCGGCTCGGCCAGA